>DAITOV010000001.1:0-43928 GCA_036833945.1 Abditibacteriia bacterium
GGTCGGCGGCTTGCGCTCGCGGGGTTTTACTGTCGGCAACAGCCAGCACGGCATGCTTACCGAAAAGCCGGGCGTGCTCGGCAACGACTTCTTCGTCAACCTGCTCGACATGTGTACGGTATGGAAAGCCGCCACGGAAGAGCAAGACCTGTTCGAAGGCCGCGACCGCTACTCCGATGAACTCAGGTGGACGGCCACCCGCGCCGACCTGCTGTTTGGTTCCCAATCGGTGCTGCGCTCCCTGGCCGAAGTCTACGCCAGTGCCGACGCAACGCAGAAGTTCACCAAAGACTTCGTGGCGGCGTGGGTCAAAGTGATGGAGCTTGATCGCTTCGACCTGGCCCGAGCCTAAATACGATAGACGCAAGCCGCCTTGAAATACCATAGACTCTCAAGTCAACATGAGCACTTCGGTTTACGATGTCATTGTGTTGGGTTTGGGCGGAATGGGTTCAAGTGCGGCCTATCATTTGGCCACGCGCAACAAGCGAGTGCTCGGACTCGAACGCTACGGTTCACCACACGACCGGGGTTCGAGCCACGGGCACTCGCGCGTAATTCGCCAGTCTTACTTCGAGCATCCCGCCTACGTCCCGCTGCTATTGCGGGCTTATGAGCTATGGGAAAAGCTTGAACGCGAAACCGACCGCGACCTGATGACGTTGTGCGGCGGCCTGATGATCGGCGACGAAAAGAGCGCCGTGGTTGCAGGCAGCCTGGCTTCAGCCCGTCAGCACGATTTACCCCACGAAATTCTGAACGCCAGTGAGATTCGCCAACGTTATCCGCTGCTCTCTCCCCAGGATAACGAAATCGCGTTTTATGAGAAACGCGCCGGTTGGGTGCATCCCGAAGAAACGGTGCGCGCCCATCTCGGCCGCGCCGCTGCAATGGGTGCAGAGTTGCACTTCCACGAACCGGTCACTAAATGGCAGGCCAAACCCGGTGGCGACGGCGTGGTCGTTACTACCGCTCAGGGTAAATATGAAGCCTCGCGCCTGGTCATCGCTCCCGGTGCCTGGGCACCCGAAACACTTGCCGCATTAGGTGTGCCGCTGGAAGTGGAGCGACAGATTTTATTCTGGTTCGAGCCAACTCAAGACCTGGCCGCATTCGATTCGGCACACTTCCCGGTTTATATCTGGGAATGCGAAGACGGTGTGCAGTTTTATGGGTTTCCCACCCAGGCCGGAGTGCCGGGTGTAAAAGTCGCATTTTTCCGCATGGCACAAGTTGGATTGGGACAAACCGGTTCACCCGAGACCATCGACCGCATCGTGCATCCCCATGAGATCGATGCGATGCGCTCTTATCTTGCCCCGCGCATTCCGGTGCTGAGCGGAAAGTTTTTAGACGCGCGAACCTGCCTCTACACCACAACGCCCGACGAGCATTTTGTGATTGCCCAGCACCCCGAGCATCGGCAAGTCGCTATCGCCTGCGGCTTTTCCGGGCATGGTTATAAATTCGCCAGCGTGGTCGGTGAAATTTTAGCCGACTTAAGTTGTGACGGTGCTACCAGCCACTCCATCAATTTATTCGCCCCGCAGAGGTTCCCCGGGCATATGTAGGTGCTCCCCTTGTGGGTGCCCGCGACGTTACTGCTCGATTAACAGATTGCACTATCTGGTACGCACCGGGCACCCACAAGGGGCGCCCCTACGAAAAACTCTTCTCCAACTCCAACAACTCTTCCCAACGCGCAAACGCCGTTTCCAGTTCGGTATCGATCTCGGCTAACCGCTTGGTGGTTTTAGCGGCGGCGCTGCCATCGCCTTGGTAGAAATTCGGATCGGCCATTTGCTCGACAAGACCCGCTTGTTCAGTTTCCAGTTCCTCGATTTTGCCGGGCAACGCTTCTAAATCGCGTTGTTCCTTGAAGCTCATCTTCTTCGGGCGTGAAGTCGGGCGTGCCACTTTCGGTTCGGCTTTCTTGGGCGCAGGGGCCGGTTCGTTGCTGCGCTTCACGCGCAGCCAGTCGTCGTAGCCTCCGGCGTATTCACCAATGGCATAACCACCCATCCCATCTTCTTCAAACACCAATGTGCTGGTGACAACGTTATTGAGAAATGTTCGGTCGTGACTCACTACCAACAAGGTGCCTTCGAACTCGACCAGGAGATTTTCCAGCAATTCCATGGTCTCGGCATCGAGGTCGTTGGTCGGTTCGTCCATCACCAGCACGTTGGCCGGTTGAGTGAACAGCTTCGCCAGGAGTAGACGGTTTCGCTCGCCACCACTCAGCACTCCGGCAGGAGTGCGGGCACGCTCCGAACTGAACAAAAACTCCTGCAAATAGCCAATGACGTGGCGCTGATGGCCGTTGAAGGTGACGGTGGCGTTGTCTCCAGCTACGTTCTGTTGCACCGATTTTTCATCTTCAATCTGCGCGCGCAACTGGTCGAAATAGGCAATTTGCAAGCGCGTGCCTAACTTTACCGTGCCGCTATCCGGCTCCATCTGCCCCAATAGCAAACGCAGCAAGGTGGTTTTCCCGGTGCCATTGGGGCCGATCAAACCGATTTTATCGCCCCGCATGATGAGCGTGGAGAAATCTTGCACAATGGGTCGCTCGCCATAAGCAAAATTGACCTTTTCAGCTTCCACCACCGAATGCCCCGAGCGCCCGACGTCTTGCAACTGCAGGTTCACCGTGCCGACCCGATTGCGGCGTTCGCGGCGTTCGATGCGCATTTTCTCCAGTTCGCGGATGCGGCTCAGGCTCTTGGTGCGGCGCGCCTCCACACCGCGCCGAATCCATACTTCTTCCTGCGCTAACCGCTTATCGAAAAGCGCATTCTGCTTCTCTTCGGCTTCGAGCGCAGCTTCCTTACGCACCAGGTAGGTGTCGTAATCGCACTCCCAGTTGAGCAGCTTGCCACGGTCGATCTCCACGATACGCGTCGCCAATTTGCGCAAGAACGAACGATCGTGAGTCACGAATAACAGTGTCGGTGCGGCGCGCTGCAAGAACTCTTCGAGCCAGGTAATCGAATCGATATCGAGGTGGTTGGTCGGCTCGTCCAGCAGCAAAACGTCCGGCTCGCTAATCAGCGTGCGCCCCAACCAGGCACGGCGCTTCAAACCACCCGAAAGCGAAGCGAACGGCAAATCGGGATCGAGGCGCAAGCGCGAAATCATCGCATCGACCTGATGCTGGGGCGCACTGCCGCCTTGGGTCCAGCCACCAGCTATAATCTGCGCTACCGTGCCATCCATCGCCAGCGGCACCTGCTGGGGCAACTGAGCCACTTTGGCCCCTTTTTGCAGGGCCACTGTGCCGCGCTCGGGCGAAATTTCATCGCCTATCAGCCGTAGCAGTGAACTCTTACCTTCACCATTGCGCCCCAGCAAACAAACCCGCTCACCGCGCTCGATTTGTAAATCAACGCCGTCCAATAAAAGGCGGCCACCCAAATTCAGGGAAATATCGTGCAAACTTAATAATGCCATCGGGGTTCAGTTCATCATAATTCCAGAGGTGCTGCGTCATCGCCTCTATTTTCTGCAACTTAACCGGTTCCGTGGTAAACCAAAATAAAGTTTGTAGGTATTCTCTCACTATGAAAAAACTCCTTCGCTCCCTACCGCTCTGGCTGCTCTTCATTCTGGTTTTGTCCACCGGTGCCGCTCACGCGCGCACCGTCAAGCTGTTTCTCATCGGCAATAGCTTTTCACGCAACGCCACTCAATACCTGCCCCAGTTAGCCAAAGAAGGCGGGCACGAACTCATTATCGGCCGCGCCGAACTGGGTGGATGTTCGCTCGAACGCCATTGGCGGCACGCTGCCGCAGCCGAGGCCAACCCGGAAGATCCCGAAGGGAACCCCTATGGTAAAAAATCGCTCAAAAAACTGCTGGGCGAAAATAGCTGGGATATTATCACCATCCAGCAGGCTTCAACTTATTCCGGCGAACCGGCTTCCTACCGCCCCTATGCGCAAAACCTCGTCAATTACATAAAGAGATTGCAGCCACAGGCCGAAGTGGTGTTCCACCAGACCTGGGCCTACCGCAACGATGCCAACTATTTCACCCGCATCAATGGCGATACGCGCGCCAAAAGCCAACGCGAGATGTGGGAACACTCCCGCGCCGCCTATCACGCTCTCGCCAAAGAGTTGGGATTGCGCATCATCCCTAACGGTGATGCCTTCTACGCCGTCAACTCCGACCCGCAATGGGGCTATCAAAAAGACGCGAACTTCGACTTCAAAAACCCGGTCGCACCCGCTCTCCCCAATCAAACAAATTCCCTGCATGTCGGCTACCGCTGGAACAAGGAAAAAACCAAGCTCACCTTCGATGCCAACCACGCCAATGCCGCCGGTTGCTACCTGGGAGGCTTGATCTGGTATGGCTTCCTCTTCAACGAATCGCCGGAAAAACTCACCTTCGTCCCGCCCCGCGTCTCCCCGGAATTTGCCGCCCACTTGCGAAAAGTTGCCTGGCAAACCGTGCAGCAAGCTGCACAAGACTAATTTCTTCTAATAGCGGGAGAGACAGTGGTAATCAAGCGTTATTGCTGCCGGTAATAGAAATTAACCACAGATAAACACAGATGGACACAGATAACTTTTTAGTTTTCAAAACGCAGAATCGCCTTTTTTATTGGCTGAATGAACTTAAATACTTGGACCTAAACAAAGCCCCAAGTTCAAAAACCATCTGTGTTTATCTGTGTTCATCTGTGGTTAATTCATGAAAGAGCCGTCGCGAAAACTTGCGACGAAGTTAGCGTAGCCGAAGGCTTTGCGTTCTATCCACATTTCAAAATCCGCAATCAACAGTCGCCCCTAACCCGTTAGACTTCGTATACTGCAGGAGCACTCATAAGTATCAATTGATAAGAATTAAAGAGGAAATCGGTTTGTCTGCACCGCAAAAACTTCTCGTCGCCAATCGTTCGGAAATTGCCATTCGCGTCTTTCGCGCCGCCACGGAATTAGGCCTGCGCACGGTTGCGCTCTACGCCGCTGAAGACCGCCTCGCCGTTCATCGCTTTAAAGCCGATGAGGCCTATGAAGTCGGTCAGGATAAAGGCCCCGTCGGTGCCTATCTCGATATCGACGGCATCATCGCTCTGGCCAAAAGCAAGGGCGTCACCCTCATTCACCCCGGCTACGGTTTTCTTTCCGAAAACACCGAATTCGCCCGCAAAATCACCGAGGCAGGGCTGACTTGGATCGGCCCGCGCCCCGAAGTCATCGAAATGATGGGCGACAAAGTGCGCGCCCGCGAACTGGCCCAGAAAGCCGGTGTGCGCACCCTCCCCGGCACCGAAGAAGCCGTGAGCGACCGCGCTGAAGCCATGCGCGCGGCGCAGGAAATCGGCTTTCCGCTCATTATCAAGGCGGCGGCGGGGGGCGGCGGACGCGGTATGCGCGTGGTGCTTAAACCCGAAGACCTCGAAGGTTTGTTGGATGAAGCCCAGAACGAAGCCGGACGCGCTTTCGGCGATTCCAGCGTGTTCCTGGAGCGCTATGTGCGCCGCGCCAAGCACATCGAAGTGCAGATTCTGGGCGACCGCCACGGCAACGTGGTTCACCTGCACGAACGCGACTGCTCGGTGCAGCGCCGCCACCAGAAGGTCATCGAAATTGCCCCTTCGGTCAATCTCGATGAAAAGGTGCGCCACGAGCTTTGCGAAGCCGCCGTCAGCCTGGCGCGCGAAGTGAAATACGACAACGCCGGTACGGTCGAATTCCTGCTCGACGTGGATACCAACGAATGGTTCTTCATTGAAATGAACCCGCGTATCCAGGTCGAACACACCGTCACCGAACAGATCACCGGCATCGACCTGGTGCGTTCGCAAATCCTCATCGCACAGGGGCAGTCGCTGCACAGCGAAGAAATCGCCATCCCCGAGCAAAACAAAATTCCGCGCAACGGTTTTGCGGTGCAGTCTCGTATCACCACCGAAGACCCCGAACGCGGTTTCTCACCCGACTACGGTAAGATTCTGGCCTACCGCAGCGCCGCCGGTTTCGGCGTGCGTCTCGACGGCGCACAGGGCGCAGCTGGTGCCGTCGTTACCCCGTTCTACGATTCGCTGTTGGTAAAGCTCACCGTCAGCGGCCCCACCTTTGAAATCGCTCTGGCGCGCATGAACCGCGCTTTGCGCGAGTTCCGCATTCGTGGCGTTAAAACCAACATTCCGTTTCTGGAAAACGTGGTCAACAACCCGACATTCCGCTCGGGCGAAGCCACGACCACCTTCATCGACACCACGCCCGCACTGTTCGAGTTCACCGCCCGCCGCGACCGCGCCACCAAGTTGCTCAACTTCCTGGCCGAGACCATCGTCAACGGCAACCCGAACGCCAAGGGTTACATTCCCGAAACACCGCTCAAACCCGCTCTGCCGCCCGCTGCCGATATCGGCACGGAGCCGCCAGCCGGATTGCGCCAGAAACTGCTGGAATTAGGGCCGGATAAATTCGCGCAGTGGGTTCGCGAGCAGCCACAGTTGCTCTTCACCGACACCACCCTGCGCGACGCTCATCAATCGCTGCTGGCCACGCGTATGCGCACCTACGACATGGCCCGCATCGCCGATGCCATTGCGCGTCGCACCCCGCAGCTTTTCAGCCTGGAAATGTGGGGCGGAGCCACCTTCGACACCGCCATGCGTTTTGGCCGCGAAGACCCGTGGGAGCGTCTGGCTTTGCTACGCGAGAAGATTCCCAACATTCCCTTCCAGATGCTCTTCCGTGGCTCGAACGCGGTGGGCTATTCGAACTATCCCGATAACGTCATCGCCGGGTTCGTGCATCACGCCGCACAAAGCGGTATCGATATCTTCCGCGTTTTCGATTCGCTCAACGATCTGCGCAACCTGGAAGTCTCGATGGCCGCGATTCGCGAGACCAGCGGCGTTTGCGAAGCCGCCATCTGCTACACCGGCGATATTCTCGATACCAATCACCCGAAATATTCGCTGCAATATTACGTCGATCTCGCCAAGCAATTGGAGAAGATGGGCGCCCACATTCTGGCTATTAAAGACATGGCCGGTCTGTGCCGCCCCTTTGCCGCCCGCGAACTGGTGCGAGTGCTCAAGGAAGAAATCGGCCTGCCGATTCACTTCCACACCCACGATACCAGCGGCGTGAGCGGTGCCAGCATCCTCACCGCTGCCGAAGCCGGTGTCGATATCGTGGACGGCGCCCTGGCTGCCATGAGCGGCGGCACCAGCCAGCCCAATATCAACTCGCTGGTGGCGGCGCTGCAACACACCCCGCGCGATTCGGGCCTCGACCTCAATGCACTCAACGAGTTCTCCGACTACTGGGAACGCGTGATGCCGTTCTACAAGCCGTTCGACACCGCACCGCGCTGGGGCACCGCCGAGGTATATCTCCACGAAATGCCGGGCGGACAGTTCACCAACCTCAAGGAACAGGCCAACGCCATGGGGCTGGGCAACCGCTGGCCGGAAATCGCCCGCACCTATGCCGATGTCAACCAGCTCTTTGGCGACATCGTGAAAGTGACGCCTTCTTCCAAGGTGGTCGGCGACATGACGATGTTCCTCGTCTCGCGCGGCATGACGGCTCAGGAAGTCCTCGACCTGCCGCCGGGCGAAACTCCGTTCCCCGAATCGGTAATGGACATGCTGGCCGGAGGCCTCGGACAACCGCCAGGTGGCTTCCCGCCTGAAGTGGTGAAAGCCGTGCTCGGCGACCGTCCGGTTATTACCGACCGCCCCGGTGCCGACCTGCCGCCGCTCGATCTCGAAAAATATCAGGAAGAGCTCAACGGGAAAATCGGCCACAAAACTAGCGTCAATGACCTCTATTCCAGCCTGATGTATCCGCAGGTGTTCGAAGAATACGCCCGTTTTGAAGACAACTACGGCGATGTTTCGGTCTTGCCGACTTCAGCCTTCTTCTACGGCTTATTGCCGGGCGAAGAGATTTCGGTCGATATCGAAGCCGGTAAGCGCCTCATCGTGCGCCTGGTCAACGTCGGCGCTCCCGACCCGGCCGGTCAGCGTGCCGTCAACTTCGAACTCAACGGCGTAGCCCGCCAGGCCGTGGTCGTCGATAAAGCCGTGCAGCCGCAGGGTGCCGCCAAGCGCAAGGCCGACCCCGCCAACCCCAACGAAGTCGCCGCCCCCATCCCCGGCCTGGTCGCCAGCGTCGCGGTGAGTGTGGGCAACAAGGTGCAGAAAGGCGACAAGCTGTTCACCCTGGAAGCGATGAAGATGTATACCACCATCAACGCACCGCACGATGGCGTGGTGGAAGAAGTCTATGTCGCGTTAGGGGATACGGTGGAGAGCAAAGACTTGATGCTGAAGTTGCAGGGTTAAACGAAAAGAAGGAGCGCACCTGAGTGCGCTCCTTTCTTGTTTTAAGGCGCGGCTAAAAGCAAAATGCTCAGACAAACTAAGAGCAATCATGTCCCGACCAGTTTCTTCTCGTTCATCACTCCCAGACAATACTTCCGCTGTCACCCGTCGCGATTTCATCAAAAAAACCGCCTATCTCGGTGCCGGTTTAGCCTGCACGGTTGGCCCCGCTGCCTGGGCAACGAAATTCGAACCCCACTGGATCGAAACCACTCGCGTCAATTTATCTATTCAGAATCTCCATCCGGCTTTTGACGGCTTAACGCTGGCACAAATCAGCGACTTGCACATCGGTGGTTGGATGACCGAAAAACGATTGGCAGAAGTTGTCGATACCGTCAACTCTCTACAGCCCGACTTAGTTGCCATAACCGGCGACTTTGTGACACGAGCGCCCCAGCAATACCGTCACACGATCGCGGAAGGGCTGGCCCGTCTCAAGCCTCGTATTGATGCCTTTGGAGTGCTGGGCAACCACGACCACTGGACGCATCCGAAAACCATCCGCGATGCTTTGGCAAAAAGTGGTGTGCAGGAGCTAAACAATTCGTTTCATACCCTACATCGCGATGGCGGCACTCTTCATATCTGCGGTTTGGACGACGCCTGGATGGAAATGTCTGATGTGGACCGTATCCTTGAAACGCTTCCCAATAAGGGGGCTGCCATTTTATTGGCGCACGAACCCGACCCTGCCGATGATTATGCGAAAACCGGCCGTTTTGCCGCGCACTTAGCCGGGCATACTCACGGCGGGCAAATTCGCGCGCCTTTCGTCGGCGCACTGCACTTGCCTAAATTCGGTGAGAAATATGACGCCGGACTCTATCGTGTTGGAGCAACTCCCGAAAAGCAAATACAGCTCTACGTCAATCGCGGCGTAGGTATGGTGTGGCCCTACGTCCGCCTCAACTGCCGCCCGGAAATTACGTTCTTCACCTTGCGCGCCGCATAACCCCTATGAATTGCCGGCACTGCCTTAGGCAGTCTATAATTTATGCATTTGGCCAAGTCGTCACTGGCCAGCCCGTCTCTTGTTCAATTTCCAACAAGCGGTTATATTTAGCCAACCGCTCCGATTGCGTAATAGAACCAATCTTAATCTGGTCGGCACCCCACCCCACTGCCAGGTCAGCCAGCCAGTTGTCTTCGGTTTCACCACTGCGCGCCGAAACCGTCACTTTCCAGCCCGCGCCTTGCGCAAGTTTCAATGCCTGTAACGCTTCACTCAAAGTGCCGATCTGGTTCACTTTCAATAACAGGGCATTCGCCGCTTTCTCATCAATCGCTCGTTGGATGCGTGCCGGGTTGGTGCATAGCAAGTCGTCGCCCAGCACCAGAGCCGATGGGGAAATTGCCTTCAACCGCTCACAAAATAGCGGCCAGTTTGCCCAGTCGTTCTCGGCGAGGCCATCCTCCACACTCACAATGCCATAACGCGAAACCCAACCAGCCAACTCTTCAATCATTCCCGCCGCATTCGCACCCTCAGAATTATAAAAATACTTCTGGTCGTCGTAGAAATGCGACGAAGCCACGTCAATCGCCAACGCCACGTCTGTCGGGCATTTTAATCCTGCATTCTCAATCGACTGCACCGCATCTTGAAACATCTGCTCGATGCTTTCAAAAGCTGGTGCCAGGCCGCCTTCATCGGCGGTGAGGGCACGCATGCCGTGTTTTTCAAAACTCAGGCGCGCCGCACTTTGGTAGACGGCATACGAATCGACCAATGCCTGGTCGATAGTTACGGCGCGAGCAGGCACCATCAGCAAATCTTGAATCGGAAGCTGCCCTCCGGCATGTTTACCGCCACTGAAAAGGTTGATGGTGAGGCGCGGCAAGCGCGGTTTTTCGCTACCCGCCAACCGTGCAAAATGCCGATAAAGGGGAATGTCCTGTTCCTTGGCCTGAGCACGGGCAAAAGCCAGCGAAACTGAGAGAATGGCGTTGGCTCCCAGCCGCGCCTTGTTGGCGCTGCCGTCGAGTTCCGTCATCGCCTCATCGAGCGACTGCTGGCTCCACTCGCGCCCGCAAAGCAACCCGGCAAATTCATGATTGACATGTTTCACGGCTTTGCGCACACCAAGGCCGCCATAGCGTTGTGAGTCGCCATCGCGCAATTCATGGGCTTCGTGCTCGCCGGTCGAAGCACCCGAAGGCACCGATACCCTGGCCGTTGCCCCACTTCTTAAACGACAGGTAGTTTTTAAGGTGGGACGCCCACGGCTATCCAGAATCTCGATGCTGTGTAACTGTTCAATAATCGACATCAGGCAAAGCTCCTGTGAATTCATCAACCAAAGTAGAAATTTGAAGAGGTGGCCGTTGCATCAGCCCAACGACCACTTCCCGTTGTATGTTGCGCTGCGTATCATCGAGATATTCCAGCGGCGAACGCCCGGCCACCCGCGCCAATAAACAGGCCAAAGTATGTCGCACCGCTCTGGCCTCCAACTCGGCCTGCCACGGCATTTGGCCTAATTGCTCGTAGTACCGCTGCCAGTAGAACGATGCCGCTTGCGCAAACTCGTTGCGACGCGCCTTGAGATGGTGCGCTTTGCTGAGCAAGTGCGTGAGCGAAAACCCGACATCGAACGCCGGGTCGCCCCAGTGAATCACCTCGTGGTCGAGCAAAACCAACCGCTCCTGGTATTTCAGGATGTTCTTGGGGCTGTAATCGCCATGCACCAGAGTTAGCTTTTGGGTGCGGGTTTGAGCGATGAGTTCGCTGAGAAAGGGCGCTGTAGCGGGAACTTGCTCGGCGGCAAACGCGTAATACGGCTCCAGGCGCAACGATTCGAAATAACAGCTCTCATCGAAAATAGGTTGCAGTTCGCTCCGTCGCTGCCAGGCACCGCAATGAATTGCCGCCAGCAGGTCGGCAAATTGCCGCACGTCGCTCTCTCTTACCGGCTCATGCAACAACAGGGTTTTCCAGTTGGCATGCGGCTGGGGCACCTCTTCCATCGCCAGAATATAATTCTCTTCGTCTTCAAAAACCAGCGGTGTGATGCTCCCGGCGGGTGCCAGAGCATACAAGTGTTCTATCCCCAGCGCTTCGCGATGGATACGTTGCGGATCGCTAAACCAATCCACGGCCACCCGCAATTTTTCGAGCGCCTGTTTCACCACCCAGCCGTGCCCATCCTGGAAGTGGAGCAATACGGTGCGGTTGGAAACCCCGCCTGCCAGATTTTGCATTGAAACAATCTCATCTGCATCCGCGCGTCCGGTATCCACCAGATACTGCTTTAACTGCCGGTGATTCTCAATGTCTAATTCCATGATCGTGAGGAAAGGAAAGCATACAATCAGAGTTCTGCACAAGAGATTATCAGAAATAAATTCACTCCGCCGGGCGAGTTTGCTGGCAAGTAGTTTGCACTGTAGCTTATGCTCTTTGAAAGAAGTGACTTCTATTTTCCGAATCGCTCCATGTCATCAACGCCCTTGGCGCATACAAACCAGAATTCCCCTACCAGGCCTCGCATTCGCTCCAAGCTCATCTCCTATTTGCGAGTCGCTTTAATTTACATCGGCGTTATTCTCGGCCTCAAATTTCTTGTTTCCCTGCCACCGGGAACGCATGTACCGGGTTTGGTGCTTTTCGCAACTATCATGCTCTGTGCCTGGCAGGGCGGACTGGGGCCTGGCCTGCTTACCGCTCTCCTTTCGGCCCTCGCCCTGAATTATTTTTTCCTGGCTCCCTACGACCAGTTCAGCTTCGATAGCGTGAGCCTCATCCAAAGCGGGTTGCTCTTGGTGGTGGGAGCATTCATTAGCCTGATAGCCAACGCCAGGCAACGCGCCAAGCATCATGCGCGCGAAGAATGGCAAAAAGCCCGTGACGAATCGGAACGCGCTGTCGCTGCCGAGTTACGCATCCTCGATCGGGAAGCCCTTAACCGCACCGTTCTCGACTCTCTCCCGGCTCATATCGCCGTGCTCGATAAAGAAGGGTTTATCGTCTCAGTCAATATTGCCTGGGAAAGATTTAACATTCGCCATCACACTTGTGTTTTGCCACGTCTAAATCTCGGTGAGAATTACCTTCAGGCTTATCGGCATGCCGATGCAATTAAAGCCGTCAAAGGCATTCGCGCACTTCTGGCAGGCAACCACGACACATTTGCAATGGAATATCCCTGCGATACCAATGAAGGCCAACGATGGTATTCGCTGACCGTTACCCCACTCATCACCAATGAAAGAGAGGTAGGCGGAGCCGTCGTTTCCCATTTGGATATCTCCGAACGCAAAGAAATCGAGCTGGAGCGCATCCGCGTTATCGAACGCGAACGCACGGCACGCGCCATCGCCGAAGACGCCAACCGTTCCAAGGACGAATTTTTGGCGATTGTTTCTCATGAGTTGCGCACCCCTCTCAATTCCATTTTAGGTTGGACGCAACTCCTCAGTGACGGCAATCTCGATAGCTCCGCCACACGCCAGGGGCTAACCGTCATCGAACGCAACGTCCGCACCCAATCTCAGCTTATCAACGACTTGCTGGATGTTTCCCGCATGGTGACAGGCAAAATGGCGATTGAGCCTAAGCCCCTCTCCCTGTCACAGGCCACACAAAACGCGCTGGATGTCATATTGCCTTCTGCGCAAGAAAAAAATGTCAAATTCATTCTCGATTTCGAGGGCGAACCACAAATTTCCGGCGACCCGGACCGGCTGCAACAGGTGCTCTGGAACCTGTTGCATAACGCCGTGAAATTTTCGCCCCCGGGCGAAGCCGTTGTCATTGCGCTCGACGCGACCAACGATTACGCAAAGCTCACCATCAGCGATAACGGTGTCGGCATCGCTCCTGAATTCCTATCCAGTATTTTCGATCGTTTTCGCCAGGCCGACGGCACGCCAACCCGCCGCCACGGCGGGTTGGGACTCGGGCTTGCCATCAGCAAACACCTTGTCGAACTCCATCAGGGCACACTCATCGCCACTTCGGAAGGCCAGGGCCAGGGCGCTACATTCACCCTTTCCCTACCCCTGCTAAAATCGGAACAGGCCGAGATTCCCACACCAGAAGACCGCCCCGAGATTCGAGTTCCCGAAGCAGTCTAAACAAACTTATAGTTTTCTCTTTAAGGAAACGTCGGCTTCAAGTCGCGAGTATTTTCCAGCACGGCATCCTTGCCTTTGGCCGGTGCGTAGAGAATAACCGGAGCCACGATTCCACCAGTGCCGATTTCATTGACGACCTGATTGGAAATGCACATCGTGATTACATTCCGTCCCGGCTTCACCAATTCGCTGACATCCATCTCAAAGGGATAGAACGAAGCGCCGGGGCTGATACCGGCTACTTTGCCATTTACCCACACTTTGGCGGTTTCATCGACGCCGCCGCTCCACAGGAAAATGCGTTGCCCTACAAACTCCTGCGGCACTTCCACCGTGGTGCGATACCACGCCAAACCTTTATAATAACGCAAGCCCTGATCGCTCCACGAAGCGCTCGAAGTCTTGATCTTCTGCCAGTTGCCACCGTGGAAGTTGCCGTTCCACAGACCGATCTCTTCACCTACCCGCAAGGGGTCGGTCTGGAATTCCCATTCGTCCGGTGCTGCGGCGACCAGACGATTGCCGCCCGTAATGCGCGCATACCCTTGTTCGGTGGCATGGCGGAAGAAACGTCGCATATAGTTGACGTAAGTGCTAAACCGTCCCGCCGAAACCATCGGCACCGGCTTATAAGCCATCAGCTTATTCGCCACCGTATCCAATCGTTCCAACTCACGTTGCGCGCCCACCAAATCGAGCTTGACTCGTGCTTCCATCATGTTGCAAAAAGCATCGGTCATTTCAAAGGTTTCGCTTATCATCTGCACGCGCTGGGCATACACGCCTTTCCCTTGCGCCAGGCGCGCACCATCCGCAAGCAGGTTTTTAGCCTGTGCGCGTAAAGCAGGAGGGTAGAAATCGGGAATGTTCCATGCCGAGCCGGTATTATAATCGCCATCGCGCAGAGCACCGTCCATCATTGCCAGGTATTTTCCCATCGGCCCGGCTGCCGGGCCAAAGAACTTTTCGTTGACATCGGTCAAAAGCGCATCGACATCGGTTTTATGATCCCACATCAATTTCCCGGCTACATACATCGAAGGAAACTGCGGACCGTAGTTGGGGAAAGTTTCCACACGAAAGCCTTTTAGCCCCAACGCGTGGCTGACGGGAATTTCATCGCGCAAACGGTCGGTGATATTAAAAGTAAAACCGGGGTCTGCCAGGTTACTCCAGTAGCTGCGGTCATAAATCTCCGGCAGCAGCTTGCCCCACTCCTGCAAGAGCCATTTGGCATAGCTTTTTTCGGGCGCTACGGGATTGGAAAAACCATGCACTCGGTCGAGTCCGATTGGTGCCAGTGCTCCCTGGATAGCCTGGCTGGGCTTTTCGCGCAACGGCGGGCGCATGTAAGTGTGATAGATGTAGAACGCCAACTTCACATTGGGATATTCCGGCTGCACTTTTTCGAGAACCCGATTGAAAAACCAGATGTAACGATCGGTGACCGAACCTTCACCCGAAAACGCGTCGTAGTCACCCGCATCCAGTGCGCGACATCGATCGCATTCACAAAACCCGGCGCCATCGTTAGGGCCGATCGGCATTACCGGGCCGCGCCCCTTGGCCAGCTTGGCTTTGATATCGTTGGCTACGTATTCGATGAGTTTGGGGTTCGAGACACAATGCTGACGTGGTACTCGTTCGCCTTTATATAACGAATAATATTCGGCATTCTCGGCCGGTTCATACTTCTTGGTGTCCTTATTGAGTTCGTAAGGCGGTGCCACTATGCCGTGTCCTCCGCCAAAGACATCGCCACCGCAACGCACGCGGGCCTGCCAGTCGCGATCGGGCATCTGAAACCAGCGCGAAGGAAACGAAGGCGCTTGCACCGTGGTTTGCGGTTTCACTTCGATCGTGTTGAGGGAGGGCACCACTTCGCCTAAATCGCCCGGCATAAACCAGCGCACGCCCTGTTGTTCGAGCAGTTCGAGCACGCCGTAATAAGTGCCTTCGGTGTTACCGGCAATCAGCACACTGTCGTCATCGGCCTTTAGCGCAAATGTGCCGCGTGTCTTGCCTTTATCTCCCAGCTCTTTTTGTAACAACGGTAAGGCGTTGCTACCGATAAGGACAGGGGTTTTTCCAGCCTGCCGTGTTTTGGCACGAAACTCTTCCGCACCCCCGGCTTCCACCGTGGCCGTTTCCAGCTTTGCGCCGGAGATTTTTTCCACGTAGTTGATCAGATCGTCAATGGCGCGTTTTTCATCGGCATCAGGTTTAGCTGGAACTGCCAACACTGCCACAGCCTGGCCGTCTTTCACTAATGTAGCCGCAGGAGCCAACGAGGCCAGGCCCAGCACTCCCCCCAACGCGAGGACGCACATCCCTTGTACATTTTTTTTAAGCATCACTTGAAAATCCTTATATTGCTTCACTTAGTTTTGTCTGAATCGCTAATGCAACCAGTAACTTACGACGAGTTCAGCTTACGGTTTTGCCACTCCTACCGATTCACGTACGATGATTTCACCCGGAAGCACAATCTTACGCGCCGGATTCAATGGTTCGCGAATTTTCTCCAATAAGCGCCCAGCAGCGACTTTAACCATATTCGCACCGGCAGTCGTGGCGGTAATGCGGGGCGTGAGCGGCTCGAAGAGGCGGCTATCGAGAAACGACACTACGCTGACATCCTCAGGCACACGGTGTCCGGTGGTTTGCAGCAAATTGAGAACAGCGATCGTCTTTTCAGGGCTGATGGCAACCACAGCAGTCGGTTTATCCGCTGCATTGAGCATTTTCAAAAACGGTTCCCGAATCTCACGGTCTTCCTTTACAGCAATCATAAAACTTAACTCGGCACCCGTATTCGATTGCCGAATTGTTTCCTGCATACCATGCTTTATATGCCCGTGATAATGCCGCTCACCCAAACCCGTGACCAGAGCGATGCGCCGATGCCTCTGTTCGAGTAGATGCTGTGTGATGAGTTGTGCTGTCGCGACAGTATCCATACTCACCTGATCGGCATCATCGCTGATGCCATCTTCTTCCGAAGTGACGATCCACGGTATTTCGGGAGGCAACAAGCCACGCACCCGGCCATCGAACCAGCGGGAGAAAATTACGCCATCCACAGTTTTGGGAGTAAGGATTTTGCGCAACGGTTCCAGGTCGTTGTCGCGCACATTCGCCAGCGCGATGCGATAGCCCGCCTCACGCATGGCTTCATCCATCGCCATCAGATACTGCCCCTCGGCTGCCAACGCAAAAGAGTGCATGTTACTCACGTAACCGATGGTATAGGTCGCAACGTTACTGGGACGATAGTTGAGTTCCCGCGCCGCTTCCAAAATGCGCGCTTGCAGTTCGGGGCTGAGAGTGGTTTTGCGCGTTTGGTGCAGCGCCTGCGTCACGGCAACCCGCGAAATGCCCAGGTGATTAGCGATATCTTGGTGAGTAATACGGCTTCGTGACGGGGTTTCCATAACTTGTTACATCCATTATACCCCGCTGCTCGATTCGTTAAACAATTATTTTGCTTAATACCACACCCATCCGTCAAATTGAGAAAGAAGACTTATACTTAACTGTAGCCAACCGCATTTAATTTTTCCTCGTCTATTGCAACAGTTCCTTTCCGCAGAAATCGAAAGCTCGTTAAGTGCCCGATTCGAAAAAATGGTAGTGGCACACGGTTCGCGCCTCGCCATTAAATCGTCACAGTGCCTGCTGACTTATCACGAATTAAACCGCCGTGCCAATATCATCGCCCATACTATCATTGAGCGTTACGGTACCCGTCGCCAACCGATTGCCATGCTCTTCGAACCGGGAGCAGATGATATTATTTCCATCCTCGCCATTCTTAAAAGCGGCAATTGCTATGTTCCTCTCGATCCCGGTTATCCCGCCGCACGGACGGCACGTATCCTGGAAGATGCAAAGCCGGCATTACTCCTCACCAATAACACTCATCTTGCAGTAGCAAAAGGTTGGGAAAGACCTTTGCTCAACATCGATGGGTTGAGAGCTGACAACAATTCTGGTTACGAAAACCCCAACCTGGACACTCAACCTGAAGAACCGGCCTACATCATTTATACATCAGGCTCTTCGGGCGAACCCAAAGGTGTCGTACAAACACATCGCAATGTGCTATTCGATATTCGGCGTCAGGCCATCGATCTTCAAACCACACTCGACGATCGCTACGGGCTGCTTTTTAGCAGTTCTTCCAGCGCTTCGGTTTGCCATATCTTCGGTGCCCTGCTTAACGGCGCGGCTGTCTTACCATTCGATGTGCGAGAGCAAGGACTCAAATGCCTGACGCAATGGTTGGCGCGCGAAGAGATCACGATTCTCGATATCAACGTTGCCATGTTCCGCCAATGGTGCGCAACATTTGAAAGCCAGACCCAATTTCCCAAACTGCGTCTGCTCGCTCCCGGCAGCGAACCGGTCTATCAACGCGATGTCGAACTCTATCGACGCTACTTCTCCCCCGGCTGCCTCATGCAAAACGCCCTTGGCACCACAGAAACGAGGACGGTCACGCAGTATTATCTGACGCATGCCACACCGCTCGAAGGCAGCCTGGTGCCGGTCGGCCAAGCTATCGAAGGCAAAGACGTTTTACTACTGGACGCATCGCATCAGGAAGTCGGTGCCGGGGAAATCGGCGAAATCGCGGTGCGCAGCCGCTACCTTTCCCCCGGCTACTGGCAGCAACCCGAGCTAACGGCAGCCGCTTTCCAGACCGCCCCTCACGATAGCGAACTGCGCACTTACTTCACCGGCGACCTGGGCCGCTTTAACGAGCAAGGGCATCTCATTCACCTGGGCCGCAAGGATTTTCAGGTCAAGATTCGCGGCTACCGTGTGGAAATCGCCGAGGTGGAAATGGCCCTCTTCAAAACAACCGGCCTGGCAGCAGCAGCGGCGGCTTTCGAAGATCACACGGGCAATCAACAGCTGGCAGCCTACCTGGTGGTCGATCGGGAAAACCTTCCTTCTATTCGGGATTTGCGAACTGCCCTACTCCAGCAATTACCCGACTATGCCGTGCCAACCCGTTTCGAGTTCCTGAATGCTTTGCCTACGACTCTCAACGGCAAGCTCGATCGCAAGGCGTTACCCATTCCTCAAAACTATCCGACAACTCATCTGAGTGATTTTGAGAAACCCAAAGGCACCGCCGAAACCAAACTTGCCCGGCTTTATGAGGAAGTTCTGGCAGTCGAACCGGTGGGGGCGAGAGATGATTTCTTTGCACTCGGCGGACATTCCCTGCTCGCTACTCAACTCATGCTGCGCATCGAAGATGAGTTTGCCCTGCAACTGCCGATTTCCGCGGTAGTCAAAGCCCCGACTGTCAGAGAACTGAGTGCTTTATTAAGCCAAAGCACATCCAACGCACGACGCAACTGCCTGGTGCAAATTCAAGCGGGTGAGAAACCGAAAAAAATTCCGCTTTTTTGCCTGCATGGCAATGGCGGCAACGCGCTCCAATTTCATCGCTTTGCCTCCTACCTACCTGCCGATCAGCCGGTTTACGGATTCGATCCGCTCGGTTTGAAAGGCGATACCCGGCCTCATGCAACGATTGAACAGATGAGCGCGCAATACCTCGCGGAAATGAAAAGTGTGCAAGCGACCGGCCCCTATTTTCTGTGTGGCTATTCGATGGGTGGCCTCATCGCTTTCGACATCGCCCGTCGTCTGCGCAACGTCGGTGAAGAAGTGGGGTTAATGGCGTTATTCGATACCGATTTTCCAGGCGTTCAAGAGGAATTGATTCGTCGCGGATGGCGCGCACGCATCGCCCTACGTTCCCGATTGCGCCGTCACCTGTGCCAGTTAAAATACCACTGGCATCTCCTGCGTGGGCAGAATGCGCCGCCTTCTCTTACCAATGACTATGTCCAGGCCCAACACCTCGCGGCGGCTCTGCGTTATCGTCCCCAGGAGTATGCCGGACAAATCACCTACTTTCGTGCCGATGGCAGGCAGGATCGGAGGCCAAATCCACACCGCGACGGCGGCTGGGGGCGAGTCCGTCACGCCAAGATCGAAACCCACGATATTCGGGGCAACCATTGCCTGATTCAAGAACCTTATGTAAGTGAACTGGCCCGGTTGATGCAGTTGTGCCTGGAAAGAGCACAACAGCGGTGCAATCTTTAATACCAACAACAAACACAAAGGCCACGAAGTGAACACAAAGAAAAAGAGGGCTTCTATGATCTTTGTGTTCACCTCGTGGCCTTTGTGTTGAAAAAGATTTAGATTTAATTACCGCTTCACTACAGCAGCGTGCCCCGGCAACTCTTCCAAATTCGCTAAAGTGCTTAAATCTTCAGCTACCGCCGCGATGGCTTCGGATGACGCGTTGATAATAGAAGATCTTTTCAAAAACGTATCGACTGCCACACCCGAAGCAAAGCGCGCTGTCGCGCCGGTTGGCAGGGTGTGCGAAGGGCCTAAAATGTAATCGCCCAACGGCACCGGCGTATTGAGGAAAATCGCTCCGGCGTGCAAAATGCCTTCGGCGATTTCGGTGGCGCACGCGCTCCACACCTCCACGTGTTCGGCTGCTGCCAGATTGCAAAGTTCGAGCGCCTCTTCCAACGAACCGGCCACACAGGCCAGGGAATTTTCCAGAGATTGGCGCAAATACTCGGCACGCGGGCTGGCGGCAACCTGGTTTTCCACTTCCGCCAGCACGGCCTCATTCAAGCTGCTTGAGGTGGTGACGAAACAGACGAACGAATCTTCACCGTGTTCGGCCTGGGCGATGAGATCGGCAGCCAACTGGGCGGGATCGTTTTGCGGCGAATCGTCAGCAAAAACCACCACTTCACTGGGGCCGAAGAGTCCGTCGATGCCGACGGTACCGTAAAGATATTTTTTGGCCAGCGTGACATCAATACTACCCGGCCCCACCAGCTTATCGGCGCGTGGAACGGTCGCGGTGCCGTAGGCCAGTGCCGCCATACCCTGCGCACCACCGATTTTATAAATTTCGGTGATGCCGCAAACCTTCGCCGCTGCCAGAATGAGCGGATGGGCGTTACCGTCTTTCCCGGCAGGCGTAGCCAACACGACCTGCGATACCCCGGCCACTTTAGCCGGCACCGCCAGCATCAGCACGGTGGAAGGATACGCCGCGCGCCCGTGTGGTGCATAGAGCGCGACGCGTTCGATGGCAGTGTATTTCTGTCCCAGAGTCGCGCCATCCGGTGAAGTCATTCTCCAACTGGCACAGGGCTGCACTCGATGAAAAGCTTCGATGTTTTTAGCCGCGCGTTCCAATGCCACCCTGGCCTCTGCCGGGGTTTGCTGCCAGGCGGCTTCAATTTCTTCGGCCGTCACGCGCAGGGCATCGGCTGTCAGGGACAGGCAGGAGAACTGTCGCTCATAACCCAGCAAAGCCGCATCGCCTTCGGCGCGCACTTTTTCACAAATGGCGCGTACACGCTCTTCAATTTCGGGCGAAGCCGAAAAACTGCGCGCCGCATTGGAAGCCTCCAAAGCAGCGCGCGCATCACTGTAACCCTCAAATAACTGCATTTTTATTAAGCCTCTTTCCTACTCATCATGGCTAGTAAATGGAATTGGGACGATCTCTCAGTAGACAAGTCTAACGCACATACCAACACGTTCGCCTACCTCCCACCTCCTATCTCCCACCTCCCGATCATCGCTTTACGGGCTTTGCGATTTGCCCGGTGCGCGCCGATTCGTAGATTGCATCCATCAGCTCACTCTGGTTGATGCCGTTAATCGGTGCGGTGCGTGGCAAATCGCGCCCTAAAATCGCATCGACGAAATTATTGACCGGGCTGGTCGTGGAAGAATCAAGTTCAACTTCGACCTCTTCATTGTCCTTCCACACCTTAATCCACTTCGCGCTCCAACCATCGCTCTCGATCCGTCCGTTCTCGAACAGATAGACAATCTTCGCTCCCCAGGCCGGACAGTTGCCGCCGATGGTAATGGTCGCCAACACGCCATTGGCAAAACGAATGTTGGCGGTGCCGTTAATATCGACGGGAGTCCCTTTATTGTCGATGAAGGCTTGTACGGCTTCAATTGGTTGCTCGACCGTCCACACCAGCGAATTGAAGATATGCGCACCCGAATCATACATCTGTCCGCCACCCGAAAGCGCCGGATTCTGCCGCCAGGTGCCGGTAGTGGCTTTCATCCAGCCCTGTGCCAGCCAACCCGAAACCAGCTCCAGATTGCCCAGTTCACCGCTGCGAATAGTATCCCGAATATAGGCCATCACCGGAGTGCAGGGCGTGTTATAACCAATCACGAACACCTTGCCGGTTTCTTCCACTTTTTGAGCCAGGGCATGCGCCTGGCCGGAATCGGTCACCATCGGCTTTTCCATCAGGATATGGCAACCCGCTTCCAGTGCCTGCACGGCGTGTTCGTAATGCAGGGTATGCGGTGTCACAATGACAATCGCATCCAGGTTCGCCTGCGCATACATTTGTACCGGGTCGGTAAAAATAGCCGGGCGCGGCTGGTAATCGCTCAGATTGCGTTCGATGAAAGCATTCAAGCCCTCTTCCGAGACATCGGCCAGAGCCACCAGTTCAACTTCTTCATGCTTTGCCAAACGCTGGGCGTGCCCACCCGCCATGCCGCCACAACCTAAAATTCCTACGCGTAATTTCGCCATAAAATTTCCCCTGAAATAGAGAGAGACGTTTGCGTATTATACGAAATTCTCAAAGCAATGCGGGGCCAATATTTCTCCTTTATTTCTGCTCATAAAGCAGCCTGTTAAAGAGAAATATTAGCCCCGCAAAACGACTCTCGTTTTCCTGATTTATTGGGGAATCATAACCCGGTCTTCACCGAGAATACCCTGCACCTGATTCTTAAACTCCGGCGTCGGCACCACGTAATAGGCCGGAGAAACTTTCATGCGCATCGTCTCCGAACCGTTATCGACGTGCAGCCACACTTCAGTCTGCCCGGGATGCGCCTTGCAAATATTCCATAATTTCATAATGGTATCGTGGGTGACGCTCTCTTCCACGATGTGCAGGTGAACACAATGCGCGGCACTCTCGGGAGGATAGAAGCCACGAACACCCGTTGGGCGTGGGGACGGGGGCGGGGGAGCCGAAGAGTTACCATTCGAAGACGCAGGGGCCGATGCGGACGGTGGCGGAGCATCGTTGATCGGCGGAGCGCTGCGACGATTGATGGTGATATGTCCGGTGGCACCGCCATTAGCGGCAGGAGCAGCCTCGGCTGGCGCACCGCGCGGGAAGGCTGCGACCTTCCGCACATTATCGGCGGCATCGTTAGGAATCAAGTCGATTTCATCGGCCATGATTTTATAGGTGATTGTTTCTTCCGCCGCGTTCTCATCGTCGTCGTTCTGCTGGCGGTTGCCACGGCGATTATCGGCGGCCAGCTTGCCTTTGATGATAAGTTTGGCATCTTCCTGCACATTGTGGCCATGCGCTTCAAAAGTTTTAGCGAAGGAGAGCACCTCAATCGAGCCGGTGAGGTCTTCCACCGTGAACGCGGCCCAGGTGCGCCCGTTCTTATCGATCATCTTTTTGATCGTCGTCACCAATCCACCAATCGTCACAGGAGTGCCGTCGCTGAACCGGCTCTCTTCACCGATGCGCTCCAAAGCCACGGTCTGCATGTCCAGATATTCACGCAGCGGCAAGAGCGGATGGTCGGAAACATAGAGGCCCAGATATTCTTTTTCCCAGGCCAGGCGAATATCACGGTCGGCATCTGGAATATTTGGCAACATTCCACCGGCTTTGGGCGTGCCCACTTCGCTGGCATCGGCAAAGATATTCATCTGTCCCGAAAGGGCATCGGCCAGCGCCTGGGCGCCCTGCTCCATCGCACCGGGCACGGCGTTGAGCATCGCCTGCCGGTTGTCATGCAGCGTATCGAAAGTGCCGCAGCGCACCAGCGTTTCGATCTGTGCCCGGCCGCAGGCGCGACTGGCTACCCGTTCGCAAAAATCGAACAGCGAAGTAAAGCGTCCACCCTCTTCGCGAGCCTCGCAAATTGCGTTGACCGGACCTTCGCCAATACCTTTAATCGCCTGCAGACCGAAGCGAATACCAGTGCCATCGGGCGTGACGGTAAACGCGTGGTTCGACTCGTTAATATCGGGCGGTAATACGTCGATGCCGTGCTTACGGCAATCGTCGATGACGACCAAAAGCTTGTCTTTCTTTTCAAGCAGGCTGGTCATCTTGCACGACATGAATTCGGCCGGATAGTTGACCTTGAGATACGCCGTCCAGTAAGAAACCAGCGCATAATAGGCTGCGTGGCTCTTGTTGAACGCGTATTTGGCGAACTCTTCCATACGGCCAAAGATTTCTTCCGCGGTGCGCCTATCGACCCCGTTATTGAGACAGCCATCGACAAACTGCGGCTTCATCTCCGCCATTTTGTCGGCCATCTTCTTCGACATGGCGCGCATCAGCCATTCGGCCTGACCGCCGGTGAATCCCGCCAGCACCTGCGCGGCTTGCATCACTTGCTCCTGGTAAAGGAGCATGCCGTAGGTATCTTTGAGCACCGGTTCGAGCTTGGGGTGAGCGTAGGTCACCTTACCGCCGTGACGGCCGCGGATGTAGGTCGGAATTTCTTCCATCGGGCCGGGACGATAGAGCGAAATCTGCGCGATAAGATGTTCGAGATTCTCCGGCTTCATCTCGCGCAGCAGGTTGCGCATACCCACGCCTTCCATCTGGAACACCGCCACGCCATCGCCCTTGCCCAGGATATCGTAGACCTTCTTATCGTTAAGCTCAATATTTTCCAGGTCGATCTTGGTGCCGTGGCGCTTCTCGATCAACTCCACCGTATCGTTGATAACGGTGTTGTTTTGCAGACCGAGGAAGTCCATCTTCACCAGACCGATCTTCTCAACCGCCTTGGCGTGGTACTGGGTGATGATCTGGCCGTCTTTTTCTTCCACGGGCACCAGTTCATCGAGCGGGTCTTTACCAATCACCACACCGCAAGCATGGCGCGAAGCGTGACGGGTGAAGCCTTCGATCTGCGTCGCGTTATCGAGCAGGTTTTTCACCGTCATGTCGCTCTCGTAGAGCGCGCCTAATTCGCGCACTTCTTCGGTTGCCCTTTTGATGGAAACCGGGTGGCCCGGCACCGCAGGAATGAGCTTGGCAACCTGATCAGCAATCTTGAGATCAAGCCCCATGGCGCGCGCGGTATCGCGCACCGCCGCGCGGGCAGCCAGGGTTCCAAAGGTGATGATCTGGGCGACTTTTTCCTTGCCGTATTTGTTGCTGACATACTGCAGCACTTCATCGCGCCGCTTATCGGGGAAGTCGATATCGATGTCGGGGGTACTCACACGGTCGGGGTTGAGGAAGCGCTCGAACAACAAACCGTAGGGCAACGGATCGAGGTTAGTGATACCCAACACATAAGAGACGAGACAGCCCGCCGCCGAACCTCGGCAACCGACCAAAATGCCGCGGTCTTTGCTCCAGTTGATGAGGTCTTGCACCACCAGAAAATAACCGGCGTAGCCTTTGGAGATGATGATTTCCAACTCATAGGCCATGCGCGGTTTCGCTTCTTCACGGCGCGGATGCCCCGGCGGATAGCGCTTCTCGAAACGCTGTTTGCACAATTCCCGCAAGAACGAAATCAGATCGTGTCCGGGCGGCACGTCGAAGTGCGGGAAGTGGGTGGTTTTGAGGTCGAGTTGCAAATCGACCATATCGGCGATGCGCAGCGTATTTTCCAACGCTTCGGGTACGTGCTTGAACCGCTCGTACATCTCCTCGGCAGTTTTCAGATAGAAGTTCGGGCCATAATGCAGGCTCGCCGAGTCTATGGTGGAGTTGGTGCCGATGCAAACCAAGATTTTGTGCATCTGCTCATCGCCACGGCGCGAATAATGAGCGTCGTTGGTCGCAATCAGCGGAATACCGGTTTTGTTCGAGATGTCGATGATGCGATTGTTGACTTCATCCTGACCATGCAGGTCGTGATCCATCAATTCGAGGAAGAAATTCTCCTTCCCGAATATCTCGCGATACATCTCGGCGCGTTCGGTCGCCTCATTCAACTTGGAATTAGTAATGAACTGCGGAATTTCGCCGCCCAAACACGCCGAACCGCAGATCAAACCCTCGGAATACTGCGCCAGCATCTCGTGATCGACGCGAGGCCGATAGTAATAGCCATCGAGATGCGCCTTACTGGTCAGTTTGACCAGATTCTTATATCCAGTAAGATTTTTCGCCCACAGTGTGAGATGGCGCGTATTCTTTTGGGAATCGAGCTTAGAATCTTTATCGGTATGCTTACGCGGTGCGACATACACCTCGTTCCCGATGATGGGTTTTACGCCCTCTTTCAGGCAGGCTTCATAGTGGTCGATCGCGCCATAAAGCACCCCGTGATCGGTGAGCGCAATCGCCGGCATATCCATCTCGGCCGCACGTTTGGCAATGTCCTTCACCCGGTTGGCACCGTCGAGCAACGAGTACTCAGAATGGACGTGGAGATGGCAAAAACCGCAGGGACATTTCGACATGAGAGGGCAATTGAGAATGGAAAATGGAAAGTGGAAAATCAACGAACCGGCCCTATTGTTTATAGCATAATCAGGCCTCTCTCGGGAGGAGTCAAAAGGCAACATGATGGTGCTTTTTATTTCCTTCTCTTTTCAAATATAGCAAGAATCTTTACGATTTCTTTACATCCCCATTCCGCTTCTTTACACCATTTTGACGCGCTCCGTTCCCATACTTTCCATCGATTGAAAGGAGAGCGTTATGGACGTTGTTTTCATCGTGCTGACCGTCGGATTTTTTGCCGTTTCGTGGAAATTCATCGACGGCTGCGAGAGGTTATGAAGGAGAGTTATGGAGATTTTCTACTTGGCCGGAGGAGCCTTGGCTGTAGGGCTGATGGCCTATTTATTCGTCGCGCTGCTGCGCCCGGAGGTGTTTTGAATGACGCTTAACGGCTGGATTCAAGTCATCCTCTACATCACCGTTCTACTGCTATGCGCCAGGCCGCTGGGCCTGTTCATGGCTCGTGTTTACGAAGGCGACATCCCCTTCTGGCTGCGTTGGATGCAGCCAGTCGAACGGGGTATTTACAAACTTTGTGGCGTCGCTCAAAACGGCGAAATGAGCTGGAAAACCTATGCCGGTTCGGTTCTGGCCTTCAGTTGTATCGGGACGCTCTTCGCCTATGCTATTCAAAGGCTTCAAGCCCTGCTGCCGCTCAATCCGCAGCAACTGCCGCCGGTTTCGCCCGATTCGTCCTTCAATACTGCAGTCAGCTTCGTCACCAACACCAACTGGCAGGGGTATGGCGGCGAGAGCACCATGAGTTACCTCACGCAAATGACCGCTCTCACGGTGCAGAACTTCGTCTGCGCCGCAACCGGCATGGCAGTGTTGGTGGCATTGGTGCGCGGCATCCGCGCACGGGAAACCTCAACATTGGGCAACTTCTGGGTCGATCTCTCCCGCTCGACGCTCTATATCCTGCTCCCGCTTTCGCTGGTGTTTTCACTTGCCTTCGTGGCACAGGGTGTGGTGCAAACCCTGGCTCCTTCGGCCAGCATTTCATTACTTGAGCCGCTGAAAGATTCCGCCGGAAATGTCACTTCTACTCAAGCCATAGCACGAGGGCCAGTCGCTTCTCAGGTTGCCATCAAATTACTGGGCACCAACGGAGGCGGATTTTTCAACGCCAACGCCGCCCACCCGCTGGAAAACCCCACCCCGCTCAGCAACTTTTTGCAGATGCTGGCCATTCTCCTCATCCCCGCCGCTCTGTGCTACACCTTCGGCAAGATGATCGGCGATATCCGCCAGGGCCGGGCGCTGCTGGCTGCCATGACCATCGTGTTTCTGGCGTTTGCTCTCGGCGGCATCGTAGCCGAACAAAGTGGTAATCCTTCGCTGGCTCGCCTCGGCATAGACCAAGCCGCTTCGACGATTCAAGCGGGTGGCAATATGGAGGGCAAGGAAGCACGTTTCGGCATTGCAGCAACCGGCTTATTCGCTGCCATTACCACCGCCGCTTCGTGTGGTGCCGTCAATGCGATGCACGATTCCTTTACTCCGCTGGGCGGCATGGTGCCGCTGCTGTTGATGCAGTTAGGCGAAGTCATTTTCGGCGGTGTCGGTTCCGGCTTATACGGCATGCTGATATTTGCCATCGTGGCGGTGTTCATTGCGGGTTTGATGGTGGGACGCACGCCGGAATACTTGGGTAAGAAAATCGAAGCCTATGAAATTAAAATGGCTTCGCTGGTCGTTCTCCTCCCCTGCGCCGTGACCCTGTTGGTTACCGCGATTGCCGTGCTGTCTCCGGCGGGGCGCGTCACGGTATTCAACCCCGGTGCCCACGGCTTTTCCGAAGTGCTTTACGCCGCCACCTCAACCGCCAACAACAACGGCAGCGCTTTCGCCGGATTAGGCGCGAATAACCCGTTCTATAACATCATTCTCGGCTTTGCGATGCTGATTCCACGCTTCGGAATTATCATCGCCACTCTGGCTATCGCCGGAAGCCTGGGGCGCAAAAAACTCATCCCAACGGGGCCGGGAACCCTGCCCACCTACGGCCCGCTGTTTGTCGGCTTGCTGATCGGCGTTATTCTCATCGTTGGCGCTCTCACCTTCATCCCCTCGCTGGCCTTGGGGCCAATTGTCGAACATCTGCAACTGCACCCTTAAAAGGAACGTTCATGTCAACTTCATCGCAAAGCCAGTCGCGCCCCCTTTTCGATCCGCAAATCGTGCGGACTGCGATTGGCGAATCGTTTCGCAAACTCGATCCGCGCCACCAACTGCGTAACCCCGTCATGTTCGTGGTATGGATCGGTTCGCTGTTCACCACCTTCCTCATTTTCGCCGGAGAACCGGGCATCTCGCGTGGTTTCATCGTCGCCGTCGCCTTCTGGCTGTGGTTCACCGTATTATTTGCCAACTTCGCCGAAGCCATGGCCGAAGGCCGTGGCAAGGCACAAGCCGATACTTTAAAGAAATCGCGGCAGGACGTGACCGCGAAAAAACTGGCGGAGCCACGTTATGGTGCCCCGCACTCGCTCCTCAGCGCTGCCGATCTGCGTAAAGACGATATCGTTTTAGTGGAAGCTGGCGACTTCATTCCCGTCGATGGCGAAGTGCTCGAAGGCGTAGCCTCCGTCGATGAATCGGCTATTACCGGCGAAAGCGCACCCGTCATCCGCGAATCGGGCGGCGACCGCAGCAGCGTTACCGGCGGCACGCGCGTGCTTTCAGACTGGCTGGTGGTAAAAATCACCGCTAACCCCGGCGAAACCTTTCTCGATCGCATGATCTCAATGGTGGAAGGCGCCAAGCGCCAGAAAACGCCCAACGAAATCGCGCTCAATATTCTGCTGGCTGCCCTTACTCTTATCTTCCTGCTGGCGGTTTGCACGCTGCTGCCGTTTTCGCTTTATGCGGTGCAGGCTTCAGGCAAAGGCCATCCCATTGCTGTGACCGTACTGGTGGCGTTGCTGGTTTGCCTCATACCCACCACTATCGGCGGACTGCTTTCGGCCATTGGTATTGCGGGTATGGACCGGATGATTCAGGCCAACGTCATAGCCATGAGTGGCCGCGCAGTGGAAGCGGCGGGCGATGTCGATGTGCTGCTGCTCGATAAAACCGGCACCATTACGCTTGGCAATAGGCAGGCGACGCAGTTCATTCCGGCGGCCGGCGTCACCGAAGAACAGTTGGCCGATGCCGCCCAACTTTCGAGCCTGGCCGATGAAACACCTGAAGGCCGCTCGGTGGTAGTGCTGGCGAAAGAGCGTTACAACATCCGCGAACGCGACGTGCACAGCCTGGGCGCGACCTTCGTGCCCTTCACGGCCCAAACCCGCATGAGCGGCGTGGATTTGAACGGCACCCAAATCCGCAAAGGCGCAATCGATGCCATCGAAAGCTACATCCAGGCCGGAGAAGGCTATTTCTCGTCCGAACTGCACGCAGTCGTGGAAGAAATCGCCCGTAGCGGCGGCACGCCTCTGGTTGTCACCAGAAAAGAAGGCTCACAGCCACCCCGCGTGCTGGGCGTGGTGCAACTCAAGGATATCGTTAAAGGCGGCATGCGCGAGCGCTTCAACGAACTCCGCCACATGGGTATCAAAACCATCATGATTACCGGCGACAACCCGCTGACTGCCGCCGCCATCGCCGCCGAAGCCGGGGTAGACGACTTCCTGGCCCAGGCCACGCCCGAAGCCAAACTCAAACTCATCCGCGAAACCCAGGCCGGAGGGCGCCTCGTCGCCATGACCGGCGACGGAACCAACGATGCCCCGGCACTGGCGCAGGCCGATGTTGCCGTCGCCATGAACAGCGGTACCCAGGCCGCCAAGGAAGCAGGCAATATGGTCGATCTCGATTCCAACCCCACCAAGCTGATTGAAATTGTAGAAATCGGCAAACAGCTTCTCATGACACGCGGCGCGCTTACGACTTTCAGCATCGCCAATGATGTCGCTAAATATTTCGCCATCATCCCGGCGGCGTTCGCACTCACCTACCCCGAACTCAACCGCCTGAATGTGATGGGTTTGGCAACGCCATCGAGTGCCATTCTTTCCGCCGTGATTTTTAACGCGCTGGTCATCGTGTGCCTCATTCCCCTGGCTTTGCGCGGAGTGCCTTACCGCGCGGTCGGAGCCGCACAACTGCTGCGCACCAACCTGCTGATTTACGGCCTGGGTGGCCTCATCGTGCCGTTCATCGGCATCAAACTAATCGATATGATTCTGGTCGCTCTGCACCTCACTTGAGAAGAAAAATCATGAAAAGCATCCTTCGCCCCGCCGTTACAATCTTCTTGGCTCTCACCATCGTCACCGGAATTCTCTATCCCCTGCTCGTCACGGCTATCGCCCAGGTCGCTTTCCCTCGCCAGGCCAACGGCAGCCTGATTCACCAGAATGGCAAAGTCGTGGGAAGTGAACTTATCGGCCAACAGTTCGAATCGCCACGCTATTTCTGGGGACGGCTCAGCGCCACAATTCCGGCCTATAACGCCAGCGCTTCGAGCGGCTCCAACTACGGCCCCCTGCATCCCGGCCTCGAAAAACAGGCAAAAGCACGTAGAGAAGCGCTCAGGAAAGCCGACCCGGCCAACGACGCCCCGGTGCCCATTGATCTGGTAACGGCTTCTGGTTCGGGGCTTGATCCGCACATTTCTCCTGCTGCCGCCAACTATCAATTGGCAAGAGTTGCCCGGTTACGACAGATACCCCCCAAAAAGCTTCGCGAACTCGTCCAGCAACACACAGAGGGCCGCACCTTTGGAGTTCTGGGTGAGTCGCGCGTCAATATCTTGGAACTGAATTTGGCGTTAGACAGCCTTTCTTCACAAACACGGTAACATCAAAATGAAAATATCCCATTACACCTGCGCAACAATTGCGTTGGGCATGATAGCTCTCGGCAATATTTCGGCCTTTGCCACCCCGACCACACTGGGTTACTATCCTTCCACCGATATCTACAGCAAAGACACCTGGCATTTAGACGTTGATTCCTACGGTCGCGGGACTAAAGCCGATGCCTCGATTTCCACCGGCCTCACTTACGGTTTTGGCAAAGGCGACGATAGTATCTTTGGCCGCAACGAGATAGGAGCCGATTACATTCTCAGTCTGGGAGGAACAACACCACGCGACCCTAATAATGGCGAACGGCTTAGTAGTAGTAAACGCCTATTGGGAAATTTTAAAACCCAACTTTATAGCAACGATAAAAAGGGCGTGCGCGTAGTAGCGGGTGCATGGCTATTAGGAAGCAAAGATATTTATGCCGCTAACGTCGGCTATATTTTAGGCTCAAAAACCTTCAAATTCGGGCGTATCCACGCTGGCCTGGCGCATTCGTTCTCCAAGAAGGAAACCATCGCCACGCTCGATGGTGATAGCGACCGAACCTACCTGCAGTTAGGGTATGATCGTTACCTCACGAAAAAGATACAATTTGCAGTGGATTACTATTCGGGCAAGTCGGCCATTTCCGGTGTGCAACCGACGCTTTATTACTACCTGAACGATAAAGCCAGTCTCGGTATCGGTTATTTTCGTTTGAATGACAAGGATATTTCACCGACGCGCAACCAGGTTTATCTCTCTTTCGATTACAACTTCGGAGGATAAACATTGAAGGTAACGGATTCGAAGAAAACCATGAATCGCCCCGACCCCGATGCGCTTCTGCGCCGAGTGCAAGCCAAGGACCGGACTGCCTGCAAAGGCCGCCTGAAGGTGTTCTTTGGCATGGCTCCGGGGGTGGGTAAAACCTATGCCATGCTCTCCGAAGCCCACGAGCGCATGGCAGCGGGTATAGAAGTTGTTGCGGGTGTGGTTGAGACCCACGGACGCGCTGAAACACAGTCGATGCTGGACGGCCTGGACGTTCTTCCCTGCCGCGAGATGCCCCACGGCAGCGTCACAATCAAAGAGTTCGATCTTGATGCCGCCCTGCAACGTCACCCCCAACTACTGTTGGTAGACGAACTGGCACACACCAATGCGCCGGGCTGCCGACACGCCAAGCGCTGGCAAGATGTGGAAGAGCTGCTTTGCGCGGGCATCGATGTCTACACCACCGTCAACGTCCAGCACCTGGAAAGCCTCAACGACGTGGTCGCGCAAATCACCGGTATTCAGGTGCGCGAAACCGTGCCCGACCATGTGCTCGAACGCGCCGATGAAATCGAACTCATCGACCTTTCCCCGCTCGAACTCCAAACCCGCCTGAAAGAAGGGAAAGTTTACGTTCCCCACTCCGCGCAACACGCTCTGTCGAATTTTTTTCGGGAAGGCAACCTCTCGGCGCTGCGCGAATTGGCCCTGCGTCGGACCGCCGAACGGGTCGATGCGCAAATGCAATCGTATCGCAGAGACCACGAAGTGCCGGGCACCTGGCCCGCCAGTGAACGGATTTTGGTGTGTATCGGACCGCATCCGCTGGGCGCGCGATTGGTTCGGGCCGCCAGGCGTATGGCAGCGGGGCTGCACGCCGAGTGGATCGTCGTGCATGTCGAAGCTGCAACGCCACTGCCTGAAGCGGCTGCCGGGCAGTTGCAGAATACGCTTCGACTGGCCGAATCGCTGGGCGCTGAAACGGTTCAACTTTCAGGCCACGGTATCGCCGAGACGCTTCTCTCATTCGCACGCGAACGCAACGTTTCTAAAATCGTGGTCGGCAAACCGGCTAAAGCCCGCTGGCGCGAGCGGCTTTTCGGTTCGGTGGTCGACGACATCGTGCGCGGCTCAGGTGATATCGACGTCTACGTCATTACCGGCGACCAGAACTCTGCCCAACCGCCCCGCCCCCGGCACAACGCCAGTGTCATTCCTGGCAAATGGCCACGCTATCTCGGTGCTATCGGCATTATTGCATTATGCAGCATGGTCGCATGGGCCATGCACAGGCATTTCGACCCGGCCAACCTGACGATGATCTATCTCATCGGCGTGGTACTCTCAGCCTTCTTTTTAGGCCGTGGGCCATCGGTAGCAGCAGCCCTCTGCGCCGTGCTCGCCTTCGATTTCCTCTTCGTTCCACCGTTCTACAGCCTCGTCGTCTCCGATGCTGAATACATCATTACTTTCATCGTGCTGTTGGGAACCGGACTGCTGATTGCCAATCTCACGACACGCGTACAGTCTGCCGCCCAATCGGCCCGTGAACGGGAAAAACGCACGCTCGCATTATATGCATTAACTCGCGATTTGGCCGCTACGCGCGGACAGGATAATATCATTTTGATCGGCCTCCGCCATATAGAAGAACTCACCAATGCCCCCGCCGCCATCTGGCAAATGAGCGATGGCACACTACAACCAACAACGCGCCAGCAACAGGCTACCTTTGCCTACGAACCCAAGGAAACCGGGGTGGCGCGCTGGAGTTTCGATCATGGCCAGGCCGCAGGAGCGGGCACAGATACCTTGCCGGCAGCGCGTGCCATCTACTTGCCTTTGAAAGCGGCACAACAAACCGAAGGTGTGCTCGGCATTCTTCTGAAAACGCAAAAAAATAGTGAGGCGAACCATTCGTCGCTCACCCCCACGCAACGCCACGATCTCGAAACGCTGGCCGCGCAAGTCGCCATCGCGCTGGAACGCACGCGCCTGGCCGATGCCACGCAAGAGGCACAGATTCAAATTGAAACCGAGCAACTGCGCAGTTCGCTGCTCTCGGCGGTTTCCCACGATTTGCGCACCCCACTTGCCTCCATCGTCGGGGCATCCAGCACCTTGAAAGATGAAGGTGCGCTCCTTTCACCCGGCACACGCCATGATCTCCTCGACTCGATTTCGCACGAAGCCAATCGATTGCACCGTCTGGTCTCGAACCTGCTGGAAATGACCCGGTTGCAATCGGGCGAAGTCCATGTCAAAAAGGAGCTGCAACCGCTTGAAGAGGTGGTCGGCGCAGTGCTGGCGCGCTTCGAGCCGGAATTCGGTAGCCGCAAAGTGACAACCAACATCCCGCCCGATTTGCCGCTGGTGCCCATCGACGCCACACTGATGGAGCAAGTTTTTATCAACCTGATTGAAAACGCCTTGAAATATTCGCCGCCCACCGGTTCACTGCACATCTCCGCTTTACAGGGTGAAAGTGCGCTACTGGTTGAAGTTTCCGACCGTGGCATCGGCGTGCCTGCGGGGCATGAAAACGAAATTTTCAACCCGTTTTTCCGTGCCTCGCACGCCGAAGGCGGTCATGCCGATAAAGGCAAAAACACTGGCGGCGCGGGGCTGGGGTTGGCAATCTGCCGCGCTATCATCGAAGCGCACGGCGGAAACATCTGGGCCGAAAACCGGCCGCGCGGCGGCGCGGTTTTCCGTTTTACGTTGCCATTTAACACGGAAGAAATTGACCACATACCACACCAACCATGAGCAACCAGGCCACCATACTCATCATCGAAGACGAAGCCGCCATCCGCCGTTTCGTGCATCCCACGCTCGAAGCCCACGGCTATAAACTGCTCGAAGCCCAGACCAGCGCCGAGGGCCTGCAATTGGCCTCACAAGCCCGGCCCGATGCTATTCTGCTCGACCTGGGCCTGCCCGATGGCGACGGTATGGACGTGCTGACCCGTTTGCGGGAATGGAGCCAGGTGCCGGTCATCGTCATTTCGGCACGCGACCGTGAAACCGATAAAATCGCCGCGCTCGATGCCGGGGCCGATGACTACCTCACCAAACCGTTTGGCACGGGCGAACTGTTAGCTCGTTTGCGGGTGGCGCTACGCCATGCCGCGCAGTTACAAACCGGCAAACAAGAACCGGTATTTCAAACCGGTGGGCTGCGCATCGACCTGGAACATCGCCGCGTTTTTGTCGATGAAAACGAAGTGCATCTCACGCCGATTGAATACCGGCTATTGGCCGAAATGACGCGCCACGCCGGAAAAGTTCTCACTCACCGGCATTTGCTCAAGGAAGTATGGGGGCATACCTACGAAACCGAAGCCCATTACCTGCGCGTCCACATGGGCAGCCTGCGCCGTAAGATCGAGGAAAACTCTTCACGCCCGCGTTATTTGAGAACGGAACCCGGCATTGGTTACCGTCTGGAAACGGAGTGATGCCAATCTTCAAAAGATAATCAACACAAAGGACACCAAGAACTCACAAAGAACACAGAGAATCTTTGTGAGCTTTGTGTTCACTTTGTGACCTTTGTGTTGAATTGAGAAGCATTCTACTCTCTTTCACCAGCGCGATTAGGACGAAAACTTACTTCAATGACAGCACGGCTCCCACAACCTGAAAGCCGTTTTGTTCCAGCGGTGTCATCGCTCGTTTTCCAGCGCAGCGACAGCCTCACTTTGCGGCCAGGCCCGTGCTACAACTTTGCTCTGCACGAAGTTCGAAAGATACTGCGGACCACCAGCTTTGGAGCCATCACCAGAGAGTTTAAAGCCACCCAGCGGATGGGAGCCGACAAAACCACCGGTGATTCTGCGATTAAAATAAAGATTGCCCACCTCAAACTCTTCGCGCGCTTTGGCCAGTCGCTCTTCATTTTGCGAGAAAACGCCGCCGGTCAGGCCGTAGTCGGTATCGTTGGCAATTTGCAGCGCCTCGTTAAAATCGCGCGCCTTGAGCATGGTGAGAATCGGAGCGAAAATCTCTTCTTGCGAGAGCCGCGACTGCGGTTTCACTCCGGCAAAAATTGTCGGCCACATGAAATAGCCGGTGTCTTTCTTGGCGATACCGCCCGACGAGAGATGCCCTTCGCTACGGCCCACAGTCAAGTATTCACGCGCCTGGTCATAGGCCCGTTCATCGATCAACGCACCGAGTGCAATATTGGGAGAAGTGGGGTCGCTCACCAACAAACGCCCGACACGCTCCACCAATTTCTGTAGGAGCTTATCGTGGATAGCCGTCAACGCTACCACTCGCGAACAGGCCGAACATTTCTGCCCCTGGTAGCCAAACGCCGAAACCGCAATGTTATCGGCGGCTTCGTCGAGGTCGGCGGTTTCATCCACGATGATAGTGCCTTTGCCACCCATTTCCAACACGGCGCGTTTAAAATGTTTCTGTCCCTGGGGAACTTTGCCCAGCCGCTCGTGCAACTGCAGGCCGACCGCTTTGGAGCCAGTGAACGAAACGAATCTGGTCAAGGGATGATCGACCAGGGCGTTGCCGATTTCACTATCATTGCCTACGATGAAGTTGACCACTCCCGGCGGCATTTCGGCTTCTTGCAAGAGTTGGAAAAACAACGCCGCAATCACCGGCGAACGCGGCGAAGGCTTCATCACCACAGTATTCCCGGCCACCACCGGTGCCAGTGTCGTGCCGCACAAAATCGAAAGCGGGAAATTCCATGGGGCCAGCACCACGCCCGCACCCAACGGCGAAGTTACCCATTCAGCGCTTTCACCGGCTGGTTGCTGCAACTCTTCGGGACATTCCAAACGCCCCGCTTGCCAGGCGTAGTACTCACAAAAATCAATCGCCTGCCCCACTTCGGCATGGGCCTCGTTCCAGTTCTTGGAAACCTCAGTCACCAGCCAGGCAGCGAACTCAAATTTACGTTCCCGCAGCTTGGCCGCCACTGTTTGCAGCAAGAGCGCCCGCTCTTTTACCGGCACCTGTTTCCAGGAGGCAAACGCCTCATGCGCCACTTCGATGGCTTGCTTTGCCTGCGCTGCTGTAGCTGCTGCGACTTCGCCCACCACTTCCTTGTGCCGGGCCGGATTGTGGGAGGAGATGTAGCTAGAAGAACTTATTTCTTGTGTGCCGATAACACAGGGGTACTTCTTGCCCGCTTTCTCTTTCACCAGAGCCAACGCCTCGTGCATGGCATCGACATTGGCCGGATTTGTGAAATCCATCAACGGTTCATTGCTAAAAGTCGAGGTAGGAATATCCATAAAATAAGGTTCACTCGTGGAACAAACACTTTCCATTTTATATCCAATTGGTGCCACTCACCAAAAAATAGGTTGTAAACTGTTGGTGTGCCAGAACTTCCCGAAGCCGAAACCGTGCGCAGTCAGCTCGAACCGCGCATCGTCGGCCAGACAATTCAGACGGCGTGGGCACGCTTGCCCCGCCGCACTTTTCCCTCTATTGATGCGTTTATCGCGCAAGTTCAGGGAACCACCATCGTCGCCGCCAAACGGCGCGGTAAACAAATTTACTTTCCACTCGCTAACGACCTCAACTTCCTGGTTCACCTGGGTATGACCGGTCGCCTGGAAGTGCAAGAGGGCGATATTGCTACCCCGTTCGACCCGACCACGCTCCACAAGCATATCCATGCCGTGTTAAGGTTTGGCAGCGGCAATTCCCTGGTTTTCACCGATCCCCGCACTTTCGGCTCAGTCGGCGTTTCCAGCGACTTACCATTTATTGCAACGATGGGGCCTGAACCCCTTGATGACGATTTCGACGAAGCCGCCATGGTCGCCTCACTGAGAAAGCGCAAAACCAAAATCAAGGCCGCCCTGCTCGACCAGAAAATCGTGGCCGGGTTGGGCAACATCTATGCCGACGAAGTGTGCTTTCTGGCCGGAGTCCATCCGGCTACTCCCGCCTGCGATGTGCCTCTCAAACGCCTCAAAGAGCTTGTTTCACAGATGAAGCCGGTGCTCGAACGCGCCATTGCTGCAAGGGGTGCCACTCTCAAGGACAACGGATACCAGGATATCTTCGGTACTTATGGCGAATATCATCCCCTGGCCTATGGCCGCACTGGTGAACCGTGTCATAATTGCAGCAAACCGATACAACGCGGTGTGTTAGGCGCGGGCAAAAGTGCCCGTTCCTTTCACTTTTGCCCCCACTGCCAACCATTGAAACGATAACCATGAATTATTCTCTTCAAGACGTTCTTTATCTTCCACTCGTTGAAGCCGCCCTGCGCGAGGATATCCGCTCGGGCGACATCACCAGCAACGCTCTTATCCCCGCCGATCAAACCGCTACCGCGCAGATGAATTTCCGCGTCGATGGCATCGTAAGCGGAACGCAAATCGCCCGTGCCACCTTTCGCTTTTTAGACCCGGAAGCCAATATAGAGATTCTCCACGGCGATGGCTCACGCGTCGCTGCCGGGACAGAAGTGATGCGGATTCAGGCTAACGCCCGTGCCGTGCTCACTGCCGAGCGCGTGGCGCTCAATTTCACCCAGCGCCTGAGTGCCATCGCCACCCTCACCGGGCAATTTGTGGAAAGCGTGGCCGGAACCAAAGCCCAGATTGCCGATACCCGCAAAACCACGCCCGGGCTGCGCTTGCTGGAAAAATATGCCGTGCGCTGCGGTGGTGGCAGCAACCACCGTTTTGCCCTCGATGATTTAATTCTGATCAAAGACAATCACATCGCGCTCTGCGGCGGCATCACGGAAGCTATTGTTCGCGCCCGAACTTACGCGGGACACGCCATCAAGGTAGAAATAGAGTGTGATACCCTAACCCAGGTTGAGGAAGCGGTGGCCGCGCGCGCCGATATTATTCTGCTCGATAATATGACAATAGAGGAACTTAAAACCGCTGTCGGCATCATTAATGGCCGTGCCGTAAGCGAGGCCAGCGGTGGCATCAACCTGCAAACAGTTCGCGGCATCGCGCAGAGCGGCGTCGATATTATTTCGGTGGGCGGGCTCACTCATTCGGCCCAGTCGCTGGATATCGGGCTCGACATTCAAGTCGGATAACAGGGTGGCCTGATAGAGTATATTAGGCACACACAGTGCACTCGACCACATTAAATATAGGTACTTTTTATGTCGAATATATCACTCTCTGCCGATGCCTTATGGCAGCGTTATCAAAAATATTTTTATCGTGATGAGAAAATCGGGCTGAGCCTCGATATCTCTCATATGAACTTTTCGGAGTCGTTTCTCAGCGATCTGGAGCCTAAACTTCAGCAAGCCTACACCGCAATGGCCGAGTTGGAAGCGGGCGCAATTGCCAACCCGGATGAAGACCGTCGCGTGGGCCATTACTGGCTGCGCAACGTCGAACTGGCACCGGAAGAAGAGAGTGCGGCCATTGTAAAATCGGTGCGCGACGTCAAAAAGTTCGTCGCTCAAATCCACGATGGCAGCATCGCTCCCCAGCAGTCGCGCCGTTTCACCAAACTCTTATTGGTGGGCATCGGCGGTTCGGCCCTGGGGCCGCAGTTCGTAGCTCGTGCGCTGGGCGAACCCCAGCACGACAAGATGACGCCGTATTTCTTTGATAATACCGACCCCGACGGCATGGAACGCACCCTGGCCGAAATCGGCGACGACCTGCAAAGCACACTCGTCATCGTGATCTCGAAAAGCGGCGGCACCAAGGAAACACGCAATGGCATGCTGGAAGCCCAGTCGGCATTCCACGAGGCCGGACTGCACTTCGGACGCCACGCCGTAGCGGTGACCGAAGCCGGGAGTACACTCGATAAAGTCGCTAAAGACGAACGCTGGCTGGCCCGCTTTCCGATGTGGGACTGGGTGGGCGGCCGCACTTCCGAACTCTCTGCCGTGGGTCTGCTGCCCGCGGCGCTGCAAGGCTTCGATATCGACGCCATGCTACAGGGTGCGGCACGGATGGACGAAGTAACACGTTCATGCAACACCCTCAAAAACCCGGCCGCCTTGCTGGCAGCGATGTGGTTCTACGCCACCAACGGCAAGGGTGAAAAAGACATGGTGATTTTGCCCTATAAAGATCGCCTGGAGCTCTTTTCACGCTACTTGCAACAGCTCATTATGGAATCGCTGGGCAAGGAGCAAGACCTGGACGGCAACATCGTCCACCAGGGTATCTCTGTCTACGGGAACAAAGGATCGACAGACCAACACGCCTATGTCCAACAATTGCGCGAAGGCGTGCCCAACTTCTTTGTAACTTTCATAGAAGTCCTCCAGACACGCCAGGGCGCGGTGCTGGAGGTAGAGCCAAACGTCACGATTGGCGATTATCTCTCGGGCTTTCTCTTTGGCACCCGCCAGGCACTCTATGAAAACGGACGCGAAAGCCTCACCATCACGGTGAACGAAGTTTCCCCGTTCACCGTCGGAGCGCTCATCGCGCTGTATGAGCGCACGGTTGGCTTCTATGCCAATCTTGTTAACATTAACGCCTATCACCAGCCGGGCGTGGAAGCCGGTAAGAAAGCGGCGCAGAGTGTGATCGAACTTCAAGGCAAAGTGCTCGGTTACCTTGCCGATAACACCGGGGCAGCCTTTAACGCCGAAGAAATTGCCACCGACCTGAAAGCCACGGCCCTGGGTGTGTTCCACATTTTGCGCCACCTCGAAGCCAATGGACGTATCAAACGGGTTGGTGGTAACGGAACCGGTACGGTTTATAGTGTAAAATAGCTAATCACAGATTTCCTATGCGACGCCACTTTGACACCATCGACTCCACCAATGATGCCGCGCGAGCCTGGGCGCGCGATGCGATAGAGCCCGCACCCCATGGTGCTTTCGTATGTGCCAACGAGCAAACCGGCGGACGCGGGCGGCAGGGTCGAACCTGGGTTTCACCAAAGGGCAAGGGCGTCTACCTTTCTCTGGTGTGGCGTCCGAAAATCGCGCCGCATCACGTGGGGCAACTCACCATCGTCACCGCGTTGGGAGCGGCTCGCGCAATGGAGACATTGGGCACCCCGCCGATCGATACCAAATGGCCCAACGACTTGCTGCTCAACCGCAAGAAAATCGGCGGCATTCTTTGCGAAGCCGAAATTAAAAACGGCGCAGTCGAGTTCATCGTGGCTGGTGTGGGAATCAACGCCAATTTCGAAAACGACGATTTCCCGGACCGTCCGGTTTTCCCTGCTTCTTCGCTCTTATGCGAAACCCAAAAAGAGTGGCCGGTGCAGGAACTGCGCGATGCCTGCATTGAAGCCTTGCAAAAAGAGTTCAAGCGCTATGAAAACGGCGACTGGCCTACGCAGCGTGCCGAATTCATCTCCCGCTGCGCCATCATCGGCGAACCGGTCACCGTGCGCGATTCCGTGCAGACTTATTCCGGTATCGCCACGGGTGTCGATGAAAACGGTTTTCTGGTCGTGCAAACGGTAGACGGCAGTCGTTGCATCATCTCGGGTGAAGTTAGTTTTCATTAGAAACTGTTTATGTTTGTAGGGGCTCCCCTACTTTTGCCTGGAAAATCTCTGCCGCTTATATCCAAGAGGGTGAAGTCATGAAAATTGATCGCGTCAGCCTGCTGACCCCGGCCGCTCTTTCGGGCTGCGATTTTTCTTTTGAAGTCACCGAAGAATTGGTGCCGCCGTATGAAAATCCATTTCAGCACGTGGCCGCTGTCAGCCCATATTGCAAGAAATATGAACTCGTAGAAAGCGACTTCATCTTGGAAGAGGCATATGATGATCGACTTCTCCTCGCCGCCGGTGAAGCCGATCGGCTTCAGGGTTACATCCTCGCCTCCAAAAGCTGGAATAATTATGTTCAGATCGATGATTTTGCCGTCGATCGGTCTGCACGCCACTTGGGTATAGGGCGGGCGCTGATGAATGTGGTGGTTGCGTGGACAAGAAAAGAAAATCTGCCTGGCATCCGGCTGGAAACGCAGTCGAACAATGTTGCGGCTTGCCGTTTTTATTATCGCTATGGTTTTCGGTTAGGCGGTTTCGATAGGCAGCTCTACACTGTCCTGAAAAAAGAACGTCCTGAAATCGCTCTCTACTGGTATCTGTTTTTAGAATGATCGAAATCAAAACAAATCGCCTTGTGCTGCGGCTTTACTGTCTTGAAGATGCCCCGGAAATCTTCGCCTGCATCACCCCTACCCTCACCCGTTTCATGTCATGGGAACCGGCGCAATCGTTGAAGGAGTTCGAACAGATCGGCCAAACCTGGCTGGACACCCGAGCAAATGGCACCGACTATCACTTCGTGGTTCGCCTGGCCCAGGACAACAGCTTTGTAGGTCTCACCGGCCTCCACGCCGCCCACACGCGACACCCGGAACTGGGCATCTGGGTGCGCGAAGAACAGCACGGCCAAGGCTACGGGAAAGAGATGATCCATGCTCTCGCCACTTGGGCGACCTCTCAATGCAACATCGAATATTTCCGCTATCCGGTCGCCAGAGAAAACACCGCCAGCCGACGCATCGCCGAAGCTTTAGGAGGAATAGTTTTCGCGCAAGAATCCACTCCGAAATACGAAGCCGTGATTTATCATATTCCACCGGTTTCGCTGTAAAATGCCTCCGCCGTTCCCTGCCCTCGCCACCTTGAATAATTTGTGATATTTTTTGTCTGCCTCTCGTTGAAAACATTCAAAATACACACATTTATCCAGGAGAAAGTTGATGGCGATTCAAGATGGTTCGATAACCACCCCCCAAGTTTTTAACCGCGATCAGGCCGAGCTTCTCGAAGCGTTCGGACAACGGGTTTGGATTCTGCTCCCGGCCTCGGCCACCAATGGCACCGCGTCGTTTGCCGAAGTGGAAGTGCCGCCAGGTGAAGGCCCGCCCTATCACATCCATCGGCGCGAGGACGAGACCTTCATCGTGCGGAAAGGACTCTTTGAATTTATCGTCAACGGCGAGAGGCACGAAGCAAAGCCAGGGGATGTCGTCTACGGCCCCCGCAATATCCCGCACACCTTTCGTAACATCAGCGAGCAGCCCGCCTTTTTGCAGGTACTCTCAGTGAGTGCCGGTTTTGAAGCTTTCTTTCGCGATTGTTCCAATGCCACCAAGGCCGGAGCACAAATGCCGGAGTTTCTCGAGATAGCCGCCAATCACGGCCTGGAATTTCTGCCGCCCGACTTCGAAACACAGCCGCAGGAAGTCCCGGCAAACGTACCGTTGCCACACATCACACGTGCAGGCCAAGCCCTGCCGATCGCCTTTGGCAACCAGCAACTGAGTGCTCCCGTTACCACCCAGCATACCCACGGTGCCTATGCCTTGCTGGCTGCTTGCCCCGAATGCGAACCCGGCGAGGCGCAAGAAGACAGAATCTTCATCGTCGATAGCGGCGAATTGACCTTTGGCTCGGGAGATAGCCAGTTCACTGCCCGTAGCGGTGATATCGTCTGGGCAAACCGTGGCTTGAAACACGATTTCTCACACGCGGCATCTTCGCCTGCGACCGGCTTCACGGTATTGCTCACAAGCACCGGCGATTGATACGGATTACCCCCCAAAGCACAAACCGAATATGGCAAGATAGGGTAAGCGTTAAATCAAAGACGCTACCTCTGCAATAGAACTTCATTTAAAACCAGGAAAACCATGAAAAAACTCTTACTCTGCGGCCTACTGACCTTAACGGCAGCGGCGGCAAACGCCGATGTAAAATACACCACCGAAATGAGCATGATGCAAGGTGGGAAACTCACTCCTTTCTCCACCACGACCACCTGGCTGAAGGCCGGGTTGCAGCGCACCGATTCACAGCAGAACCTGGGTATGTATCGCCAGAGTGAGAGCACGGTGACACACTGCGCCAAGCGCCAGCAAATCCGCTTCGATTCCAACCTGAAGATCACCACCTCCGAGCCACTAGCTGCCGGCAGTTCCCGTCCGGCAAATTTCCCCGGCGGTCACACGGGTCAAAACTCTGGTAAAAGCGGCACCGGGAAGATCATCATGACTCCCACCATCAAATTCTTGGGACGCGAAAAAATTGCCGGGCGCGTCGCACGCCACTACAGCGTCACCCAGCGCATTCAATCGTCGGGCTGTGCGGGCACTTCCGATACCACCATAAAAATGGAAATCTGGATGGCGGATGTGAGCCTCCCCAACGTCAGATGCAGCAGCACACCGGGCGATTGGAAGCAGGCCTACAACACCCACGGCAGCCGCTGTAAAATCACTTTTGAACAGCGCGGCGATATGAAAGCCTACCTGGCTGCTTATAAAGGGTTACTGGTGAAAAGCATTACCTACGATGCAGCGGGCAAACCGATGATGCAGATGAAGATCAGCAACATTTCTTTTGCCGCGCTCAACGCTTCGGCATTTAACG
>DAITOV010000002.1:0-8245 GCA_036833945.1 Abditibacteriia bacterium
GAGTGCGGCGTGCATGGCATCGAGTTCATCGGCTTCCTGAAGCGATACACGCACATAAGCGCGAAGCCAACGACCGGCAACCGGCGCACCCCCAGCGGCTTCTTCCCGCTCGATTTCGGCGGCAATATCGGTTTCGAACTGCTGTTCCAAACGCTTAATCATGCCCAGGATAAGAGCGTTTTTATTGGGGAAATGATAGAGCAGCCCGCCTTTGCTCACACCGGCCTGGGCTGCCACCGCTTCCAGCGTCATGGCACCCACACCCAACCGCGCAACGACTTCGCAGGCCGCTTCCAACATTTTCTCTCTCTTGGAATTGATATTACTCATGATACATTTACTATACCGTCCGGACGGTATTATTACAATATCCCAAACAGATACCACAGAAAAAAATAAAAGCGGAATGGTAAAAGTACTATTAAGGGGAACGACGGGTTAAAATGAAGTGCGAGAAAAGCCCGTGGAAGGTTATCGAATCACGGTATTTCGCTGTGGTGCGAACGGGATTTTTCTTGACAGAAGCGCCGTTTTCTCACTATAATATGTGGAATTTGTCGGTGATATTTTGTCTCAATTGAACTTCGATTTCAACTTGACGAAACCTGACACTCAAACGCAAATTGCGACGGGAGTACTTAAACATATGGCAGCATTGCGGCCCAGCGGACAAGCTACAATTCGGGTTATCGGTGTCGGCGGCGGAGGAAGCAACGCCGTTAACCGCATGATCGAAGCCGGACTTTCCGGCGTAGAATTCATCACTATCAACACCGACCAGCAGGCACTCGACCTGGCCTTGGCTGAAAAGAAAATCCCCATCGGAACCTCGGTCACTTCGGGCCTGGGCGCCGGTGGCAACCCGGAAGTCGGTCATCGCAGCGCTGAAGAATCGCGCGATGAACTCTCCGATTCGATCTCCAAGAGCGACCTCGTTTTCATCACTGCCGGTATGGGTGGCGGAACCGGAACCGGCGCAGCACCGGTCGTGGCCGATATCGCCAAGCAGAGCGGCGCGCTCACCGTGGCCGTGGTCACCAAGCCGTTTGGCTTTGAAGGCGGCCAGCGCAAGATCAACGCCGAAATCGGTGTCGAGAAGCTGCGCAACGTGGTCGATGCCTTTATCGTCATCCCCAACAACAAACTGCTCGAAACCATGGAAAAGCGCACCAAAATGCGCGACGCCTTCCGCATGGCCGACGACATTTTGCGTCAGGGCGTGCAGGGTATCTCCGACCTGATTACCGTTCCCGGTGAAATCAACCTCGACTTCAACGATGTAAAATCGGTCATCCAGGATGCAGGAACCGCCGTCATGGGCATTGGTCATGGCACCGGCGACCTGCGCGCCACCGATGCCGCCGAACAGGCCATCTCCTCCCCGTTGCTGGAACAGTCGATTGTGGGCGCACGTAAGCTGCTGGTCAACATTACAGCCGACGACGACCTCTCCATCGCCGATGTGGAAGACATCATCCGCATCATCCGCGAAGGTGCCGAAGTCGATGAAGCCAACGTCTTCTGGGGCCTGGCCTTCAACCCGACGATGCAAGACGAAGTGCGCGTCACCGTGGTCGCCACCGGCTTCGACCTGCCGCTGAACGTGGCCCCGGTGTTCAACCCCGGCACCCCGGCTAACCGCCCCAACAACAGCAACATCCTCGGCGCACCGGCTCAGCCGCAGCGCACCGCACCGCAGGTAAACCTCAATGCCGGTGAAATCGATGTCGATGTTCCTGCTTTCCTCCGTCGTGGCGGGCAGTAAGCCGGTTTACCGCGAAGTTCGCGAAGGACGCAAAGAAATTTAGAGAAGAGGGAGGGAATCAGGGGTAACCAATACTCTGGATTTTCTCCCTCTTTTTGTTGGGGCAGGAACGGCAAGTCAGAAGGCAGAATGAGGAATGCAGAAGTAAGGCAACCGAGCGTAGATGCCGACCATCAGCAATTTACTGACCCTGATCATAACCTAAGATCTAAGCTCCAAGACCTAAGATCTCATACAATGAAAATCGGGATTACTTTTACCCACCGTAGCTGGCCGACCGACGAGAAGAAGCTGGCGCGCATTCATCGCTACCTCCATGCCCTGAAGCAGGCCGGAGCCGAAGGTGTTCCGCTGTGGCGTTCACGGCAGGACGATGCTACTAAAATCGCCGCGCGCGCTGAAAAGCTGGCCAAACAACTCGACGGCATTCTGATTAGCGGCGGAGCCGACCTCGACCCCGCCATGTTTGGGGAAGAACCCTTGAACGATGCCGGTGTGACGCTGATTCATCCCCTACGTCCGGCTTTTGAGAAGCAATTAGTACAGGCGACGCGCAGGCACAAAAAGCCGCTGCTGGGCATTTGTTACGGCTGCCAGTTTTTCAACGTCATTGAAGGCGGCACTTTGTGGCAGGATATTCCTACCCAATTGCCCAAAGCCATGAACCACAGCGAAACACGCCACACCGTGAAGATCGAACCCGATTCGCTATTGCACGATATCATTGGCGAGAGTGAAGTGGAAATCGCTTCATTTCATCACCAGGCCATCGCCCGCCCGGCAGCCAGCGCGCGCGTGACGGCACAGGCCGGGGACGGCATCATCGAAGCCATCGAGTTCGACCGCGACCCGTTCTGGCTCGGTGTACAATGGCACCCCGAATGGGACCCGGAAACCCCGGCCACACAAAAATTATTCGCGGCCTTCGTAGCGGCCTGCCGACAGCGCGCGGAGGTAGCGGCATGAAGCTGCGCCACCTGGCTGCACTCACTTTTGGTGCAGGACTCACCTACTCGCTGATCGAGCCGTATCGGGTCATGGTGCATGAGTTCGATGTCGCCCTCAAGAATCTCCCCCAGGCAGCGGAAGGGTTGAAGATCGCGCAGATTTCCGATTTACACTGCTCGGCCATTACCCGCCCGGCGTTCATCGCCCATGCGGTGCAAATATGCAACGCCTTGCAGCCCGATGTGGTGGCGCTGACCGGCGATTTCGTTTCGCGCCGCAACTCGTATTCCCACGCCACCGGCGCGCGCATCTGGGCCAAGCCGGTGATGGAATATGCCAATGAGGTGGCAGCCGAGCTTTCCCATTTGCAAGCACCTGGTGGCGTCTACGCCGTGCCGGGCAACCACGACCACTCCAAGGGCAACTGCGAAGCAATTATGAACGTGCTGGAGCAGCACGGCGTGCGCCCGTTGGTGAATGCAAGCACGCTCATCTACGATACCCTGCCGCTGGTGGGCCTGGACGACCTGCGCGCCGGAAAGCCGCGCTTAAAGCAGGCATTTGACGGCATCGCTCCCGAAGAGGCCCAGGTCGTGCTCAGCCATAATCCGCGCCTGCTGACGGCCATTGCAAACAGGAACGCGCTGATGCTCTCGGGCCATACCCACGCCGGGCAAGTATTGTTGCCACTACTGCCGATTCGTGTAAAGCCTTCGGACGTAGCCCACACTCCCCAACTGCGAGGCTGGTATCGCCAGGGCGATGCACAGCTTTATGTGAATACCGGCCTGGGCAGCGTGCATTTCCCGATGCGGTTCAGGTGCCCGCCGGAGATTTCAGTGTTTAGATTGAAGAGTAAAGAGAAATAGCCACGAAAAGGCACAAAATCCACAAAAGAGGCGGTCGCCATAAAGCTCCCCTCCCACAGGGGGCCGGGGGAGGGAGTCAGAGAATATTCGTAACAATAAATGCTGCACTGTAGAAGTCCAATGTTTTTCATTCAACATTCATAATTCATCGTTCAGTATTATTCCCCGACTCCCCCACCCAACCTCCCCCTGAGGGGGAGGAGTAACGCTCCACTTGCCTCCCTGTCTACTGTCTCCCGCCGTGTGCTAAAATCCTATCACCTATAACCCATCACCAATTACCTCTCTTATGGTCCTTTCCGATGTCGATTTACGTGCCGCACTCGAAGCTGGTGAAATTTCGGTTTCGCCGTTAGACGATCTCGAAACCCAACTCGGCGCGTGTTCGCTCGACTTGCGCCTGAGCAACGAATTCCGCATTTTCGAACGGACGCGCAACGCCTTTATCGACCCGCGCGGCAAAATCGACTGGGACAACTTTACCCGCGTCGTGACAGTGCCGGACGGCGAGCCGTTCATTATGCACCCGCAGGAGCTTATTTTGGCGGCGACGATTGAAGAAGTGTCGCTTTCACCGGGCATTTTGGGCCGCCTGGAAGGCCGCTCGTCGCTGGGGCGTTTGGGGATTATCGTACACGGCACCGCGCCGCTGTTCTTTCCGGGCTTTCACGGACGCGCAGTGCTGGAATTGGGTAATATTGGGCCGATGCCGGTGGCACTCTACCCCGGTATGCGCATCTGCGCTTTCACCTTCGAGCGTCTGTCTTCACCTTCAAGCCGTCCCTATCAAGGCAAGTATTCAGGCCAGCAAGGCCCCGTCGGCTCCAAACTACAGGGCGACGCAGAGATGAAGTAGCAAAGCAATAACTTTTCATTGAATTAACCACAGATAAACACAGATGGACACAGATGGGAACGGCAGAATTTAGAATTTAGAGTTTAGAACTTAGACCTGAGATTCCGCACTCTGCCATACCTCTCCTAAGATCTAAATTCCAAGATCTAAGCTCTAAAAAAAATCTGTGTCCATCTGTGTTTATCTGTGGTTAATTTCTCTATACAGGCACATCGCCTGCCACGGCGTTCCTCATGTGTTGCTGTAGCACGGCCTTTTCCTGTTTGGCATCGATATAATCGGCTTCCCAGAAAAGAATCTGCGACGCGCCTAATTGCCGGGCCAGGGCCATTTCTCCATCGAACTGTTCTGGGGTATCGGGCACCCAGCCATAAAGCCAAATGTTGATCAAACCTTGTGTTTCGCTCCGCAGCCACTCATAAGCTTGCTGCGCCGTGCCGCCGTCGCGATAGTAACCGGCGGCCACGATGGAATCCATCAAGCCTTCTTTGGCCCAGGTTGCGGTATCGAGTAAAAGGCCGCGCAGGTTGCCGTCGATCTTATGCCCGGCACCGCGATAGCTCCACGGATGCTGCCCCATCACGGCCAGGGGCAACTCCGGTTTGAGCGATTTCATCAGCTTTCGCGCCTTGCGCATGAATTCGGTTTGCGGCTGTGCGCGCCAGGCTACCCAACGCCCATCTCCGTTGGGCAGGCTATGAGGATCGATACCATACCTCTCTTCAAACGATTTCACCAACGGCTCTTCATAACCGAAGTTCGCCACCCCATCGGCATCGTTTTGCGGATCGTCGCGCACGTCGCCGGTGCGCATCCAGTCGAGGAACAGGCCGTCGATATCGTAGTTCTTCAACAACTCTTCAATCTGCGCCAGTTTATGCTCCTGCACTTCGGGATAAGCAAAACTCTGTTGCGAATGATAAACGGTGCCGTCGCGCTTGCGCCAGCGACTTTGCGGATTAGCCTTGGCAAAGCGGCTGCGCAGCCCCCAGCCGTGGTCGTCTTCGTTGATCGTAAGCCAGGCGTGAATTTCCAGGCCAATACTGTGACCGTAGCTTATGGCTTCAGCCAGAGGATCGTAATCGGCATAGCCTAATGAGGGTAGATTCGATAGAAGTTCACGGCGCTTGGCCTCGTCCATGCTGGGATCGTCTTTCCAGAACGTGTGCACCAAGTCGTTCGGATCGGCAGGAGCCCAATAACTATCGGCTTCCCAACCGGTAGCAACATCGGCCAGGCGGCTATGATATATCGCCCCGCCACCATCAAAAAGACGCCAGTAGATGCGTGTCCAGCCCGAGGCCTTACATTCATCCAGCATATAATGCACGCTTTCCGGGCCGGGAGGCAGTTCGGTTCGTAGCATCCAATCGGAGTGCGTCACGGGAACGCTAAGGGTTAATGGTTTCATTTTGTCAAAGGAGTGTTTAGGAAGCAGCAGCATCTAAGGCGAACTGTCTCAGTTGGGATAATACGCGGTTTGCGGTCGAGGCGCGTTGCATGACATCGCCCCAATCCTGCACGTCGGGTGAAGGTGGCACCTCGTCGTCGAATTGCCCGACCAGTTGTTCGAGCGCGGTAAATTTCTTCTGATTTTTCAGTAAGGTGAGCAGGCGGTAATCGTCCCAACTCTCACGCATCACTTCGCTTTCAATGGTTGGTATCGCCCCATGCGGGCCGGGATAAACGATTTGATAATCGAACTCGGTAGTATCGAAATCGTTCCAGGCATCGCCGCGCAAGCGATAATAAGCATAGAAGCCCCAGCCGTTATAACCACGTTTGAATGCTTCCCAGGAAATCAGCCGACCGGGGCAAGGGTGGATATACATCGCCCGCACGAAACGCGGATGATTATAAAACTGCGCATTGGCCTGTGGGAACAATTTCGCATTGAGGTTGGGCAAAACCGGAATGGATATATCGATAACGTCGTTGTACCAGCCCTGCAAATACTGCACGTGCTGGGCATCGGGTGCAGAACCCATACTGCCCCAGAAAAGCGGATTGGCAATAAGACGCGCCTGCGGGTCGATTTCCTTGAAGAGTTTGGACATCTCCGCAAACGATTTCAGGCTTTTCGACCACGGTTCATCCCACAGCTCAAAAGCAAACTCATCATAGCCAAGCCCCAAAGCTTTGGCCTGTGCCACCCCGGCGCGCACCTGCCGCGCCACATTACTCCGAAAGGTGGCATCGAAGGTGACGCCTTCGAGCTTTCCCATATAGCCTTGATTAGTTTCATAAATCGCCGGGCGAAACCGGTAGTAGGTCATGCGGCTGCCGTTGCTGTATTTCTTTTCCAACCGGCGCGCTATCGCTGCATCGGTTCCGTCAGCGGGCAGTTGCGACCACACCGTTATCCCCAGGTCTTGCTGCATGTAGCGGACTTCTTGCTCCACGGCGGCCTCGGTATGAAACGGCAGCATCCGGGTGACTTCGTTCCACTGATAAGTCCACACGTTAGGATAAGGCAACGTGACCGGACTCACCTCCAATTCAATCGGAATGCGGGTATCGCCGTAATTAATAGAGCTTTGATACCGGCCGGGAGTTGTATTCTCGGTCTGCACCGTCAACCATAGCATCGCCGTGCCGCCTGACGGCAAGTGCAAGTCGGGAAAATCTTTGATGCTCGCGCCGTTGGTCAGATACTTCTCCATCAATGCGCCGCCCAACTTGTTATCGGCGGAAAAGAGCGGGCGGAAAGTTTGCCCCCAGCGACGCGTCCAGATCGCTCCGGCCACCGAGAGTTTGCCCTTGATTGACGCTTCCGCAGCACCACCGGCCTTCTTGAACTCGCCCAGTTGAACCGTCACATTCTGTAAAGAGTCACCGGCATTCACCAGGAAGAGTGCAGCTGATTCACCTTCATTGCGCGCCGTCCTGATCTCCACCGGTTTTTGCAACTCTTCTTTCCCGGGCAGAAACGCCTTACGAAGCGGCTCCTTATCGAGCATCTGCCAGGGTGAAGCAGACACCTGCCAAACGACATTCTTACCTTGATAACCGGTGCGCTGCCGCCAATTAGCCAGTTGCTCCGCGTTCAAGATGGTGCCATCACCCGGCTCAGGCCGCACCAGCTTGGCATGAGTGGCCTGTTGCGCGGCGTTGAGCTGGCTCACATCGGGTGGTGCCACCAACATCTCCGGTAATATCCCCCGTTCGGGTTGCACACCCGGCCGGGCATCGCCCCAGACCCACACTTCGTCCAGGGCTGTCGTAACCGTGCCACTGTTGGCCGTTAATCGAACATAACGCGCAGCAACCGGTGTCTCGAAGACTAACCGATGAATTTTACCGCTGGACTGTTGCAAAATAGGCCCGGCGATCCACTCGCCGTCCTCCGCGCGACGCGTTTCTACTGTCAGCGTAACCGCTTTATCGCGCGTATCGGCCACATCGATTTCGGTTAGTGTGCATTCCTGGCGAAAATCGAACTCGACCACCAGCGGCGCGTTTTCCATGACCACCGGAACGTAAACGTCGTTTCCCTCAATTTCTCCATCAAGCAGGCGGCGACCGAAATTCGCTTTGTCGGCCCGCAGAATATCCATCTGCTTATTCAAGGTGACAGGATATTTGTATTTCACGCCGGTGCGCACCACTTCGCCGTAATATCCCAGATTATCGGACAGTAACCGCCCACGCGGCGCAGCGGCTTTGCGATTGCCCGGCCACACCACTTCACCACGGAGTGCAGGCGTTATCGTCATGGTAGATATTTCCGTCGGCGTCTGAGCGGAGCAGCCTCCGAATGTCATCGCCAGGCCTATAACCAACAGGCCGAATAGAGTCCCATTTTTC
>DAITOV010000002.1:8255-43255 GCA_036833945.1 Abditibacteriia bacterium
TTCATACGTTTAAAACCTTTCGCCCAACCAACATTGGACTTATGGCAAATACGGGTTGTAGTTCCTGTTGCAACCGGTCGCGCCAGTTGGCGACGCAATATTACAGCCGGCCCATACCGTGCCAATCGCTTTCAACTTGGCGACAGCCTGCCATTTGACATGGCCATCGGCATAGAGAATGTTGCCGCCTTCCAGATGCGGCGCGACGAGATGGACATTGGCAGTATTGTTGGCGGCAAGCCAAATATCGGTCGGCATGAACTGATAGGCATTGGAATAGTTGTGAATATCTTGCGACACGATGATTTCCGAAGGCCGCGTGATCTGCGCCAGACTCATTGCCTGAAAGACAGGGTTGCACGGCGTGCTGGGGGCAAGATAGTTCGCACATTGCCCGACTCCAGTGCTGCCATACGCTCCTAATATCGCCTGGTAGCCGTAAGAAGCGTAGACCGTACCCGCCACCCCCGAATCGCGCGACGAAGGACAAACGTAGAGCTGGGTGCTCTTCACGTAGGGATAAGTAATGTCCATCCAGGTAATTTGCTTGGTAGTGTTGGAGGTAAAAAGCGCGCCGGGCATACTGACCACGGTTTGCAGTTGCCCCGTCGTATAAGGCGTATAGGCGTTGAGCGGCATTCGCTCGTCGTAATCTTGCGTGTATTGGGCAATTCCCAAACCGATCTGTTTCAGGTTCGACTGGCAACTGGCGCGACGGGCATTTTCGCGAGCACGGGCAAACACCGGAAACAGAATGGCCGCGAGGATAGATATGATCGCTATGACGACCAGCAATTCTATCAGTGTGAACGCCCTACGGCGGGTATAACTTCTCGGAAAAAACGATTGGCGTAGCATTTCTTTCTCCTTGAAATGGCCCAATTCTCGATGAGGCCTATCTCGATTGTTTTAGAGACGACTCGCGCATCACCAGATGTGCTTCGATGGCTTTAAATTGCGGCGGCAAGGTTTTATCTTCGATCCGCTGCATCAACATTTCCCACGCCGCTTTACAGGCATCTTCGATCGGCATATGCACTGAAGACATCGGTGGATTGAGATAATTCGCATAATCCAGGTCATCGAAACCGATCACCGCCGCTTCGTCGGGTATGCGTCGCCCTAACTCTCCCAAAGCGCGGTACGCTCCCATAGCAATATCATCGTTGCAACAAAACAGCGCATCGGGAAATCCTTTCTCATTGAAGTAATCGGTCAACATACGATGCGATTGCTGGCGGATTTGCTCTTCGTTACGAATGGGAAGTGCAATGATCTCCTCGGCTAACCCGGCTACGTGCATTTTGGCCTGGTAGGCATGGCAACGCCATTCAAAATCGCCGAGCATATCGTCGGGAGCTACGTAAGCAATGCGCCGATACCCCTGATTCAAAAGACAATCCACTGCATCCAACGAAGCTTGCCGGATATTGAACTGTACACGATCCAATTTGCGGCTTTTCTCCGAAGGCTCTACCCGCACCTGATTCTGAATGGCAACGGCCGGTTGGGCAATATCGGCAGGTAACGACTCCGATGAACCAACAAAAATCACCCCATCGGCAGAAAACTGAATCAGGTTGCCGGTTTTGCTGGAAGGGTCCACCGTCACCATGAGCAGGTCGTAGGGGGTATGCCGGGTCAGAATTTCGAACTCGCGAATAATTTCATTGTAGAACGATGAACCCAGAAAGAACGGGAAGCAGAGTGCAATTTGATAGGTCCGCCCTGTTACCAGCGCTTGCGCGCCGCGATTGGGACGATAGCCAACCGCTTCGGCGGCTTCCTGAATCTTGCGCCGCATCTCATCGCCCACACCGTTCTGGCCATTCAGCGCATAACTGACCAAACGTTGTGAAACTCCGAGTTTTTCCGCGATGTCTTTCTGGGTGACGGCCATGGTGGTTAGTTTCCTACTTCTTGCCTACTTCTGCGCAGAAGTAACTTTCGTTATTATACCCATTAGAACCAACTTCTAAACATTTTTCTAAAAAAATTTCTTACCTTATCTCTTTCGCCTCGAAGAATACGGGTGGTGGCATATACTATGTGGCTCCGCATCATCGTTTCACATCGCAGCAATCGGGATACATGGATTTTCTTCACGGTTCACCACTCACCGCTTTTCTCGCGGCGCTTATTGCAACCCTCTTAGCCACACCGGTGGTGCGCAAGATAGCATGGCGCGCCAATGCAGTGGCCCGTCCCGACGCGCGGCGCGTGCATCCCGAACCCATAGCCCAGTGGGGCGGCCTGGCGATATTTTTCGGAGTGGCGCTGGCTGCGCTTCTCTGGCGTCAACCCACCCTGGCCGACCTGCGCCAGTTGGCGGCATCCAGCACGCCTTCGGATATTCAGGAAGTGCGACAGACGGTGCATCTCACCGCCGCCTTTTTCGGCTGCGGCTTTCTCATGCTGCTGCTGGGCATGGCCGACGACCGTTTTGAATTCAGGCCGCAGTGGAAGTTCCTGGGGCAAATTCTCATCGTCATCGTATTGTGGGCTTTGGGTGTGAAGATTCAGACGCTACCCTTCACTTCCGGCACACAGCCGCTCTCCGACCAGGTTTCGCTGCTGCTGACATTGGTGTGGGTAATCGGCCTCACCAACGCCATGAACTTCATCGACGGCGTAGACGGCCTTGCTACCGGCATCGCCGCCATCGGCGCGGCCAGCCTGGCGCTCATCGAAGTGGGCAAGGCACCCTGGGCCGCAGCGGTGGCAGCCTCCATCAGTGGAGCCAGCCTGGGCTTTTTGCGCTGGAACTTTCCGCCTGCCCGAATTTTCCTGGGCGATGCGGGGGCACTGCTACTGGGCTTCTGGCTGGCTGTCGTCTCGCTGTCGGCAGCCTCCAAAACCGCTGCCGCCACCACCCTGCTGCTGCCCATGCTTGTTTTGGGCGTGCCGCTTTTCGATACGCTGTGGGCAGTGCTGCGCCGCGCCCTGGCTGGCAAACCCATCTGGAGTGCCGACCGCGGACACTTGCATCATCGCTTATTGGAGAAAGGTTATCCGGTCAAAAAAGTTCTCTTTATTCTTTATTCGGTATCCATAGTGTTGGGGGCTATCGCTGTTGCGCTCACACGGCTGCGGTGAAACGTCTTAAGCACTCAGGTGCTCTCACTTTAGCACTTACTAAGCTGCAACCTAAAATCTGCTCCGGCAAACTGGCCCATACCAGTCGTAAAAATTATCTTCCCGGCTATGATGCTCGTGATTTAACACAAAGAAAACGAAGGGCTTTGTGAACTTTGTGTCCACTTTGTGGCCTTTGTGTTAAATCCAACTGGAAAGTTAATTTTCAGATGAGTTTGAACAGCCGCTCATAAATCATTTCCGATAAACTAACGCGCCATGCAAGGTAGCAATTCTCTTCCGACACCCATCAAAGTCATGCCGATTCTGGGCACCCGCCCGGAGGCAGTTAAAGTAGCCCCGCTCATCAACCTGCTCAAGTCGCAGCCGGATAAGTTCGACTGCCGCGTCTGCGTCACGGCGCAACATCGCCAGATGCTCGACCAGGTGCTGCAATCGTTTGGCGTCACGCCCGATTACGACCTCGACATCATGCAGACCGGGCAGACGCTGGCCCAGATCACCACCCGCGCCCTTGAAGGCGTGGATAAGGTGCTCGCAGAAGCCAAGCCCGATATCGTGCTGGTGCAGGGCGATACCACCACGGTGCTGGCTGCGGGATTGGCTACCAGTTACCACAAAATTGCCCTGGGCCACGTCGAAGCCGGGCTACGCACCGGCAACAAGTTCGACCCGTTCCCGGAAGAGATCAACCGCCGCCTCACAGGCCGTTTGGCCGATTTGCACTTTGCGCCCACCGGCCAGTCGAAGCAAAACCTGATCGATGAAGGCATCGACCCCGAAACGATTTACCTCACCGGCAACACGGTGATTGACGCGTTGTATCAGGTGACGCAACGTCGCGCTGCCAACGCTCAGCATTCTACGACGAACAAAGAACGGGTTCTTTTGGTGACGACGCACCGCCGTGAGAACCTGGGCGAGCCGTTGGAACAGATTGCCCTGGCTTTGCACGACATCGTGGAGAAATTCCCCGATACCAAGCTGATTCTCCCGATGCACAAGAACCCGGTGGTGCGCGAAACATTACAGCGCGTGCTGGGCAACCATAGCCGCATCGACTTGCGCGAGCCGCCGGACTATATGGACTTCGTGAAGCTGATGGAAAGCGCCGACCTGGTGCTCACTGATAGCGGCGGCGTGCAGGAAGAAGCGCCCGCACTGGGCCTCCCCGTGCTGGTGCTGCGCCGCACTACCGAGCGTCCTGAAGGCGTGGATGCCGGAACCGCCAAGCTGGTGGGCACGGCACGCGAAGACATCGTGCGCGAAGCCAGCGCCCTGCTGGGCGACCCGGCGGCTTATGAAGCGATGAGCAAAGCCGCCAACCCCTATGGCGACGGCAAAGCCTGTGAGCGCATTGCACAAGCGATTTTGCACTGGGCCGGCCAGGGCGAGCGTCCCGCCGATTTTCAATATTAAAAATTTAGCTTCCCAGGCCGCGCTCTCCATGAGCGCGGTCTTTTCATGACACCTTTATGACAGAACAAATTACCTGGTGGCACGCCATCATTCTGGGATTGGCCCAGGGACTCACCGAGTTCATTCCGGTTTCTTCTTCGGCCCACCTTAACTTCACGCACTGGATTTTCGGACAAAGCCGCGAACTCACCTACGATGTCATCTTGCATCTGGGCACCTTGTTCGCGCTGGTGTTTTATTTCCGCAAAGACTGGGCACAGTTGCTCACTAACCCCGAGCAAAAGCGTTTGCGCAACCTGATCTTCATCTCGTGTGTCCCGGCAGTGATAGCCGGTGTTTTACTGCGCGACCTGGAGGAAAGCCACTGGTTCTTCACCGACGTGCGCACCAATGCCTTCATGCTGATCGTGATGGGAGCAGTGCTGCTGGCTGCCGATAAATGGAGCCAGAAAGAGCGCCCCGTCAGCGATGTAAAGATGGGCGACGCCCTCTTCATCGGCTGTGCTCAAGCACTGGCGCTCATTCCCGGCGTTTCACGTTCGGGCGCTACCCTCACGGCTGGTTTGCTGCGAGGCTTCGAGCGCGCCGATGCCGCCCGCTTCTCATTCCTGCTCTCCCTGCCTATCACTGTTGGCGCAGTGGGCTATGAAATGCTCAGCACCTTCCGCAAGGGTGAATTCGCCCACCTGAACGCCTCGCCCGCCATTCTGGTGCTTGGCGTGCTGGTTTCAGCAGCTTCGGGCTTCTGGGCCATCGGCTTCCTGTTGAACTATCTGCGGACCCGTAGCGTAGCGCTGTTCTTCGTGTGGCGCGTAGTGGTGGCGCTGGCGGTGTTCGCGCTCTACCCCATTCTTGGCCCGCCCAAGGATAAGCCCAAACACGAGACAACAACGGTTTCCATTAAACCGGCCACTCAGGTCGCAGCCGATTTCTCCAGCTTTTCAGCCTCGCGTTCATCGTCTGCGGCCAGCGATTCAAAACCTTTAGCCCGATAGGAAGCAGCCCGCTTACGTAAGATAGCGGGCTTTTCTTTTTGATCGGCGAATACCGTTGCCGATGTGAAATCACTCAGTGCCTTGTCGTGGTCGCCTTTCTGGACATAGGCCTCGCCGCGTTGCAGGTGGGCGCTGCCATCGACCTTGTTCAACTCCAGTACTTTGCTGCAATCAGCGATAGTGGCGTCGTAATTGTTCAACATCCAATAACAGAGAGCCCGGTTGTAATATGCGCTGGCGAACCTGGGGTTTAGGCGTATCGCTTCGGAGAATTCCCGCAAGCCCTCAGCGTAACGCTCGGCATCGTAATGCACATTACCTCGCACGAAAGCGTCCTTGGCCTTAAGCAAAAACGGATCGGTGACGCCTGTTTCGATATTGAGCAACGGCTCGCCTTTCACGGCATCGTACAGCCGCAGCCCCCAATCTTCAGAGAGCGCATACTTGTTGATGGAAGTGGTAACGAGCCGTGTGCCGTCGCGAGAGATATCGGCACTCACCGAATAGCGTGGGAAAAACTTCAGTGCACCATCCTTGAGGATGGCTAACTGGTCTTGGTCGAAGCTACCCTGCACATAGACCAGCATTCTGTCTCTGGCCGCGCGAATCTGCCGAATCGGGCGCTCCGTAAACTGCTTGGGGTTGAGGGTAAAGAACGGGGTTACTTTCTTGGTTGCTAAATCGAACGTGGCGATGATATCGGTGCCATACGCGGCCTCTTCGTTGGGTTTTCCATTCGCCAGCAGAGGGGCACAGATGATGTAGACCCGACCGCTATTGCCCGGATCGGGCACCACCTGATCGACTCCGTATTCCGTATCGAGCAGGCGGCTTTCCTTGCCGGTAGTTAAGTCTTTATGCGCCGCCACGTTGCCGGTGGGCCACCATTTGCCGTCGATTTTTGTCGGGCGGTCACGCAAAAAGAAGATGCTTTTGCCGTCGCTGCTCCATTCGGGAAAGTCTTCAATCGCTTCTTTGGTATTGGTCAGGTTTTGCAAGCCGGTGCCGTCGCTGTTGATGCTCCAAATATCGGCATCGCGCACGAAGAGCAGCTTCTTGCTATCGGGACTCCAACGCGGGTTGCTATCCTTGTTCAATCGGGTGAGGCAACGCGCACCGCTGCTATCGCTGTTGATAACCCACAGCTCATACGATGTCGGATAGAGGTCACTGGATTTGAGATAAATGCGGTCGGAATAGGCAATTTGTTTTCCATCGGGGCTAAACGCCGGGCTATCTGGCCGGCGCTCCAATGCCTGTGCTGCAACAGCTCCGCCAAACAACGCTAAAAACGCCCACACTGAAAGTGGTTTCATAGGAAGAGATTACCGTGCCGAATTGAAGAACCGCGCGCGTGAGCGAGCGGACGAGTCCGTTATTCTTGCTTATTTTATGCACTGCTGGGCCTTGTAAGATGCCTTAGCCCTTCCACTTGCTAACGCGCGTGGTTCCTCATCAATCGCGCTGCTGCGCAATCCATTCGCGATAGACGAACGGCGAGATTTCCGACGGCTTGATTTCACTGCGGCCACCCCAGAAAACGTTGGTATAACTGACCGGAATCCCCACAGATTCCAGATGCGCATCGATGGCGGCTTTGTGTTCCAGAACGCGCGTTTTATCGGTGCCGTGTGCCACGCCCATGATATTGACGTTACCGAACTCCGGGCCGCCTTCACGCCAGTAGGCATGGGTCATGATGTGAAAACGGCCCACTTCGCGACCGGCTTCCAATTCGCGCCCTTCCGGGACCGCCCAGTGGAACAAGGCGTTGAACTTGGTGACGCGCTCACCGCTCGAGAGCTGCTTGTGATGCTCCAGGAAAGTGGAGAAGCGCCCCACAACGCCACGCGCCTGGAGCGCACTCGCCACGGCAAAGAATTCGTCTAATGAAACACCGGCCTCGGCGGCGCGGGCGTTCCACAGATCGCGACGCAACTCTTGCGGTTCGAACTCGCGCTTGAGAGCGGTGAGAACTTTCCATTCCAAATCCGTCAGTTCCACCACCAACGTGTCTTGTACGTGAGCGAGTTCGTCCGACTTACTACCCGGTTCCAATGTCGAACGGCGCACATGCCCTACTCCCAGGGCAAACAGGTTTTTGGCCGGCATCAGCTTGAAGCTGAGGGCACCGGTTTTCTCGCACAGCAACCGGCAGTGCTCTTCCATCGAAAAGCCGGTGGGGATTTTAAGTGTCGTCCACAAGCGATACTTCGCGCCGGTGATGGCGGCATCGGTGGAACGAATCACGACGTGGCCGGTGAAGGGGTCGTTCTGGAACATCCAGTCGAAGGCGGCTTGCAGCTTCTCTTCGGGCACCTGCCATGCTACCAGTGAGCCGGGGGCCAGGCTGGTGGCCAGCAAAGTCTGGCGCACGCGGCGGATGGTGCCCGCTTCGAGCATGGCGCGAATACGCGCGATCACCACTTCGACATCCAGCCCGGTCTGGTCGGCAATGACACCGAACGGATCGGTCTGGAAACCCGCCAGACGGTCTTCGGAAACCGCTAAGATGCGGGCGTTAATTTCATCGGAAATGGCAACAGGCAACGACTCAACAGAAGTACTCATAAGCTCCCAACACTCTGCCGTCATCGGAAAATGGCGGCCTACAGATTTTTACAGCGATTCCAACCCGGCATTCAGGCAGGCTTTGGTGGCCGCCACCATCGCACGCGCCCCAACTTCGAGCGCACCTTCATCGATGTTGAATTTGGCGTGGTGATGCGGGTATACCGCGTCGATGACTTCGTTGCGGCCACCGACAAAGAAGTAGCAACCGGGAATCTTTTCCAGGATGAGCGAGAAATCTTCCGCGCCCATTACCGGAGTGAAAGGCCCCACATTCTCACTGCCCAGTTCCTCGCCCAGCGCCACCGTCACGATATCGGTAATGCCCGCATCGTTAATAGTGGCCGGGTAGCCCTGGCGATAATGCCACTCGCCGGTCGCGCCGAATGCCTTGGGCAACTCTTCAATCAACTCGCGGCAGCGGCGTTCGAGGGTGGCTCGCACTACCGGATCGAACGAGCGAATGGTGCCCGAAAGATCGGCACGGCCCGCAATGACGTTGTGCGCACTCCCCGCCAGCACCTTGCCCACCGTCACCACACCGGGCTGCAAGGGGTCGAGGTTACGTGAAACCGTGGTCTGCATCGCCAGCACCACTTGCGCCGCTACCATCACCGGATCGATGGTCTGGTGCGGCATCGCGCCGTGCCCGCCTTTGCCGTAGATAGTGGCCTCGAACTCATCGGCGCTGGCCATCACCGGGCCGCTTTTGATGGAGACTTTGCCCACTTCCAGATCGCTCCACACGTGCAGCGCCAGCGCGATATCGGGCTTGGGGCCGTATTTGCCGTCTTCGAGCAGCCCATCGTCGATCATTGCCTGCGCTCCGGCATAGCCTTCTTCGGCGGGCTGGAACATGAACTTCACCGTGCCGCGCAGGTTTTCTTTTTCGGCCACCAATAAACGGGCAACCGTCAGTGCGGTGGCGGTGTGACAATCGTGGCCGCAAGCGTGCATCTTGCCTGGCGTGGCCGATTTCCACTCCCAATCGTTCTCTTCAAGCACCGGCAACGCGTCCATATCGGCCCGCACTAACACGCAAGGGCCGGGCTGGGCACCATGCAGCAAGCCGATGACGCCGGTTTTACCGATTTGCGTGAAAACTTCCAACCCCAGCGCCCGCAACCGCTCGGCAACAATGCCTGAGGTGCGCACTTCTTCGTAGGCCAATTCGGGATTCGCGTGGAAGTCGCGGCGCAAGGCGACGACATCTTGCTGCCAGGGAAGTTCGAGTGAGGGTTCGAGGTATTTTTCTTTCAGCGGGACAGTTGCAGTAGACATAGGGAGTTCTCGCTTTATAACAACCGGTTTTCGCACTATAATTAAGGCGTGATCGTTGTGCTGGATACCAAGAATAATATATCATTTGACTTCGCTCATGAGTAATCACGAATTGCTAACGACAGCGTTAAGTGCGCAAGAAATCGGTATCATCGACTGGCTCAAAGCATTCTCCGCAGCCGTGCGCGCCCACGATTACGATGCGGGAAAACAACTCTTCGCGCCCGAAGCCCTGGGGTTTGGCACCTACGGAGATCGGCTCGATGGATTGGAGACGCTCGTCGACCAGCAATGGCACACCATTTGGGAGATCACGCGCGGTTATGATTTCGATTATGAAACCATCGAGCTGGGTGTAAACGAGCATCTCGGCTGGGCGGCGGCCACCTGGACTTCCCAAAAGCAAGATGACCAGGGCGTGTGGCAAACACGTCCCGGACGCGCCACCTTCATTTTTGAAAAGCGCGACGGACAATGGCTGGCTGTTCACTCGCACCACTCCCTGCATCCCACACTTTTACGGGCCGGTTGTTCCCAACCTCAATGACCATCTTCATCAGCCACGATAACTGCTATACCTTCAAACGTTTTCTCAAGGATTGCGGGCATGTACTGCGTAAGGACATGCACTTTATCTTTTACGCCGACCTACCCTATCGTAAAAGTCTGCCCAACGACGTGGCACTCTTCACCGATTTAGAGCGCCTGGACGACACGCAAATCGCATTGGCCATCGCTGCAGAAAAACAATTGCAAGATGCCGGTGCTTGCATTCTCAACGCCCCCAGCCGGGTTTTGAAGCGCTACGACCTGTTGCAAAAAATGCATCAGGACGGCATCAACGAGTTTCGAGCCTACCGGCTGCATGAAGACCGCACGCAATTTAAATACCCCGTATTTTTGCGCCTGGAACGTGAACACCAGGGTAGCCTTTCCGCGCTTTTAAATAATGAGGCAGAGGTAGAAGAAGCGATTCAAACGGCTCGCGAGAGAGGATTGCCGGAGAACAATCTCCTGCTGGTGGAGTATTGCGATGTATGTGACGATGATGGGCTGTATCGTAAATATTCAGCGTTTGTAATCGGCGACCGCAGTTTTCCGCGCCACGTCATCGCGGGCCGCGGTTGGCAAAGCAAAAGCCCGGACAAAGTTTATGAGAACGACGACGCCTGTCTTCACCAAGAAAATGAATACCTGACGAAGTTCCCCCATGAAAAAGAGGTAAGGGAACTTTTTCACAGCGCCGGAATCGACTATGGACGTATCGATTACAGCTTGAAAAACGGGAAAATCCAGGTCTGGGAAATCAATACCAACCCCAACATCATCCCCGAAGCGACATTGGCTCCGGGACGACGAGCCGCTCAGGAGCAAGTGCACCAAAACGTCCGCGATGCACTCCAGCAGTTGCTACCAACTACTGCCAGGGCCAGCTCCATTCCGTTTGTCCTCACGGAAGAACTCAAACGAACATGGGGGGTTAATAACCTGACTTATGTCCGGCACCCCGTTGAACGTCAATTACGAGCCATCGAACCCAAAAGGATGAAACGTATTTTCAGAAGCCGAATTTTAAATAAACTCCCTCAATTAAAGCCGCAAACCAAATGAGTATCTAACGCCTGATAGCACGCAAAGCCTTCGGCTACGCTCACTTCGTCGCAAGTTTTCGCAATTCGAATTAACCACAGATTAACACAGATAAACACAGATGATCTTCGAATTGGGGACTTTGTTTATCTCCAAACAATTAAGCTCATTCTATCAATAAAAGCGTGCTTTTGCGTTTCACAAACGAAAACTTTATCTGTGTCCATCTGTGTTCATCTGTGGTTAATTTCTTTAAGAGACCATCCCCGCCCGGTTGCCTACTTCTGCTTTCTGCATTCACACTTCTGACTTAATTTCACGCTTCAAGGCACGATAATGCCTGTCCCAGGAAAACTCCTCGGCACGGGCACGGGCTTTTTGGCCCCATTCGCGCCGCGCTGCCTTGTCGCTGATTAATTTGGCCAGGATAGCCGTCAACTCTTCCACTCTGGTCGGCTCGAAATATTGGAGAGCGTCGCCACCGGTATCGGGAATCGCGCCGCGCCGCGTCGCCACGGTCGGCAGCCCGGTTGCCATGCCTTCGAGCAGCGTCATGCCGAACGGCTCGTGCCATACCGAAGGCATAGCGAAAATATCGGCCTTGCGGTATTCATCGGCAATTTCAAAGCGCGTAACAAACGGCTGAAACTGCACCAGCTCTCCCAGCGGCGCTGCCAGTTCACGCAAACTTGTTTCGTAATCGCTCAAGGCGGCTTCGGCGGTAAACGCCTGACTGCCCACGATGCGCACCGCCAGCGGTTGTCCTGCGTCGTGGAGTTGCCGGGCGGCTTCGATGAGCAAATGCGGCCCTTTTACCGGTTGCACCCGCCCCACGAAAAGCGCCACCGGCGGCGAAGAGTGCGGGCTGTCATCCGCGGCAGGGTGGAACATTTCCAGATCGACCCCGTTAGGAATCGAAGCAATTCTGGTGCGAACCGTTTCAAACTCACGCCGCCCAAACGCCTTGCGTGCGCGTTGTGTTAAGTCGTTGGCCAAAAAGTCGCTGATGCAAACGACATGGTTGGCCAGGCGCAGCATACGCCGAATCTCGCTGTTGCTGAACGTCGTCCAGATTTGGTTACCGCAATAGAGCACCAAACGGGCTTGAGGGGAGCGATTGCGAAACGTGGTCAGCGCGGCGGCATCGTTATAGAAAAGAACCGGCCCGGTAAAGTCGGCCTCTATGGCCTGTGCGGCATTGGCATAACGCGAGGCGCGGCAATAGCGCGGCATCCCCAGCCAGCCGGTGATGAGGTCGCGCCAGCGCTCGTTTCGCGTCAGGAACGGGGGAAAATCCACCCGCACGCACTCACCGACCGGGTAGTCGAAGCGAGTGTTGCGCCCCATCACGAAGCGAGCCGAACCACCGTCTTCCAGATGCCGCTTGCTCAGCTCATAGAAACGCGTCGCGTTGGCGCTCCCCGTAACGGGAGAGATATTATCGTTGGGCGACGGCACGAAAATATAAAGCGGCTCACTCATCTTCGTGGCTTGTTAACAATTTAGAACACATCGCCGCCGTTGCGGATAATCGAAAGCATTTCCATGCGCGTCGGCAAGTCCAGGAAAGCGCCGCGCATCGCTGAAGTCGTCATCTTGGAGTGCTGTTTTTCCACGCCGCGCGCCACCATGCAAAGGTGTACGCCTTCGGCAATGACGCCCACGCCCTTGGGCTGCAAGGCTTCTTCGATGGCATCGGCGATCTGGTTGGTGAGGCGCTCTTGCACCTGCAAGCGGCGCGCGAACATATCGACGATGCGCGCCATTTTCGAGACGCCCACGATTTTGCCGTTGGGAATATAAGCGATGTGGCACTTTCCGAAAAACGGTACCAGGTGATGCTCGCAGTTGGAGTAGAACTCGATATCGCGCAGCACCACCATCTGGTTGTTGTCTTCTTCGAAGATAGCGCCATTGAGCAAATCTTCCAACGATTGCCCGTAGCCCTGCGTGAAAAACCGCATGGCCGTAGCGGCGCGCGCCGGGGTTTTGACCAGCCCTTCGCGCTGCGGGTCTTCGCCCACTTCCTGCAAAATTCCGCGATACAACTCTTCGAGCGTATCGACCTTCACTGCTTCGCTTTCAGAAAGCGCGCGCTCAGGCGCCGTTGAAAGACTCATTCCGCTTCCACCTCAAAATAATTCTTCTGTGTTTCCTGCAAACCAATTTTCACCAAACGCCGGGTGGGCGTTTTCAGCAATGGCGCGAGCTTATCGAAAATCACGACAGCCAGGTTTTCCGAGGTGGGAATCAACTCTTCAAACTCGGGGCAATCTTCGTTTAAATGCTTGTGGTCGAAACGATCGAAGATTTCCTTCTCGATAATCGCATCCAGCAAATGAGGAGCGACCAGGACGCCGCTACCGGGGTCGGGGGTACCTTCAATCGTCACTTCCAGGCCATAGTTGTGACCATGGCCACGCGGGTTGTTGCACTTGCCATAGCGTGCAAAATTTTCTTCGTCGGAAAGATGCGGAGCATGTAGGCGATGCGCCGCAGCAAACTCATATTTGCGTGTCAATTTCATAGTCTCGGCTGTTATATCGATCCAGGTGCGCGCCGTTTGCTGCACTTGCAGGCGGGTCAGCTTTCCGTCTCCAATCTGCGGTGCTATTTCCCGCCACAGGTATTGTGCCAAATTCTCCAACGTGGGCGGCTTCTGCTCAAACTCGGGCAATTCGTTGAGAAAAATATTCTCCATCGGCTCCAACACCTGTGCCATCACCGGCTTGATATCCACCAGGTTGACGATCATGCCGTCCTGCTCACTCGGCACACCGGTATAGTAAGCCGTTACCATGTAATCGTGGCCGTGCGGTAAGATATCGCGCCCGTAAATGGTGCTGTTCTTGGCGGCCCCCCATTCCTCGCGCGAGAGTACCCGCCCGGCCGAGAAAAAAGCGCGCCGTCCCAATGTTACTTGCTGTGGCATGGGCTACAGTTTAGTAAAGTGGCGCAAGTGGCGTTTTTAAAGGTGGAATACATCCTGAGGAACCGCGCGCGTGAGCGAGCCGGATTGTTTGGCCTTCTTGTTTATTCCCGGCATTTATTCGTCCTGGTATTAGGTCTGATCAATCCGACTTGCTTACGCGCGCGGTTCTTCATTACTCTTCTCAAGACTGGTCAAAATTCTGCCCTAACGCCGCCGGAGCGCGGGTGCGCCCGGCAAAACCGGCCAGGGTAAGTACCGTCAAAACATAAGGCAACGCCAACAGCAAGGGATAATACTGCGTCCCCAATTGCGACTGCAACTGGAACTGCGCCGCATCGGCTGCGCCAAAGAGCAAGGCCGCAGCAGCCGCGCCCAAAGGACTCCAACGCCCAAAAATGACGATCGCCAACGCGATGAAACCGCGTCCGGCGGTCATGTTTTCGGCGAACGAATTGGTATGCGACATCGCCAGGAATGCCCCCGCCATGCCGCACAGCGCCCCGTTGATGAGTGTGCTGCTCCAGCGCAAACGGGAAACTTTCACCCCCGCCGCTTCGGCGGCTGCCGGATATTCGCCCGCCGCGCGCAGTTGCAAACCGGGACGTGTCTTTTTGAAGCCCCACCATAAAACCGGGACTAACAGCAAAGCGATGACGGCAAATACCCACTCAGGCATAATTTTGGCCGTGTAGGCCCCTTCAGCCGCCTTGCTGGAAATCGCCCGGTGCAACACACCGGTGAGGCCCAGTGCAAAGAGGTTGAGGCCGGTGCCCGCCACGATGGCATCGGCTTTGAAAGTGACGGTGAGCAGCGCGAACAGCGCGGCCAGCAACATCCCCGCACCAACGGCGGCAAAGAACCCAAAGATTGCTTGCCCGGTGGCATACGAAACCGCCGCGCCTGCCAGCGCGCCCACCAGCATCATGCCTTCGAGGCCGATGTTGAGCACGCCGCTTTTCTCGCCGACCAGTTCGCCCAGCGCCGCCAGAAGAATCGGCACCGCAAAAGCCAGGGCTGAAAGCAAGAACGCTTGTTGGAGAAAAGAAGAGGTATCCATTATTCCTTGCGTGCCTTGAGCCGCCCTACCCCGGCCAGCAGGCAGACCAGAATACCGGTGATCATAGAAACTGCCACCGCTGGGACATCGGCACTGCGCTCCATTGCACCGCCCCCGGCGCTCAGCATTCCAAACAACAGCGCCGCCGGGACCACTCCCACCGGATGCAGACCGGCCAACAGAGCCACGGCAATGGCAGTGTAGCCGTAACCGAAGTTGGAGAGAGCCAACTGCTTGGTCGCGCCGCACACTTCCAACGCGCCGCCGAGCCCACAGAGTGCGCCCGAAAGCGCCACGCCACGCAGCACTTCACTCTCTACTTTGATGCCTGCTGCCTTCGCTGCCAGCGCACCGGCCCCGGCAGCACGCAGCAGAAAACCGCGCTCGGTCTTGAACAAAAACCACCAGCAGCCAAGTACGCACAAAAGCGCGATAAACAGCCCGGTGTGCAAGGTGGTGCCAGGGATGAGCGCGCCGAGCTGCGCTTTTTCGGGCAACACATCGGTTTGCGGCTGGGTGCGTGAAGTTTCTTGCAACGGGCCGCGCACGGCGAACTCCACCACACGCATCGCAATGTAGTTGAGCATGATGGTGGTGATGATTTCAGGAGCGTTGCGCCGCGTTTTCAAAACTCCGGCGATGAGCGCCCATAACGCGCCGAGCACCATACCGCCCAATAAAGCCGCCCAGAGCGGCCAGTTGAGTTTGGTGCCCAGCCCCGCCGCCGCCAACGCGCCAATGAGGAACTGGCCTTCGGCACCGATGTTCCAGAAGCCGCCGCGAAACGCAATCGCCACGCCCAGCCCGGTCATGATGAGGGGAATGGTTTTGGCCACCGATTCGGCAAAGCGCACCTGCGATCCGGCCGCGCCCAGCACCAGCGCTTTTCCGGCGACCAGCGGGTTTTGCCCGGCCAGCAGAAGCAGACCGGCGCAGAGCAACAGTGCAAAGCCCACCGCCACTACCGGCGCACCCCAACGGAATAACTGCGAGCGGTTCATGCTACGCCAACTCCCGTTGCACGCCGCCCATCAAGGCCCCGATTTCCTCTCGGCTCGTGCCCTGCGGCAACAATTCCGCGTCTGGTAAGAGCTGCCCCTCATAGAGCACGCCGATGCGGTGTGCCAGTGCCAGCACTTCATCGAGATCGGTCGAAATCAGCAGCACGCCCGCCCCTGCGGCGGCGGCCTGGCGCAGTTGGTCGTGTACGAAACGAGTCGCCGCCACATCCAGCCCGCGCGTCGGGTCGCTGGCGATCACCACCGTATGCGGAAAAGATAGCGCCCTCGCGATTACCAACTTTTGCTGGTTGCCGCCTGAAAGCTGCGCAGCAGCGGCGTCTTCACTATTACCCGGCGCACGAACATCGAACTTTTCCATTAACTCGCGGGTGCGCGCCTTAGCCTTGTTCCAGTCGAAACCGAATCGCGACGCGCACTCGGCGCGCAAGGCCGGATGCAAGGCCAGGTTTTCTGTGAGCGTAAAAGCTGGGATGAGGCCGACTTGGAGGCGGTCGGCGGGAATGGAAGAGAGTTTTGAGTTCTGAGTTTCGAGTTCTGAGTTGGCAAGGTGGACGCTACCGGTTTGCAGGGGACGCAGGCCGGTGAGGGCTTCCATGAGTTCGGCTTGGCCGTTGCCATCGACTCCGGCCAGACCGACAATTTCGCCGCTGCGCACTTGCAGCGAGAAATTTTGTAGCAAACCGGTGGAGAGCTGTTTGCTTTCGAGACAAGGTTCCTGGGTGGTTTGCGCTGCCGGTTGAGATATTCCTGCCTCGGGTAAAGCACGCCCTACCATGAGTTCGGCCAGGTCGTTGGCATCGGTTTGGTCGATGGAGCGCTGCCCCACCATCTCGCCGCGCCGCAAAACCACCACACGGTCGCATAATGCCAACACTTCCTTGAGCTTGTGCGAAACGAACACCAGGCCACAACCCTGCTCGCGCAAAGTGCGCAATACGCCGAACAGTTCATCGACTTCGCCGGGAGTGAGGTTGGCTGTCGGTTCATCGAGTAATAACAACTGTGCGGCACGATTGTTGTCACCGTTGCCATCGTGGACGAACAGCGCCTTGAGAATCTCCACGCGCTGGCGCTCGCCGACGCTGAGTTCTTCGATTTTTCGGGTGGGGTCGATGCGCCAGCCGATTTCTGCGGCCCATTGTGCGATGCGCTCCTGCCACTCTTTTTCGTTAAAAACAAAAGCGGCGCGCGGCGCTTGCAGGGCGACGTTTTCGGCTACGGTAAACCCCGGCACCAGTGCGAAATGTTGGTGGACGATACCGATGCCAAGATGAGTAGCGTCGCGAGGGGAAGTGAAACGAACCGGGTTTCCGCGCCATTGCAACTCTCCGGCACTGGGAGCGAGGTTGCCGCCGACGATGGAAAGGAGCGTACTTTTACCGGCTCCGTTTTCACCGAGGAGGCCGACAATTTCGCCGGGGCTTACGGTGAAATCGACTTCATTCAAAGCGCGAAAGGAGCCGAAGTTTTTGGTGATTTTGTGGAGGTGGAGAATGGGAGGGGGGAGATGGGAGGGGGGAGATGGAGGGGGCGCGGAAGAGGTGAAATGGTTGTCTTCTGGCATTGTGTTTTCCATCGCCTTGATCGTGTGCTACGCGACCGTCCTTGCATGAAGTTTCCGGGCATGGCACGCCATGCCCTACAACGGCTGGCTCTCATCAATATATTTTAGATGATTAAAACTTCCGAAATCCCCCACCCAACCTCCCCCTGAGGGGGAGGAGTTATGCTTTGGTTGCCTCCATCTCCCAACTCCTACCTCCCAACTCCCACTAAACGTTGCGCTTAATCTTCAGCTTCCCACTTTTAATATCAGCAGCCGCCTCATCAATCTTCTTCAGCAAGGCTGCCGGAATTTTGTGCTTGAGCTTATCGTTCCAGCGCACGGCGATGTCATCGTTACCCAGGTTCAACTCGCGGAATTCGGCTTTGAATTTTCCGTCTTTCACATCGGCAACCACTTCACCAAAGGCGCGTGGCATGTCGATGATGGCGCTGCCGAGAGTGATGTCGGGCGCGACGGAGTTCTGGTCGCGGTTGGAGCCGAAGACCATCACTTTACCGCCCGCTTCCTGCGCGGCGACGAACATGCCCTTTCCGGCCTGGTCGGCGTTGTGGAAGAGGAGGTCGGCGCCCTGGGCGATCATGCCTTTGGCGGCTTCTTTACCGGCGTTCTGGTCTTCGAAGTTGCCGACGTAGTTGGTGATGATTTTGACCTTGGGATTGACGGCTTTGGCACCCAACTCAAAGGCATCGAAGGTGGATTTGATAACCGGCAAGTCCATACCGCCGATCAGGCCGATTTTACCGGTTTTGGTGAGGCCACCTGCCGCCATACCCAGCAGGTAAGTCGCATCTTCCAACTTGGGAACAATGGTGGCAACATTCGGTTCCTGCTTCACGTTACCACCCACCACGACGAATTTGGCGTCGGGGAAATTCTTGGCGACTTCCTTGGCGCGCTCGCCATATTCAAAGCCGTGGCAAAGAATGAGGTCGTATTTCTGGTCGGCAAAGTCGCGCAAAGCCGGTTGCTGGTCGGCCGGGCTTTTGGTGACCTGGTGTGAAATCTGCGCGCCGTCTTTTTCCAGTCCCTTCAAGCCATCGTAAGCCAGTTGGTTCCAACCCTGATCGTTCACATCGCCGGGGGTGACGAGAGCCACTTTAAATTTTTCGGTTGAGGCTGAGTTGTCCGAAGTCGTGGCCGGGGCAGAGGTGCCCCCGCCGCCACAACCGGCTAATCCCAGGGCCAAACCGGCTGTTAGTAGTCCGTATTTAAGTACACGAGATGATTTCATAGCAAGCTCCACGACTCGATATTTTCTATTATTACAACACCGGCTCGGCGGCGGTTTCGTTCCTGAAACGGCGCAGACGCGGTAAGGCGAGTTCACTGCGTCCCAGCAAACCTTGCGGACGCAGCAGCATCAAGATGATGAGAATCGATGCATAAATAACATACCGCATCGAGGAGATGTTGGACGAAAGCCAACTGTAACCCTGAAAATAGCCCGCCGCGAGCACGATGCCGAAAAGCACCGGCCCCAGCAGCCAACGCCATGCGGACAGAAGATTTTTCTGCATCGCCGGTTTGTGTTTGGGGAAAGTGACTATCACCGCAAAAACAATGAGAAGAACGGCAACCATGAATACGCCGTTCACGCTGCGCAACACATTTTCGAGCAATGTCAGGATAATCGCAGCAATTGCAGCACCACTGATGGAGCCAAGGCCGCCCAACACCACCATCACGACAATTTCCACGCTACGCAAGAAGCCGAAAGAATCGGGGTGTGCCGAACCGTTGAAATGGGCCTGCAGGGCACCGGCCACACCGGCCAAAAGCGATGAGAATACAAAAGCCACTACCTTGACCCGGGTCGTATTGATGCCGATGGCTTCGGCAGCGACTTCGTCATCGCGCACGGCGCGCATTTCACGGCCTATTTTCGAACTGGCCAGGTTACGTGCCACCAGGATACACAAGAAGACAGCGCCATATATCCAGGCAAAGTTCACCAGCACCGGCAAGCCGTTAAAGCCACGGGCAGCGCCGACTTCTTCAATGGTGGTAATCACCACGCGAATGATTTCGGCAAATCCCAGCGTCACGATGGCCAAGTAATCGCGGCGCAAACGCAAGCTGGGCAAACCCACCAGCCAACCGGCAAAGGCTGCAGCCAAAGCTCCAGCCGCGATAGCTAATGTCAGTAGCAGAGGATCGGGCAGACCCAGGCGCGGGCCGATATAGAAGCTGACCACGCCTGAAACATAGGCACCAACCGCCATGAACCCGGCATGGCCCAGAGAAAACTGGCCGGTTATGCCATTGATCAGGTTTAAGCTAACGGCCAGGATAATGTTCATGCCGACCAGCAAAATGATGCGGGCGACATAGTCGTTAATACGTTCTGCTATGAAGTACTGCGCGCCGAGCAACGCCGCAATCAGGAGAATACCCATAACCAGGCGAATCGCCCAGGTCGCAGCGGCAGAGAATCTTGGTGTTTGGGAATCGGCGGGTGCAAGAGTCATGGATTATTGGAAACAAAGGAAAGCGCAGCAAGTCTGCGGATTTGCCGCAGGTTTGGCAAGTCTTTGCTAATGGCACAAGAAGCCAAACGAGAAGAGGGGAAGACGCACCTAGACATTAAACTTTTTCTGCTTTGGTCTTACCCAGTATCCCGGTCGGACGCAATAACAACACCCCGATCAGCACCGCGAAAGCAATAGCGTCGCGATATTCAGACTTACCGGCGGCCACCGTCGCGGTTTCGGCAAAGCCCAGCAACAAGCCCCCCAGCACTGCGCCGGGAATGGAACCGATGCCGCCTAACACGGCGGCGACGAAAGCCTTCATGCCGATCATGAGGCCGATGAGCGGATCGATTTTAGGAGTGTAAAGCGAGTTCAGCACGCCACCCGCCGCCGCCAGGGCCGAACCGAGGGCGAAAGTAAAGGAGATGATGGCGTTGATATTCACGCCCATCAGCGAAGCGGCAACCCGGTCGTGCGAAACGGCGCGCATGGCGCGGCCCGCTTTGGTCTTACTGATAATCAACTGCAAGGCCAGCATCAATGCAAACGCCACCACGACGATGAGCACTTGCACCAGCGTAATGGCAACCTGGTCGTCGCCCATCAGAATCGTGGGCGGCACCAGGGGCGGGAACTGGCGAGGGTCGGGAGAGAAAACGGCCTGTCCGCCATATTCCAGCAACATCGAAACCCCAATCGCAGTGATGAGCACCGCCAGGCGGGATGAGTTGCGGAGCGGACGGTAAGCAAAACGCTCGATGAGCATGCCGACGATAGCACAGATTACCATCGCCGCCAGGAAAACCAGCACAATCTGAAACAGCCCCGGAAACGAACCACTTTCGATCACCCGATTCACGCCGAACCAACCGGCCGCGAACATTCCGGCATAGGCACCCAGCATGTAGACATCGCCGTGAGCGAAGTTGATGAGGCGCAAGACACCATAAACCATGGTGTAGCCAAGGGCGATCAGGGCATAGATCGCGCCCAGGGTGAGGCCGTTAAGGAGCTGTTGAATGAGCTGCATGAGAAAGACAGGTTATGGGTCATAGGTGATAGGTCATGGGAATAATGCCCACCCACCTAATTACCTATCACCCATAACCCATTACCTGCCGTTTACGGCTTTACGGTGGAGACGTAGGCGAACTTGCCGTCTTTGACCTGCACCAGAACCAGCGGCTTGGTGACGTTGCGGTCTTTATCGATGGTGATGTCGCCGGTGACGCCCGGGAAATCGGTGGTGGTGGCCAGAGCGTCGCGCACCTTCTTACGATTCTCTTCGGTCACCGAAGTGGCACCGGCTTTCTCGATGGAAGCCAGAACGATTTTGGCGGCATCGTAAGCGGTGGCGGCCAGCGAGTCGGGAGCTTCGCCGTTGTTGACTTTCTTGAAGTTGGCAACGAACTCTTTCACGCGCGGGTCGGTGCTGTCGGGCGAATAGTGGGTGGAGAAGTAGCCACCTTCAATCGCCTTGCCGCCGATTTTCACCAGCATCGGGGAATCCCAGGCATCGCTGCCCAGCAAAGCCTGCTTCAGGCCCAGTTCACGGGCCTGCTTGGCGATGGCACCGGCATCGGTGTAGTAAGCGGGCATGTAGATAACGTCGGGGTTCTTGCCCTTGATGTTGGTCAACTGCGGACGGAAATCGGCATCGCCACCGCTGTAGTAAACGGTCGAAACGATTGTGCCACCCTTTTTGAATTCGTCTTCGAAGAATTTAGCAATGCCACGGGAGTGATCGCTCTTGTTATCGATCAACAAAGCGGCAGTCTTGGCCTTGAGGTGGTCCTTGGCAAAACGAGCGTCCACGACGCCCTGGATGGAGTCGACGAAGCAGGTGCGGAAAACGTAGTCGCCCTTCTTGGTGACTTCGGCGTTGGTGGCCGAAGGCGAAACCAACGGCACTTTGGCGTTCTGGCAGATCGGAGCGGCGGCCAGGGTGTTGGAGGACATGAAGTCGCCCATGACGACCAAAACTTTGTCGGAGGAGATGAGCTTCTGCACAGCGGTGGCCGATTGATCGGGCTTGCCGTTGTTATCTTCCACCTGCAACGTCACCTGCTTGCCGAGGATGCCGCCCTTGGCGTTAACTTCATCGATCGCCATGCGGATACCGGCTTCGGTATTCTTGCCGTAAGTAGCACCCGAGCCAGTGATGGAGGTATAGAGGCCGAGCGGGATGGTTTCGCTGCTTTCTGCAGTGCCGCCGCCTGTCGCACCACCTTCGTTTTTACATCCACTCAGCGCCAGCGCGCCAGCCAACGACACGAGGCCCAGGGCTTTCAACCACTGCTTAGACTTCTGCATTCAATTCTCCGTTTCTGAAATATATTTGGGATACCTTAACGCGCGAATTTTAACATAAGAACAGGCTATTTGTGTAACAGTTTTTGAGAATAGCTGCTCTGTTATGGCTTAATCGTCGTCACATAAGCAAATTTCTTATTCTTCACCTGCAACATGATGGCGGGTTTAACGACTTTCCTCTTCTCGTCCATCGAGATATTCCCGGTCACACCGGAAAAATTCCTGGTCTTTGCCAGGGCATCGCGCAGTTTGCTGCGGCTGGCAGCACTGGCGTTGGTGACTCCACTCTTCTTAATGGCATCCACCATAATTAAAGTAGCATCATAGGCAAGGGCAGCCAGCGTATCGGGCGCTACGTCGTTATTTCTTTTCTTGTAATCCGCCACGAACTTCTGCACTAAGGGGTTGTTGTTCTCGGCGTAATAATGCGTCGAAAAGTATGCTCCCTCTACGGCGCTTTTTCCGATTTCGGCCAGTTTGGAAGACTCCCAACCATCGCCACCGAACATCGGTTGCTTGATGCCTAATTGGCGTGCCTGCTGGGCGATTAATCCTACTTCGGTGTAGTATCCCGGGATGAACAATGCTTCGGGTTTCTTACCTTTAATGCTGGTCAACTGTGGACGGAAATCGCTGTCTCCCGCCGCGTAGTAGGCCATCGCCACGACCTTGCCGTTTTTATTGAACTCTTCGGTGAACGCCTTGGCCAAACCACGGGAGTAGTCGCTTTTGTTATCGATGAGAACCGCTACCTTTTTAACCTTAAGGTGCTGCATTGCAAAGCGTGCCCCTACCCGTCCCTGAAATCCGTCGTCGAAGCAGGTCTGGAAAATGTAGTTGCCTTTGGAGGTCACTTCGGGCGTGGTGGACGTGGGGGTGACCATCGGAATTTGCTCTTTCTGGCAGATGGGCGCAATTGCCAGCGAACAAGACGAAAGCAAGTCGCCTATGATTGCGAGAACGTTGTCCGAAGAAATCAGCTTCTGGGCCACCGTCACCGCCTGATCGGCCTTGCCTCCGTTGTCTTCGACCTGCAATTCGATTTTCTTACCGTTTACGCCGCCTTTGGCATTGACTTCATCGACAGCCTGCTGGACACCACGATACATGCTCTGCCCATAGGTGGCAGTGCCGCCGGTCATGCCCGATGTCACACCGAGTTTAATGGTTTTCGGACCGGTGTTAGCCGCGATTCCCTCGCCAGCTTGCTCTTCATTTTTACATCCACTCAATGCCAGCGTTCCAGCCAGAACGGCAGTGAATGCCAACCCTGCCCACAAAACTTTCTTCTGTTTTAAAGCAACCATATATTAAATTTGTTCCTCTTCTTGAGCTTCACAATATTGAATTAAATTAACCACAGATGAACACAGATGAGAACGACAGAACTTAGATTTTAGAGCTTAGAACTTAGGAGTGAGACTTCTCGTTCTGCCATGCCTCCCCCTAAGATCTAAGTTCCAAGATCTAAGAGCGTTTAGAAAAAGTCCGCCAGAACGTCTACGAACCTCTCATTTACCCTGAAAATGACCTCATCTTGCCCGATCTCGGGCATAATAAAGTTATTCAGAAGGGGTTCCGAGACAAAGAAAATACGTCAAAAAAGACTTTTTCTAAACGCTCTAAGCTCTAAAAAAATCTGTGTTCATCTGTGTTTATCTGTGGTTAATTATGTCGGTTAGTATTCGTTTTCTTTTCCAAATTCACCCGGAACTTCGTGCGATATTCGCCATCAGCGGTTAGATTCAACTTTTGATGAAAGACCAGCGCCGATTGTTGATAGTTGCGCTCGATTTCTCCGCCTTCTTTTTGCGATACGGTTTCAATCGGCACATGCCACAAAGCGACATCAGCGGGAAATTGCCACTGGATTTGCAGACCCAACCACTCATCGACCATGCGAGCCTGATTTAGCGCGCCGAACTCGTCTGGTTCTTCAAGCGAACGTTTTTCATCGTCTTCTCCGGCTTGGTAATATCGCTCGGGCAACTGCGCGCCGCTGAGCACGGCGTTCCACTCCATGCCCCACCACAGTTCCAGCGGCGCTTCGGCTGGATTGTGGAAGCGATACTCCACCTGCACAGCGTCTGCGCCCAGTTCCAGCGTGATTATCTTTTCAATCGCCAGCGGCGAAAAAACGCCCTCGTGCCACACGCCGCCTTCGCGGCGCAAATAGAGTTGGGCGCCACTTTCTCCCGACAACGTTTCGATTTGCCACTCTTCCCCAACGAAATCGCCTTCTTCGCCAAAGCGGGCGCTGGCAAATTGCTCCGGCGTTACATCCTCGCCGAAGAAATGATCCAGCAACGCTCCCCGTCCATACCAATCGACGATTGCCTCTTCATTTTGATAAGGCTCGGCATAGCGCCGCAACGTCGCCAGGGTATTATGGCCGGTTTGAGCGTGCGTCAGCATGAACAAATGACCGCCACTTGCCCGCGCGCCCAGCCGAATATGCCCGTTATCGAGGATAACGTCGATCTCGTTCCATTCTCCCTCGATTTCATCGCGATGTGAGATACGGCGTGCCCCGGCGCATTCACTATAAACCGCCTGACGCAAATGCTTGAGATATAAGCCGCCGAACACCCCATGCCAGTAGGCATCGTTCGATTGCGCCCGCAGCACCGCCTCGTAGGCTTTGCCTTCCTGGGGCACCGATTCGCGCGTGCGCCGCACCTCCTCGAACATATCGTGGCTTTCGTGGTATCGCTTCAAGAAATTGCGCCAGTTGCCGCCCGACCACTCCTGCATCTCAGGGTAAGAACCGGCTTCTAACGCCACGGTTTGCAAGGGGGCGTGGTTTTTCAGGTAACCGCCGGGAGTGATGGTTTGCAGCCAGTCGCTTTGCGCTTCTAATGCCTCGAAAAAGCGGCGCAGCCAACCGTTTTCAAAAACCCATTCGTGCGTGCCCGGCCAGGCACCGAACTTCTCGCCGTCATCGCCAAACAGCACGTGAGCGTTGGGGCCTTCGGTTTCATGGACATGGCGCAAATAGGCGATGGTTTCATGCGGTTCGTGCCACGGAATGAGATCGCGCATGCTGCGATTGATGGGGAACACTTTCAGCGCCGAGTCCGCGATTTGAAACGCGCCGTGCGTCTGCGCCTGGGCCAGCCCCGCCGCCTCGAACAGGGTGCCATCGAGCAGCGTATATTCCACCCCCGCTTCCGTGAACCAGTCGGCTAACTGCGGCTCCCACACCCGTTCGGTGAGCCACAGGCCGCGCGGCGTGGTCCCGAACAACTCTTGCACTCGAGCCTGGGAACGGGCAATCTGTGCCAGGCCGTCTTCCTGCGGCCAGATCACGAAAATCGGTTCGTAATATCCGCCGCACAACACTTCCACCTGCCCGCGCCCGGCTAACTCGCGCACCAGCGCCACTGTGGCGGGCTGTTCGGCGGCCAGCCAGTCGAGCAAAGGCCCCGAGAAATGCAGCCCTACCTTGACACCAGGAAAATCGACCAGAGTTTCGAGAAATGGCTGATACGATTCGCGCCACGCATCGGCAAAAGCCCACGGCACCTGCCCAACCGGTTGGTGGTTATGAAGAACGAAGGAGAAAAACATGGGAGTTCAGGAAGCAGGTTCGAGTGAAGCCGATACCACGACGCGATGCAGGGTGCGGGGAATCGTGCAAGTAACCAGCGTCAGCAGCGGCGGCATTTGGGGGTCGGTGGAGGGCTGGATCACCGAAGTATCGGTATCGACCACGCTTTTGACTTCCAGCACCCGATAGAGGTAAGTGCCCTGTGGCGTGCGCAGTTCAATCGGCGCGCCGGGCTGCAAGCCGTTGATTTTATAGAACGGCGAGCCATAGACATTACTGTGCCCGGCGATAGCGCAATTTCCCGCCTGGCCCGGCAGCGCTGAAGACGGCCAGTGGCCCGGTGCGCGTTTGAGGGTGTTGTCGTCCCAACCATCGAGCACGATGACATCGACATCGGCATCGGGAATGACCAGACGAGTCTTGGGCCATTTAGCCCGGGGCTGTTCGATTTTTGGTTTGGCAATGGAAGGCGAAGCCGATGCCTTTTTCGGCTGTGCCAGTTCGCTTTTTTGGCTGCTCTGCTCCCATTCGGCCCGCAACTGCTGCTGACTCCAATTGGCATACACGCTCTGCCCGAGCGGCCACAGGGCGAGGGCGATACCGGCCACCATCACCAACCCCAAGAAAGAACGCAGCACTTGCTTCGACATAAAAACCAATCTTAAATTAACCACAGATGAACACAGATAAACACGGATGATTTCTGGATTGGGGTTACGTTTATCTCCAAACAATTAAGTTCGCTTTGTCAATAAAAGCGAGGAGGTGCGTTTCACAAACCAAAACTTTATCTGTGTCCATCTGTGTTCATCTGTGGTTAATTCAAGAAAAAGGAATGCAAAATGCCGGTGCGCTTGGAAGCGGCACCGGCATTATGTTTATCTTTGCATTGAATTTAGCTCAGTTTGCGACGCAGGAAGAAAGCGCTTCCTGCAGTGAGAGCACCGGCCAAAGCCATTGCAATGGGCGCGCCGCCGGTTGCGGGCAGGGTTGTTGCTTCTTCAGCGCCCACAATCGCCGGATCGGCGGTGGGGACTCCGGTGGTGGTCGTCGTCGTGACAGTCATGTCACCGGGAGCGCCGGGGTCAGGAGCCATACCCGGGTCCTGGGCAACAGCACTCACAGCGAGCATTCCGGTTACGCCTAAAACAGCAGCAAATTTTTTCATCGGATTATCCTCCAAAATTCAACGCCAGATTGAATTCATATTTTCCCTGAACGTTGGCGACAGTTCAAGCAATGGCAAACAGGGCAAACTGCGCGCCGACGAATTTCGGTGATAACCTTTGCCTTGTGAATTCTCTTTTTGGAATCGAAACCGAATACGGCATCGCGGTGGAAAACCACGACGCCAGCAAGCTCATCACCGCTTCGCGCGAACTGGTGAAAGCCTATCGTGGCCCATACGCCGCACCGTGGAATTATAAATCCGAAGACCCGCGCAACGATATGCGCGGCTTTCATGTGCGCCATCTCACCCAGGACGTCACCGACGCCCAGTTCGATAAGCCCGGCGAACGCGCCACCTCGCCCGAGGAAGACCGCTGCGACCATGTGCTTGCCAACGGAGCGCGCCTCTACAACGACCACGGCCACCCCGAATATTCCACCCCCGAATGCGCAGACCTGCGCAGCCTGGTGGCCCACGATAAAGCCGGAGAACGCATCGTGCTCGAATGCGCCCGTGAGTATTCCGCGCAAAGTGGGCACGCGATTTCCATTTTCAAGAACAACTCCGACTACCACGGTGCCAGCTACGGCACTCATGAAAGCTATCTGCTGCGCCGCGAAGTGCCGTGGGAACAGGTAGTCGCCGCCCTCGCCCCATTCCTGGCGACTCGCATCCTGTATGCCGGAGCAGGAAAAGTGGGCTGCGAAGAGAAAAACGCCCAGGCCACCTACCAACTTTCCCAGCGCGCCGATTTCTTCAACGTGTTGCAGAGCGTCGATACCCTGGCGAACCGGCCTTTGGTGAATACGCGCGACGAAGCCCACGGCGACGCCCGGCTGTGCCGACGCCTGCACGTTATTGCCGGGGACGCCAACCTCAGCGAATATGCCACCGCGCTCCGCGTGGGCGTGACCAACCTTGTCGTGATGCTCATCGAAAGCGGCTGGAACGGTGCGCCGGTGCTGAAGAACCCGGTGCAGGCCATCAAGCAAATTTCGCGCGACACCAGTTACCGCTGGCTGGTTGAAGATGAGAACGGGCAAAGTATTTCGGCCATCGACGTGCAGCGCCGGTATCTTGAGGCGATTCAAAAACTGGAATTGCCCGGTGCGTCCTGGATATTAGAAGAATGGCAAAGCACGTTAGACACCCTCCAAAACGATCCGTTCGCGCTGCACGACCGGCTCGACTGGGTTGCAAAAAAAATGCTACTCGATGAATTCGTGGCCGCCGAAAGGCTCGACTGGCAACGCGACGTGCAAACTTTGCAAAGCATCGAATTGGCTTATCACGACGTAGACCCGGAAACCTCGCTCTATTACGGCCTGGTAGAAAGCGGTGCCATGCAGACGCTGGTGAGCGAGGAAGAAATCGAAGCCGCACGCTCCACCCCACCCGCCAATACGCGCGCCGCATTACGCGGCGTGCTGGTGCGGCGTTTTTCCAACAGAATCAAGTCCATCTCCTGGGGCGCGGTGCTGGCCGAGGAAAACGGCGTGCAATATCGCCTGCCACTGCCGGAAACATTGGCCGATTACGTAACTTTAGCGGCCCGTCTTGAATCTGCCGAAAATTTGCGGGACGTGGCGGCACTTTTGCGCGAGGCATAAACTATCTTTAAGAAATAGGACCGTCCTATTTTATCAAGTGAGCAGCCATCTCAAATTTAGAACGGAACGCCCCACCGGGCCAAGCCTTCTATCTATCGATATTTTCTCTGCGTCCTCCGCGTCCTCTGCGGTGAACCGAAAATTGAAGGAGTAATCATGAATTTCTTTCAAGCCGACGAGACTTTGCGCCGTCCTTTACCTTCCGAACCGTTGCAAAAGCCCGGCGATAGCGGCGACGGCCCTTCCGCCCCGAAAGTCAATCGCCCCGATACCCGCCAATTGCTCGAACGTATGAAACGCGTCGACCCCGAACAGGCAAAGCGCTATCGCCAGCGTTCGGGTGAGTAAATTCACCACAGAGGACACAGAGGTCACAGAGAATTTTTTGAAGGCGTGATCATGCATTTAAGTATGACCCCACCTTCTTTTTCTCTGTATCCTCTGTGTTCTCTGTGGTTCATAAAACAATGAACACTTTTTCTCCGGGTGATTTTTCGCGGTTGGTTTCGTTGCCGACGCCGCCCACTTCGCAGGCTGGTGCCGATTCGACGTTCGATACCCACGGCACCACCGTTATTGCAGTGAAATATAAGGACGGCGTGCTGAATGTGGCCGACCGTCGCGCCACGGCGGGTATGGGCGTGATGTATGACCGGGCTGAGAAGATCCTGGCCCTGGACGACCATACCCTGCTCTCCATCTCCGGCTCGTTTGCGACTTCGATCGAAGTGGCGCGCTACCTGCGCCACGCCTTTAAATACTACCAGCGCAGCCAACTGCAGCCGATGAGCCTGGAAGGCAAATTGGCCGAGGTTTCCAAGCGCATCGCGCAGAACGTGCCGATGATGATGCAGGGCATCGGCGCCTTCATTCCGGTCCTCTCGGTTTTCGACACCCAGAACGACGAAGGCCGCATTTTCTTTTATGACGGCATGGGCGCGCGCTTCGAGAGTAGCGAGTTCGGCGCCGCCGGTAGCGGCAGCGCCGCGATTCGCGGCAGCTTCGACTATATCGTGCGCACCAAAAAACCGTTCTCCGAGATGGATTTGCAAGAAGCCCTGCGTGAATGCCTGATTCTGCTCGACATTGCCGCCGACCTCGACGCCGCGACCGGCGGTTATTCCAAAATCCTCCCCGCCGCCAAAGCCGTGACCCGCGAAGGCATTTTGAATCTCGACGCCGACCAGATGAAAGACGTGCTGCGCCAGATGGAAGACGGCGTACTCAAAGCGATGCCGCCGGTCCGTGCCGAGAGAGTCGAAGCAGATTCCCTACGCTAATGACTATTCAATTTTCAGTGCGTATTAGCGTTTTATGCTTTTTAACATTTCTTACGACAACGGTTTTTGCATCGACTCTCATTGTGCCAGGCAAAAGTCTGGGGCAATGGACCATCGGAAGCAAAATGCCTGAGATTAAGGGCCACGCTGCCAAGGATAAAACTTTAACGCCACACTGGATTGATTGGATTGCATCTTCGCCTAAACGTCCTGGCAAAGCTACATGGATGGATGCCTTTGTAATTCCAAATCACAAAACAAAGGTCTTACAGCTAAGAGTTCTTCGCTCAAGTGACGCATCTTTTCGCACATCTAACGGGCTTTCAGTGAAAAGTAGCGCTGCCCAAATTATGCGCAGTTTCCCTACGCTCAAATTAGCAGCTACTTATCGCAATGCGCACTTAAAAAGGAATATCGGTATTTATGATTCTTTCGGTAAAGGCATTTCATTCGAATTGGTATTAGACCCACGCACGAAAAAGCCTACCCGCTGCTTGGTAATTAATGTGCATGATAAAAATCTTCGGATTACAGATGCACTCAGACATTATCCCGGGTTGAAAAATGAATTACAAATCAGGAAATAGATTCTCACTATGTACAGCCCCTACGATTTCAACCAATCCATCGCCCATCGCGCTGAATATGTCGAAGAACGCCTGAAATCCGGCGCGCCAGTTGTCGGGCTGTCTTATGATAACGGCGTGCTGCTTTTTACGGTTAAACGCACGCAACGCAAGGTGTTCGAGATTTACGACCAACTGATGTATTCGGCCATCGGCGCACAGGCCGATGTGGAAGCGGTGCGGTTGGCCGCCATCGACTTTGCACATCAAGAAGGCTTCACCCGCTCGCCGGACGACGTTTCGATTCAGCGATTAGTGGGCTTTGCCATCTCCCCGGCTATCAAGCGCACCTTCTCCGACCCCATGACCAGCCCGCACGTGCTGCGCGCCATCTTCGCCGAAGTGGGCAAAACGCCCGAGCAGGACGCGTTTTTCATCCTCAACTACGACGGTGAATTCTCCAACAGCTCCCACTTCGCCTTCGCCGCCGGGAGCACCGCCGCCGAAGACGCCATGCGCGCAGAGTTGGAAAAACATACCGACGTCCCCGACTTATCTACCGCCCTCGACCGCGCCCGCAACGCCTGGCGCGCCGGAGCCGCAGGAACCGGCGATGAGGCCACGGATGCTTTAGAAGAGGCATTGAAAGAAGGCAGCATCGAAGCCGCTATCCTCGAACGCAACACACCGCGTGAGAGTAAGTTTCGGCTTTTGGAAACGGCTGAATTAGCCACAGATTGACACAGATTACACAGATTGGGTTGTAGGAATTGAGATGGCTGGAACAGCGTAAAAAGAAAGAATTTATTATTTATGCCTGCAATCAATAGTGATAATTTAGATGCGTTGACTCCCATTACGGATCGTATTATCGGGGCTGCAATGAAAGTCCATACGACATTGGGGCCAGGTTTTTTAGAAAAGGTTTACGAGAACTCCCTATCTATTGAATTACAAAAATCGGGACTATTAGCCGAGCAACAAAGGGCTTTGGCTGTTTACTATCAAGGAATTTTGGTGGGACAGTATGTTGCGGATATAGTTGTGGAAAACCAAATCCTGATAGAGCTTAAAGCCACACGCGCTATTGAGGATGTTCATAAAGCCCAACTCCTCAGCTACCTCAAAACAACCGGCCTCAAGTTGGGCCTCATCCTCAACTTCGGCGCAGCCAGCCTTCAAATTAAACGTATGGCCCGATAGTTACTTCGGCCCACAATCTGTGTAATCTGTGCCAATCTGTGGCTAAATAAAATTCAAATGGAACAACGCATTGTCGGGATAGAGACGGAATTTGGTTGTATGGTGCGCACCAACAGCGCTGGCATTTCGCGGGCTTCGAGTGAACGCATTGTCGAAGCGGTGAAAGACCATGCTTTCTTACGCAAGAAGCTGGGCTTGCTCGATTTACATGCGCGCGACTACGCTTTTGAACCGGCGCGGTCGGGTGGTTTTTTGCGCAACGGCGGCAGGCTGTATGTGGATGCGGTGGGTTCGCACGAGGAGTATGCCACGCCCGAATGCGTGAATTGGAAAGACGTGGTGGCCTACGACCGCGCCGGGCGGTTGATTTTGCAAGACCTGCTCGAAGAGCTCGATCTCACCGACGACGTGGCATTCTATGCCAACAGCATCGACCACTTCGGCGGGCACACCTTCGGCTGCCATGAGAACTATCTGGTCGATATTTCCGCCGGGGCGTTTCGCGGCAGCCTTACCCTGCTGATGCCGTTTCTGGTGACGCGGCAGATTTTCGCCGGGGTGGGCCGCGTGGGTGGGCACAAGCTCAACCGCACCGATTTTCGTCGTAACGTCATGAACGTCGGCGAATACGACGTGGACACCATGTGGGTGGCCGATTTCTACGGCGTGGAAATCGACGACGAAGTGGATTTCCAACTCTCGCAACGCGCCGACCACATCGTGAACACGGTTTCGAGTCGCGTGCGCTTCAACCGCGCCATCATCAACCCCAAACGTGATTCGTATTACGACTACTCCGACCTGCACCGCCTGCACGTGCTCTACGGCGAGCCGAATATGAGCGAGTATGCAATGTGGCTCAAAATTGCCACCACCTGCCTCACGCTCGATCTGCTCGATATGAAGGTGCTGCCTAATATCGTGCGCCTGGACGACCCGCTGGCCGCGCTCAAAAGTGTCTCGCGCGACGGTAGTTACCGCTGGCTGGTGGAACGGGCCGACGGCAAAACCATCAGCGCCATCGACTTGCAGCGTATCTATCTCGGTGCCTGCCAGCAATTCCTCAAAGGCAAGGACGAACAGACCGACGAGGCACTGGTCGCCTGGGAAGAAGTGTTGGACGGCCTCGAAACCGACCCCATGCAATTAGCCGACCGGCTCGATTGGGTCGCCAAAAAGCAGATGCTCGAAACCTTCATGGAGAGCGAGAATGTGGGCTGGGACAATGATATTCTGCATTCGCTGGATATGGAATATCACAATATCAACCCGCAAACCAGCCTCTACGCCGGGCTGGAGGAAATGGGCGCGATGCGCCGCGTTTGCACCGACGAGCGTCTGCGCGAAGCCACCACCACCCCACCCCAGGACACCCGGGCCAAAGGACGCGCGCTGGTGATCGAAGAACTCATTAAACAGGGCTGGAACCGCTACCTCATCGACTGGGATTGGGTGCGTCTGGATAAAGATCGGCACCTGGAGCTTCGTAATCCGTTTCATACTTACGAAATCGAAGCACAGATGTTTGTGCATAATCTTATTTAAAGGATAGAATTTACTACGCAATGGACAAAAAGAAACTCATCATTCTGGCCGTATTAGCCGTCTTGATCGGCGCAATGGCGCTGACTCAGCGCAGTGAAGCACCCCAGACACATGCTGCCGGTGAACATTTTGAAGGCGACGGGCACGACCACTCAGCCGATGGCGGCCATTCCGAAGGCGACGGACACGACCACTCGGCAGATGACGGCCACGGGCATTCCGAAGGTGATGGCCACGACCATTCCGCCGATGCCAAGCCAGCCGATACCAAACCCGCCACACCTGCGGCTCCGATTGCCGACGTCACGGAACTGAAGAAGACCGACATTAAAGTGGGCAGCGGCAAGGAAGCCAAAGCCGGCCAGAAGGTAACCGTGCATTATCGCGGCACACTCACCAACGGCACCAAGTTCGATGCCTCTTACGACCGCAACGAGCCTTTCAGCTTCAACCTGGGTGCCGGTGAAGTGATTAAGGGCTGGGACCAGGGCGTGGCCGGTATGAAAGAAGGCGGCAAGCGCAAACTGGTAATTCCGCCGGACTTGGGCTACGGCGCTCAAGGTGCCGGTGGAGCCATTCCGCCCAACGCGACATTGGTGTTTGAAGTGGAACTGCTTAAAGTTGGTTAAAGGCAATTTCAGGAATAAATAAATGGCGAAGCGGAATTGAATCCGCTTCGCCATTTATTTTTGAGGAAATGAAAAGCCCAATGTTTAACGAGCAACGGGAAATGTGAGGGTGCTGAAAGCATGCACCGTTTCGTAGCGCTTACCGTCGTGGGCACCCGAACGGGGCGTTACGACGTAAATCGCGCGCACAGTGTAGAGTCCGGCTGTAGTGTAAGGGAAGGTGACATTGCCTTTCTTGTCGGTAAGCAAGCTTTTCTCTTCCTTGCTATCGGGTGTGGTCACAACGACTTGGGCTTTGTCCAGCACCTTGTCGAAGCTTTTAACGGTAGCGACGAAATTTTTGCCCTCGCGGCGTGCGAAGACTTCCACCGGCAGATTAGCCGACTGCGCGGCAGCCGCTTCTGTCACAGCGGTTTTGGCATAGAGATCGAGCAGATAAGGCTTCTTTTCCTTATCGGGAAAAACTCCCCAACTGAAACCGGCCGCTACAACCTGATCGGCTGCAGCCAGGGGAGCAGCAAGAAAACCTTCCTGCAAGTTCAATTTAAGATTCTTGCCACCAACGACCCAGGCACTTGTATCGCGGGCTTCTTCCAAATGTTCATCGTCGGCTTCAAGCGGCGTTTCGCTGATCGTCATGCGATAAGAGCGATCTGCGCCCTCGGTCACACTCCCCCACAGAAAATGAGCATTGGCCGAGGTAATTGGAACTAACAAAGCGGCTCCGATTCCCAATAAGCTGAAGAGTTGATTCTTTTTCATGATGTTGTTTTTCCTCTTTTAAATTCGTGTCTTACGACATTTGTCCTACGCCACATGTTCGCTGCAGAAGTTTGTCTCAGACTGTGGCCGGTTCTTTCTTTTTGCCTCGTTGATTCTTCTGCAACGCCTGTTGGTGTTTTAGCGCCTGCTTCCTTTTCTTATTGATCCACATCCAGACACCAGTGATAAACAGGCCAAGCGGCAAAAACCCGGAAAGGCAATAGAGTATTTTTGACCATTTCCCGGCAAACCAGCCATAGTGCAGATGGAAGACAGCGCCCATCACAGTCGCACCAGGTGTAGGCGGACGGCCAAAAGCCGCCTCAACCTTGGTATCGAGCCGCTTTCCCGTATAGAGATCGAAGGGCAC
>DAITOV010000003.1:0-42759 GCA_036833945.1 Abditibacteriia bacterium
CGCCCCAAATACGCCTATATTCCATTTGGCGGCGGACGCCACCTGTGCATCGGCAAGCATTTGGCGATGATGGAAGTGCAGCTTATTATGGGTGCGTTGGTTCAGTGCTTCAAGTGGCGCGTCGATCCTGCGCATGTGGTCGATTGGGAGCCTCTCGTCACCCTGCGCCAACGCGACGGCCTACCGATTCAACTGGAAATGCGCCCTGCTCTCGATTCGGTGCTGAATTCCTTCCACTCCCGAACCGCTGCCGCATGAAGCCAACTGATTTCGCTTCGCTCACCCAACTATTAGAAACCCGCGCCGCCACTCAGGGCGAATCCACTTTATATACGTTTTTAAGTGAGAGCGGGGAAGCACCTGTCCAGCTTTCCTACACGGAATTATTGGCCCGTGCCCGGGCTATTGGCACCCGGCTACAACAGATAACCAAGGCCGGTGAACGAGTTTTACTGTTGTTACCGCCGGGCCTGGATCTGATCGCGGGCTTCTATGGCTGCCTCTTCGCAGGAACTCCGGCGATTCCCCTCTTGCCTCCCCACCCGGCGCGACTGGAACAGCAAAAAGAACGACTGCTCGTCATTGCCGCCGATGCAAAACCAGCGGTCGTGTTATCGAGCCGCGAGGTTCTGGCTTCACTCGCACCACTGCACCAGGAACTCGCCCAGGCCATCGGCACACCTCCCTTTCATCTTGCCCTGGATGATATTGCTGTGGGCGACACTCAATCGGCTTTGCCACCGCTCGACCACGACAGCATCGCTTTCCTGCAATACACCTCCGGCTCGACCGCTTCCCCCAAAGGGGTTATGGTGTCGCATGGTAACTTGCTGCATAACTCCGATCTCATTTACCGGGCGTTTGACCACTCTCCGCAGAGCCAGGGCGTTATCTGGCTGCCACCTTATCACGATATGGGGCTGATAGGTGGCATCTTGCAACCGCTTTATGGTAGTTTTCCGGTCACATTGATGTCTCCGGCCTCATTTTTGATGCGGCCTTTGCGCTGGCTGCAAGCGGTTAGCCAGTATCGGGCTACGACGTCGGGCGGGCCTAATTTCGCTTATGAGTTGTGCGCCAGGAAAATCACCGAGCAACAAAAAGCGACGCTGGATTTATCGTCGTGGAAAGTCGCCTTTGCCGGTGCCGAACCGATACGCGCCCAAACCCTGGAAACTTTTGCAGAGGCGTTCGCGTGCAGCGGCTTTACCCGCGAGGCGTTCCTGCCCTGCTATGGGCTAGCGGAAAGCACCCTCTTCGTGACGGGCTTCAAAGCCCAGCCTACTTTTCAAACCGTGCAGCACCAACACCGTGAATTGGTTGGTGCCGGCATGGCCGATGATGAAACCAAGGTGTGTATCGTGGAACCTGAATCCAGAGAACCTTTAGCCGATGAAAGAATCGGAGAAGTGTGGATTTCCGGACCAAGTGTGGCAAAAGGATATTGGAATAACGCAGAGGCAACCCAGGCGACATTCCAGGGACGCTTACCCAATAGGGCTGAAACTTTCCTGCGCACCGGCGATTTAGGTTTCCTGCGTAATGGTGAATTGTTTCTCACCGGACGGAGCAAAAACCTGATTATCATTGGAGGACGCAACCATTTTGCCGAAGATATAGAACGAACCGTTACGCAGGCACATTCCCAGGCCGGAAGCTGCGCCGCGTTCGCCGTTCAAACCGATGCCGGGGAGCAACTGGCAATCATAATTGAAATCGATAAGCTTGCCCGCCTGGAAGCAAGCGAGCAGGAAGAAATTAAAAACACCGTTTTGATGAAGATTGCCGCGCTGCACGATGTGCGCGCCTGGGAAGTGCGACTGGTCCGTGCCGGTAGCCTACCCCGCACCCCCAGTGGAAAAATCCAACACCATCGTTGCAGCGAATTATTCGCGCAATAAGCGGTCACAACCAAAATCAATTCGCAACAGAAATTTCAATACCTACGGCAAAGGTATGATATACTGCCGAGGTCTTGATAGCGTGCCTGATATTTAACTGCAAACTCAAGTTTTAATGAACGCAACTTCCAACTCAACCCAATCTTATAGCGCCCAGGAAATTCAGGATTGGATCACATCTAAATTAGCAGCCGAGTTGCAGGTCGAGACCTCCGCAATCGACGTTCACCAGCCTTTTGTCGGGTTTGGGATCGATTCCATTGCGATTTTCACGCTCACCGGCGACCTGGCCGAATGGCTGGGTCACGATTTGCGCGCGACACTTTTGTGGGAATATCCCAATATTGCGGCCCTCTCTCAACATCTATCCCAGGCAAGTTAACCAACCTCATAATCAAGCCATATGACGCCTGACTCCACTCCGTTATATGCTCCGCTCTCATTCGGTCAGGAGCAGTGGTGGCTATTGGATCAGATCGAACCGGGAAACACCGGTAATAACGTTGCCGTTCCCCTGCGCCTGCGCGGCAAGCTCGATATTGACGCCATCGAACGCATTGGCAATCTCTGGCGGCAACGCCACGAAACTCTGCGCACCCACATCCTACGGCATAACGGCGAACTGCAGCAGGTTGTGATGCCATATGAGCCAGAGCCGCTCAAAATCATCGACCTGAGCGGTCTCCCACCCGAAGAGCGTGAAGCTACCGCGCAGCGGCTCACCAATGAAGACGCCCAACATGTTTTCGACTTGCGCACCGACAGCCCCATCCGGCTCAGCCTCTTGCGTTTGGGAGAAGAGGAACATATCTGGCTGCGGACCATTCATCATATCGCCTGCGATGGCTGGTCGGTCGATATTTTGTTGCGTGAAGCCGCCACCTATTACAACGCGCTGAGTGACGCACCTTCTCCTGAACAAAGAGACGAACTGGAGCAAACCGTCCTGCCTTTGCCCACGCTGACTTATCGTGACTATGCACGCCGCCAGCGCGCCGACAAAGGCATGGAAAAGAATATCGGCTTCTGGAAAGAGCGGCTGCGTGGCGCGGAGAAACTACCGCCTCTCGTCCTCAAGCCACAACAAACACAAGGTGCCGATCAAACAGCCAAAGCAAACCGTCCTTTAAAGCACTTGCGGCATACCGTTGAGTTTCCGATGGAACCGCAACTCATCGCACAGCTCAAAAGTTTTTGCCAGCAACAACACACCACGTTTTTCACCCTGTTATTAGCGGCGTTCTCGGTATTGTTACATCGCATCGGGCAAGAGGATGAATTTGTCGTCGGCATCGGTATTGCCGACCGCCACAAACGCGACACTCAAAACGTCGTCGGTTTTTTCGTCAATACCCTCCCCTTGCGGCACCAAATTGCCGGAGATCCTTCTTTTGCGGAATTGCTAAGCAACGAACACCAACTTATGTTCGAAGCGTTTACGCATTCCAATCTCCCCATCCGCCGTCTGATTGAACAGTTGGCTCCGACACGGCGTTCGGACGAGACGCTTCTCTTCCAGTCCCTGGTAGTCGCTATCCCCACGGCCCACGACTATCCTTATCATGGCCTGGTGAAAGTGCCGTGGGAAGTCGAAAAGGCAGGAACGATTCGCGGCTTGTTGCTGCATATCAAACAAGTAGACGACAGCGTTACCCTGAACTTCGATTATGACGCCGATTATTTCGACCGTATTTTCATGGAGCGTTTTGCTGCTCGGTATCAGCAATTACTGACTGCTCTCCCAGACCAGGCGAAAACTCCGCTTTCCCAACTCCACTTAACGGATGAGCAGGAGCAAAACACCATCACCCGGTGGGAAAACGGAGAGCAAATCGGGTTTTCCGGCCCGGCTACCTTACAGGAATTGGTAACCGATCAGGCGAAGCGCACGCCCGAAGCGATAGCACTGCAAAGTGGCGATAACCAAACCCGGTTGACTTATGCCGAATTGGACGAGCAGGCCGAGGCATTAGCCCAACTTTTACAGAATAAAGCCGATACGCCTGTTGAACGCGTCGCGATTTTCCTGGAACGTTCACCACAGATGGCAGTAGCCGCGCTGGGAACTCTCTTTGCGAATGCCGCCGTTATTCCGTTAGACCCATCCTATCCGGCTTCTCGCTTACAAGCAATCGTCGCCGATGCCGCGCCACATGCCATACTGACGACACGCCGCCTTTACGATACATACGGCCATGAGTTATTCGATCTCCCCGCTCAAAGCGTGGTTTTCCTGGATGATCAGCCGCATGGGCAAACAGCCCCGGCCCCGGAATTCTCGGTTCATGCCAATGAAAAGGCTGGTGAGAATTTAGCCTATATCCTCTACACTTCCGGCTCGACCGGCACCCCCAAGGGCGTAGCGATGCCGCATCGCGCACTGGTGAACCTGGTGCAATGGCAAATGGCACAATCGGCTACCTACTCGCAGAAAGCCGCACGCACGCTACAGTTTGCTCCATTGAGTTTCGACGTGGCATGGCAAGAGATTTTTTCGACCTGGGCCGCAGGTGGCACCCTGGTTATCGCAGACGAAACCACCCGGCGCGATCCTGAACTGCTTCTGCAAATGATATCCGATCAAGGCATCGAGCGATTGTTCGTGCCCTATGTCGCCTTGCAACAACTCGCCTGGGCTGCCGGTCATCGCCAGTTCTTCCCGCAAATCCTGCGGGAAATCATCAGTGCCGGTGAACAACTCCTCATTACACCGCAAATACGGGCTTTTTTCCAGCAAATGCCTGCCTGTGTGCTGCATAACCATTATGGCCCGACCGAAACCCATGTCGTTACGTCGGCGACGCTTCAGGGGAATTGTCAGGAATGGCCCGAACGCCCTTCGATTGGCCATCCTATTGCCAACGCCCATGTGGCCGTGATCGATGAAAACGGCACCAGGGTGCCCATCGGATTCACCGGCGAAATACAAATCGCCGGAACACCGGTGGCGCAGGGCTACTGGAATGCGCCCCAACTCACCAGGGAACGTTTCGCAGCGAATGGTTCCTATCGCACCGGCGATTTGGGGCGCTGGCGTCATGACGGTGAACTGGAATATTTGGGACGCAACGATGATCAGATTAAAATCCGAGGCTATCGCGTCGAGCCGGGCGATATCGAAAACGCCCTCCTCAACCATAGTGCTGTTGCCGAAGCTGCCGTAACGGCAACCACATCTGCAGATACCGGTTCGAGTGATACACGCCTTACGGCCTATCTCGTCATCGCACCGGGAATGCAAACTCCCGCTAACAATGAACTTAAAAGCTTCCTGAATGCATCTTTGCCGGAATACATGATTCCCTCTGCATTCGTAACCTTGAACGCCCTGCCACTTACCCCAAGCGGTAAAATTAATCGTCGTCAATTGGAGCAAACACCGTCAGAATCGATAAGAATAGAGAATAATATTTTTGCATCCGTAAGCACTGCGACTTTCGGGGCATTTGAAGACGGTAAACTGTAACGCCAAGCGGCAAAACGAAAAAGCAACCGTAGAACTGTCGAAGTAATGAATTATCAGTCGAAAGCATCGTGGCACGACATTCTGGAACAAGGGGTGACACTGCGTCTTGAAGACGCACAAACCGCCGATTTAGCCTATCGTGCTGCCGATGGGGTTGTCACTCCCGCGTTGCTGGAATCGCTGCGTTATCATAAAGATTCGCTCTGCCGTTTGCTGCGTCCGGGCTTCGACTATCTTCCCCTTTCGCCGACCCAGAAAAGAATGTGGCTGCAATGCCGCACCAACCCAGAAAGCCCGTTCTACAACATGGCATTCACTGTCCATTTAAAAGGGCAGTTGGATAATGAGGCTATAGTGCGTGCTGCCGGCGAACTCCCATTTCACCATCCGGTGCTGCGAGCCTCGTTTCCGCTCATCGAAGGACAGCCGGTGCAGGAATTGGCCCCTGCCGACACGAAATTTCCGGCGCTGGAACTCGTGGATTTGAGCCATCTCCCCCCCCATGAGAGTAAGAACAAACTACGAGAACTCGCAACGCAAGCGGCCATGAAACCGTTTGCAGTGGGGCACACACCTTTGTGGACGATGCAATTGGTACGGCTTGAGCCACAACACCATGCCCTTTTGTTCAATATCCATCACCTGCTGGGAGATCGTTGGTCGATTCGTCTGTTAGTTCAAGACTTGAGTTTTCACTACGCCAGCCATTCCAACCAGACGCCAGGGCGAGCGCAAGGCAAGGCATCTGCTTATATCGATTTTGCCTTATGGCAACAGCGTTGGCTTCAGAGCGAAGATTGCGACCGCCAGCTTCAGTACTGGAAAGAAAAACTCGCCGGTGTTAACCAATTAGCTTGCCTACCGCTTAAACATCACGGTATCGTTCCCCAGACACGTCGGGGCGACTGCTTTTCGCTCAGCGTTCCGGCCGCTGTTACGGAAAAACTGAAAACCCAGGCCCAAGAGACGGGGACCACACTGTTTACGGTGCTGCTGGGTGCATTTAAATTGCTGATTCGCCAGTGCAGCGGCCTCAATGATGTGCGAGTTGGTTCCATGATGGCGAATCGTAATCGCTATGCGACGCGACGCGTTGTAGGCCTTCTGGCTAATAACGTTGTTTTACGCACCGACTTTGAACAAGCCCAGAGCTACAGGGAAGCCTTGCTCCTCACCAAAGAGACCGTCGATGGTGCCATCCAGAATCAGAATGTGGCATTCGATCAGGTTACAGCCCTACCGGCGATTGCCGGACTCCCCGTCTTTGAAGTGTATTTCACACTGCTCAACGTATCTGAACGCACTTCTTTCTCCAATTTGGATGTCGCCACAGAGCAAACCGAAACCGGCACCGCTAAAATTGACCTGACGATTCGCGTGCGCGAAGAAGCTGATGGATTGCAGGTCGACTTTATTTATGATGCTGATATGATCGAAACCGATTCGGTCAATCAAATCGCGCTCCATTACGGCCGCCTTCTGGAAGCCGTAGCTGCCGATCTCGATGTAAAGCTGGCGGATCTGCCCTTCGACGAATCGCTCAAGGTTACGACTCCCACCTACCCTTCTCCGATACACGCCGCCAGATCGCTCAGTGACGATGACCTGCCACGCGATGACCTGGAACGCCAGTTGGCGGCAATATGGCAGGATCTCCTGCAAGTGCCGCGGGTTGGCATTCGTGACGATTTTTTCACTCTGGGTGGCCACTCCCTGCTTGCCGTGCGGCTACTCGACACGGTGGAAAAAGCCACCGGCAAAACGCTCTCGCTGGCGATTTTCTTCCAGGCCCCCACCATCGAAGGCCAGGCCGCCTTGCTGCGCAATGAAGATTCGTTGGATATCCCATCGCTGATAGTCTTGCAGCCCCACGGCACCCGGCCACCACTCTTTTGTATCGATGGTGCGGTGCGTTATCGTGCATTGGCTGAATCTTTACCTTCCGACCAGCCGGTTTACGGTCTGATTCCTGAAAACCCCACCGATGGCCAATGGTATTCGTTCGATAAAATCGGTGAACGCGCCACACACTACCTGAAGATTATCAAGCAGGTTCAACCGGAAGGCCCCTACCAATTAGCCGGGCTTTCATTCGCGGGGCTGGTAGCACTGATGATTGCCAAGCAGTTGCATGAGGCCGGAGATAAAGTTCACCTGCTGGCGCTTTTCGATACCTATGGCCCCGGCTACTTCTCTATGCCGTTTTCCAGGCGTGTGGGATTGCATCTGCACGCATTGCGCAAACTCGACGTCCCTGCACGCGCCCAATATCTCCGTGACCGCGCCAGGTTGCGCCTGATGAAAAAACCTCCGGAACCCAAGGAACCCACCCAGGTCCGGCGCGGTGAAAACGAAGACGAATGGCAAGTCGATGTCTTCGATCGCGAACTCTCGCCGGAAGAGATTCGCCATCTGCGCTCCATGGCTCAGCATGTTCGCCAGAACCCGGCATCGGCACGCTATGAAGGCGATACCATTCTCTTTGTGGCAAGAGACAAGCCAATGGAATTCTTGCAGGCCGATACCACCCTCGGCTGGAACGGCTTTGCACCGCATCTTACAATCCATGAAGTCCCGGGCGACCATACCAGCCTGATTCAGAAACCCAACGTGGGCGATTTGGCGACACTGCTTCGCCCGGCACTCTCTTCTGCGCCGGTGCGTGATGGACAGTAATCAGCCGCGCGTTCCGGACGGACACTCTTACCCGTTCTGGCGGCGTCCTTCGACATTCCCGGCGTTACAACTCGGACAAGCACATATCTGGCGCTGTGATTTGGACGCCTTGCCCGTCTCCGATTATGAGCTATTGCTGAGCGATGACGAACGGCAACGTGCGGCCCGGTTTCACTTTCCACTGCATCGCGCGCGCTATATCGCCGGTCGCGGTGCTTTGCGCAGCTTGTTAGCCCAATATTTGGGCCAGAAGCCGGCAGAGTTCTCCTTCACCCTCAACGACCACGGCAAACCGGAGTTGACGGAGAGGCAATTGCGCTTTAACGTGTCTCATTCGCAAAATGTAGCATTGTTAGCCTTTTGCCTGACAAACGATATCGGTGTCGATGTGGAATTCAGGCGCGGGGACTATAACGATGAGAAAATCGCGCGATTAGCCAGGCGATTCTTTTGCGAAGCTGAAAGCCGGGAGTTGGAAACTCTCAGCGGTACCGCCAAACAGGCTGCCTTTTTCCGCTGCTGGACCCGTAAAGAAGCCTTGCTCAAAGCAACCGGCGAAGGCATTGCAGGGGGATTGGCGACGTATCAGGTATCACTCTTGCCCGAAGAGAAGGCGCAGGTTCTCGCACCACACAAAGAAACCGGCGATTGGTCGCTATTTGATTTACAACCAGGTGAGAATGTTGCGGGAGCGCTGGCGATTCGGGCTGGTCGGTGTGAGATATTTGGTTATGGACTTGGAGTCACCAACCGCGAAGAGCGCTAAAAACGCGAAGGGGGAGAAGGTGACAGGAATAAGCAAAAAGCCTGGAATACCCGGCTTGCTTACGCGCGCGGTTCTTCATTTTCTGCGATATTCTTCAGCTCTACCCCACGTTTCTCGATGAACCGTGTCATATAGGCTTTGAGAAACAACGCATCGGCGATTTTTCCTAAAAAGCCCAGCGGCGAACGCCATTCCAGTGTGTCGCGCATTAGCGTGTGCTCGCCCCGTACTTCAAACTCATGCACATGCCGCAAAGAAGCAAATGCGCCTTCTACCATTTCATCTGCGAAACGGTGAGGCGCATCAAAATCGGTAATCCTGGAAGTCAGGCGCTGGCGCACACCAAAATGTACCGCCTCGAAAGTCACGCTTTGACCAGGGCCGATTAATCCCGATGTGACGCCAGCCACGGCCCGTTCGCGCGTAGACGCCGTACTTTGACAATGCACGTCGATATCACGAGCCAGATCGAAGCACCGCTGCGGCGGAGCTAAGATCAGCGTCTCAATCGTGATAACGGGCATTAGTGAACCGGTTTATTCCCCATCATCCAGAAAATCGGCGATACCGCTATCCTGGGATTGTTGACGCAGCTTGCGCAGGGCGCGTAGTTCCAACTGGCGCACACGCTCGCGGGAGAGGTTCATTACTGCGGCTACATCCTCCAGCGATTGCGGGCCGCCATCGGCATAATCTCCCAAACCGAAGCGACGTTCCAGCACGGCGCGGTCGCGGTCGGGCAATTCGGCTAATGCCGTCGCCATGTTGCGCTTGAGTTCGGCCAATGAAAGCGCCGCTACCGGCACGTCATCTTCTTCCTCGTCATCACGCAGCACTTCGCCCAGCTCTTCGTTGCGATCTTCTCCAACCGGAGTTTCCAGAGATACCGGAGCGGCACCGGCTCGTAAAGCCTCATCGACCTGGGCCACCGTCATTCCGGCTTCCTTGGCCAATTCTTCGCGGGTGGGCACGCGGCCCAACTCCTGCTTAAGCTCCCACTGGAGACGCGTCACTTTGGAAATGGCGGCATAGAGATGCCCCGGCAAGCGCATGGTCCGTGCCTGATCGGTGATAGCGCGGTTGATGCGTTGGCGAATCCACCAGGTGGCATAAGAACCCAGACGCTGGCCGCGCGCAGGATCGAATCTATCCACCGCACGCATGAGGCCGATATTGCCTTCCTGCACCAGGTCGAGCAAGGAAAGCGGCGTGCGGTCGGTATAGTTTTTAGCCAACGACACCACCAGTCGCATGTTGGCTTCCACTAATTTTTGCTTGGCCTGCACCTGTTCTTCCGCCGAGCCGTTACGCGCCAGGTTAGCCAGGTATTTTTCTTCTGCCGCCGAATGCAACGGCACCTGCCCCATACGGTTCAGATACTGCTTGAGCGCATCTTCAACGCCAACATCGCTGTCTTCATCGTCGTATTCGAGGCTTTTTCCTTCCTGCTCTTCCCCCGTGGCTTCCAGGCCGGTGGAGATGAGATGGCTCTCCAAGTCTTGCAGGGAAGACAGAACGTCGTCTAAATCCTGATGCTTTTTCTTGGCAGACTTCTTCTTGGCCGGCTTGGCGACCTCGGCTTCCACGATGGGAATATCGCGCGCTTCGAGCGCCTCGAAGAGAATTTCGAGTGCGTCTTCATCGATTTGCAGGCTGGCATCGCTTTGCAGTTCCGTCAACAAATCGTTGAGTTCCTGATACGTGACCCGGCCTTCACGAGCGCCATCAACAAAAAGCTCATGTACACGGGGATTTTCCAATAAAGGAGTAGCAGCAGACATATTTTTTAAATACTAAAGACGGCCAACGTTATAGCGTCACGCCGATTTTCTTGAGCGCCCGTTTGAGCGCCGGATCTTCCGGATGGCCATTAAACAGCACTTTTCCTTCAGCCGAAACTAATACGAACTGAGGAATAGCATCGGTTTCTAACAAAGTGGTATACGATCCACCGATCTCTTCCAGCAGCCAGGGTAACTTAACCTGCTTTTGGTTTTTGATACCCGAAGCAATTCCAGCATCGCCTTCGGTATTAATACCTACCATGACGACACCCTGCCCGGCCAGCTTGGTCGATTTCTCGTTGATACCATCCATAGCCACCATGCACGGGGCACACCATGAAGCCCAGAAATCGAGTAGTAATGCTTTGTTCCCACCCAGAAGTTGCTTGAGGGTGATCTGTCCACCTTCAGCAGTAGGAATTTGCCGATCGAATGGTACCACGATCTTCTTCATCCTGGCTTCTGTGCGGGTGCTGTTAAGCCATTGCAGATACAGCATTTGCATCGGTTCGGGAGCCAACCACAGAGCTTCCTTGATGTGCTTTTCAAAGGCCGCTTCATCGCCTTTTTGACTGGCTTCAAGCGCTGTAATGCCCTGCACCATGCTATCGTATGCCTGGCGGTTATGAAACAAACGGCTCATTTCTATGTTGAGGTTCGCACCAGCGTCCACAAGAGGTTGCTTCAAGTTGGCCAGAGCCTGATTATCGCGGTTGAATAGCGAGCGGGCAATCTGTGCTTCCAGCAAGAGTTGGCCGGGGACCCCGGCATCTTTGGCCTGTTGCAATATAGCGGCGTATTCTTCATCCGTCGCATCCGGCTTGAATAGTGATGCCAACAACATCTGCCTCGCATCGCCTTCCTGCGCATAGGCAGTGGCGATCAAACGGCTTTCCGTAATGGGAAGAGCAACCGTTCCCGTCGCCAGAGCCAGCATTCCTAACAATACGAGGCTGCCCTGCTTCTTATTCAGCTTTTTCATCAATTCGTTTCCTGACCCGTTTTATTTCAAATTTTCAGGGTTGAGTCCCTGCAGGTCTTTACGGACGAACAAGCCGTCGTCGCGAATCAATTTATTATCGAAGTAAATTTGGCCGCCGCCGAATTCAGGGCGCTGGATGCAAACCATATCCCAGTGTACTTCGCTACGGTTGCCGTTATCGGCCTCTTCATAGGCCTGGCCCGGTGTGAAGTGGAAAGAACCGGCGATCTTCTCATCGAAGAGAATATCCTTCATCGGATTGAGAATATACGGGTTGAAGGCCAGCGAGAATTCGCCGATGTAGCGCGCACCCTTATCGGTATCGAGCACTTCGTTGAGCTTGTCGGTATTGCTCGAAGTCGCCTGGACGACCTTACCGTCTTTAAATTCCAGGCGCACGTTCTCATGCGTCACACCATGCTCGATGGTGGGCACATTGAAGCTAATGACACCGTTCACGCTGGTTTTTACCGGCGCAGTGAAACATTCGCCGTCGGGAATGTTGTGGCTGCCGAAACAAGGAATGACGCCGATACCCTTGATGGAAAACTCCAGTTCAGTGCCCGGCCCCACGATACGCACCTTGTCGGTCTTTTCCATCAGGCGCTTGAGCGGAGCGGTGGCACGCTGCATTTTGGTGTAATCCATGGTGCAGACGTCGTAGAAGAAATCCTCGAACGCCTCGCTGCTCATTTGCGCTTCCTGGGCCATAGCTGAAGACGGAAAGCGCAAGATACACCAGCGCGTCTTTTTCACGCGCTGCTGCAGATGCACCGGATGCAGGTAGTGCTTGGTGTAGATGCGCATCTTTTCACCCGGCACGTCCGAAAGCTCGGCACTGTTGTGTCCACCGCGCACGCCGATGTAAGCATCGGCTTTTTTCATTTGTGCCAATGCAATGGAAGCGTTGAGCTTCATCGTCTCTTCATCGGTTTCCATGTACTGCGCGCGGGTCACCTTCGACTGGCGCAAATTCACCATCACGCGCGCACCGGCTTTATTGGCGGCGCGCACCAGCGCAACCGTCATCGCCTCAGGGATATCGAAGGCTTCGATGAGAACAGTCTCTCCGGGTTGGAGTTTGGTCGAGTGACCGACGAGCGTAGCGGCTAATTTATCGAATCGGGGATCGTGCATAAGAGGTGAGATGGCGCTCCTTCAAAAAGTAACCGCGCAAAAGGCGCGGCTATGGATAGCAGTATAGTTGGCAAAAGCGGTGCTGGGGAAGAAAAAACGACAAGCTATCGTTTATCACGATGGCTTGTCGCATTCCTCCCTTCCATCAACAACCTGCAAGCCTTACATTTTCGCAATCACTTCGGCGATTTTATCGGCCTGTTCCTTTTCGCCCAGTTCCACATAAATCGCCTGCGCCTGGCGATAGAGTTCTTGCGCTTTGGGTTTCTGACCGGCACCGGCATGGGCGCTTGCGGCCACTCGCAGGAGATAGGCTCGGGCTGGTTTATCATTGAGCTGATCGAGCAGAGCCAGCGCCTGTCCGGCATATTCCAGAGCCTTGGGCGCATTGGAAGTCACCCCGTAAAGCCGAATGATTTGTGCCAGTATAGACGCTTCAAACTCAACATCTTTTTTGCCCTGCTTCACCAGCGATAAAGCTTCAAGTGCTGTCGGCAGGGCTTTATCGTATTTCTCAACTGTGGCATAAGCACTGGAAAGGTTAAACAGTGTGAGCAACGTGCCGCGCGGATTGCCGCCACGGCTCAGTTGCAGTGAGCGCTCCAGCGCTTCCACCGCTTTATCCTTTTGCCCCATTTTCCCCAATAAAAGCCCCATATTATTGAGTGTGCTTCCCTCACTGGATGCATTATTCAATGCGCGCCATATGGCCTGCGCTGCCAGCATCGATTCCAGCGCTTTCTGGGGTTGATTCATGTCGTCGTAAAGGCTTCCCAAGCGGCTCAGGGTTAATGCTTTTCCTGAACGGTCGCCCACGCCATCGGCAGTTTGTATCGCACGATTGTACAATCTCACTGCTTCTTCATAGGCGCGGGCTTCGTGAGCCTGTTCTGCACGACCTAAGAGAGCCGAAACCGGGCCTGAAACGCTGACCGTTCCAACCGTCTCGCTCGACGATTCGTTGACTTCCCAAATGGCAACTTCACGGGTTTTGACATTCATGCCGCCATCGGCACCTGCAAAGCTGACACGAGTGCCGATTTGTAAATCACCAAACGCCATTTTGCGCGCGGCATCGGCCCGCGAACGAAGCACGGTTTTGTCGTCCAGAATCAAGGTTTTCGTCTGGGTGGGAAATATTTCTTCCATCTCACCGGCAGCGTTGCTTTTACCGGAAACGCTGACCGTGATATTGGTAGGCGACAGAATACCGGTGATGCGGGCATCGAAACGAGTCTCGCCCACACGCAGTCCCACATCGTTGGGGTCGGCATCGGCTGCAGGCGCAACCACGGCAGGCTCAGCTTCCACTTTTACCAGCACCAATCGCGCTGTGACATCCTTGCCGCTGCCGCTATCCTGGCCGATGACAGCCACGGTAGCTCCGCCAAGCAAGACGGCACTTAAACTGGTTTCCTTGCTACCGAAGATTTCAGATTTGGTTTGCGCGTTGAGCACTACGTTTTTGGGTTTCGCTTCGGCCAAACGGCTGGTTTTGCCATTCGGCAAAGTGAATGAAGCGACATTGATCACCAATTTCTTTTGTGCTTCGTCGTAGGAAGCCACGGTGCCGTCGAAACGAATTTCGCCTGTCGCAGGCGAGTAATTCTGAGCGACTGCAGCACCAGCCGCACCAACGACAAGCAAAATAAGAATTAACCAACGAGATAAAAATTGCATAGACAGCCCCACTTTCAATTTCCACTTTTACAACGTTCCATTCGGCTCTTTGAGCGGTTCATTGCCGCGATCGGACCAGCCTTGCACTTTTTTAACCAAACGCCACAAGATCAGGCCCGCAGCCACCACCGCAATCGGTGCGAGAATCGGCAAGAGAAAAGAGACAATGACCAGGAAAAACGCAAAGGCATCTTCCAACATCGAAAGGATGGGATTGCCCATTCCCAGTGTGGTGGCCGTAGACATGGTGCGGGTACCGGCTTTCACGGCATGAAAACTCAGCGCGACGGGCGCGCCGATGACCAGGCCCAGCATGGTCGCCACGACTGGATCGAGGCCGGGAATAACCGAGGCCGCCGCCAGGGTGCCGGCGGTAGGGCGCGCTATGATGCCGAAGGTATCGAGAAAATGATCGACAGCCGGAATTTTATCGGCAATCACTTCAAAAAAAGTGGCTAATGCCAACACTCCCAGCGCTGCATCAGAGACCAGCCATTCATAGGAACCACCCAGATGAATCCCAAAGAGTGAATATTTGGCTGCTATCGACAGCATAAGTAAGGGCAAAAAAGTATTAAGCCCGCTCGAAGCGGCCAGCCCCATACCCAGGCACGCGATCATGACCCAACCGAATGCCGTCGTCGTATTAGCGCCGCTGGCTACAATCTGATTCTGAATTTCCATGCCGTGTTGCTCCTCAAAATATCTCCGGATTTATTGTCGCAAAAATGACACCGTTTTTGGCTTCTTTTGACAAAAAAACAGAAAATAAAAGCGCCCAATGACAGTAGCATCATCGGGCGCTCTTATTAAAATCGAAACAAAAACAACAGAACAATACGGAGGGAGAGGGATTCGAACCCTCGCGGCATCGTAAGACACCCTACAGGTTTAGCAAACCCGCCCCTTCAGCCTCTTGGGTACCCCTCCTAAACATGCGAAGAAAATTATATCGCTCCGCCGGTTAATCCGCAATAGGAGAAAGCCGCAGGAAAAGGAATTTCACAACTTCATTTTTCCTGCGGCCGGTTTGATATCGTTTTACTCACCCGCAAACGCGGTTTTCCGCAGTTCGGCTAAGACCTTACCGTTGAACTGCAGCTTGCCATCGGCCGCTTTCCCCGCAGCAACACGGCTTTCGGCGTTGGTGTTGAGGCGCAAATCGGCTTTCACCGCGCGTCCGGCCTGAGCATCGAACCAGATATCGCCTTTCACTTTTTGCGTTACCGAAACCAGGTTCGGAATGGCAAACGGCAATTGCTGCCCGGCATCGGCGGCGCGCTGCTCAATGGCGGCGTTGGCCGGTTTGGTGGCGAGGTCGGAAACCTTCACTTCACCATCGACGGCAATTTTCCAGGTCTGGCGGCCTTGCAATTCTTCCTGCGCCACAGCCTGAAAATTAAATTTACCCGGCCCTTCCTTGGGCATAGAGTTGGGTGCAATCACTCCGGGCACGGCGGGCCAGGAGATATCGGCGCTCCAGGTATCGCCTACGCTGATGTCATCCAGCGGCAAAAACGGCGGAATCATGCTGGTGACGATACCCTGAATCACCGTGACAAACCCCATCGGCAACGCTGAATTATTGCCGGGTGCGGCCTGGGGCGCAGGCTCCGGGGCAGCTTCTTGCTTTGCCAGCGCCTGGAAACCGGTGGGGCGCAGGCTCTTGGTAAAGCGAATGCCGTAACCAGGGTTGAGAAAACGCGACAGATCCATATCGGCCGGGCCGACATTCTGGTTGTTGACCCGAACGTTGCCGCGGCCATTGTTAATGCTCATGGTACCGCCCTGATTAAAGGTGGTCTCCAGGAAATTGAGCTGGAAGCGCTCCAGGCGAGGTGTTACCACGGCAGTGCCGAACTCATCGACCTCGTGTGCCACGAAAGCGTTTTGCCCGTTGCCTTTGATTTGCATCTCCAGCGGCAGGCCACCCACGGGGAACCCGGCGATGACGGCATCGGCAGGCAAGGTAAAGCGCACTGTGCCATCAGTGGTGAAGTCGTATGCCAGTTGTTCCCCGGCCTGCCACTTCTGTTCCAGCACGTCGGCGCGTGCCGCCACGGTTGAAAGCGCGCCCACCAACGCCACGCCTACTGCTATTTTGCGTTTCCAGCTTTGCATTTGCATTCTCGGTTTTCTCCTCACGACTCTTCTATTTTAGAATAATTGCTGTTAAGGCACCGTCGATATATAACGCTCTTCATCGTCGGCTGCATACGACGCCTCATTCGACCGTCCGGCTTCATTAAAGTTCCTCTCATGCGGACGCGGATTGATGACCATCTCGCTGCCCATCTGGAAATATTCGGTTGCCGCGCTACGCAATTCCTCCGCAGTGGAATAGGCAAACGAGTAAACCTCCACACGCACGCCGCGTGCTTTGAGGAAATTTACCAGGTCAACAAAATCGCCGTCACCCGAGACTATGGCAATGACATCGAGCCGTTCGCACATTGCCAGTGCATCGAGTGCCAGGCCCATATCCCAATCGCCTTTAGACGAACCATCGGGACGTTGTTTCAATTCTTTAGAGCGAATTTCATAGCCATTGGAACGCAGCATCGCCAAAAAATTGCTCTGATCGATCTCTGGAGTTTGCACGATGTAGGCGATAGCGCGCACCAGCGGACGGTCGCGCGCAACAGAGTCGAGTAATTTATTAAAATTTAATTTGGAATTGTAAAGATGTTTAGCGGCATAAAACATATTCTGCACATCAACAAAAATTCCTACGCGTTGATCGAATGATTCGTTCATAATGAATGTCCTCACCTCGCTTAATAGGTAAAAACGATTTTGATAAGAACAGGCCGAAAACCTGATTTCGACCTATTTATAATTTCGCCGCTCACAGCTTCAAGTTTAATTCATCACTTATGAAAACCCGCGCCTGGAAGAAATACGCCACCGTAATGAGCCTGGGTTGGCAAGACTCGATGACCTATCGTTTCAACGCACTGGTTTGGATTCTGTTTGCGGTACTACCCTCGCTCACCCTCATGATGGTGTGGTTGGCCGCTTACCGATCAGGAGGACAAACCGAAATCGGCGGCTACAACCTGCCACAGATGATGACTTATTATCTCTTCGTAACGGCACTTGCTGTCATTATCACCCCCAATCCCGAATGGGAAATGTCACAACTCATCCGCGATGGAAAAATTACGCCCTTCATCGTGCGTCCCATTGGTTTCTTTGGCCATAAGGTGGCTCAAGAAACCAGTTATCAGCTCATTAAAAGCGCTATGTTCCTCCCTGCCTTGGCTGTTTTGCTCTGGCTTTTTCGCGACTTCATCGATTTGCCACCCTTTTCCCTTTCCCGGGCGGCATTCTTTCTGATGGCCGTTTTAATGGCCTACGCCTTACTATTGCAAATTAAATTCCTACTTGGCATTTCTGCTTTCTGGTTAGCCGAAGTAGGAGGTCTTATGGAAATCGCACACATGTCTTTAGGGCTGTTTGGCGGCCAGTTGCTCCCCCTGCAAATATTGCCTGCCTGGCTCCAAACTGTCGCCGGGGTGCTACCCTTCTCACTCCTGTTTTCTTTTCCGATGGAGATACTTCTCGACCGCGCTACCACCGAGACTTTAATTTCCGGCTTTACCCGCCAGGCCGCCTGGCTTATCGTGTTTTCGCTCATCGTAAAATTTGCCTGGCGTAAAGGGCTGCTGGCCTACGAAGGTTATGGAGGCTGAAGCTCTTTCCCTCTAATATTCCTTGTTATTCGAATCAATATTCTTTGTTCTCCAAACAGAGCCAGATAATTCAGAAAAAAATGTTTAGAACTTACCTTATCCGGGTATAATGACATTGTTTACGCGCGTAAACAAATTTCCCAAGGAAGCCCAATGCCTGTAACCCAGCAAGATATCGCCGAAGAATTAGGTATTTCCCGCGTGCTCGTGAGCTACGCTCTCAACGGCAATCCCCGTGTGAGTGAAGAGACCCGCAAGCGGGTGCAGGAAACGGCCGAGCGGTTGGGCTATCGCCCCAACCGCGCCGCACAAACGCTGGTGACGGGACGCACCGGGCAAATCGCGCTCTGCTTTTCGGTGTATCAGCCGTCGTTCAATTCCGAGATTAGCCGTCGCTTCCAATCTCCGGCACGCAGTGCTTCCTACGCCTTGCTGGTAAGCAGCATTGAAGCTCTCGATAATGCCGCCACTCCACTGGCAGTTGATGGGGCTATTTGCCAGGGACTGGTTCCTGCAGAACTTCTGGCCCAGGGCTTTCCCACAGTTTCGCTCGAAGTCGATTTGCGCGGCGTCAACGCCGGTTATCGCGGCCTCTACGATGTCGTTCAGGTTTCCCTCGAAGATGCCGCCCGCCAGGCGACGCGCCACCTGATAGAAGAAGGCTGCAAGCGTATTGCCTATGTCAGTGTTCCAGGCATGATGGGCCAGTTTGAACCACGCTACCGCGCCTATGCCGCCGTCATGCGCGATGCCGGGCTTGCCTGTGAGGATATTTGCGTCGAACTGCTGGACTACCTGAACGTGCGCGACTTGACTTGCAAAAGCCTTGAGACCTACTTTACCAAACACGGTTTTCCTGACGCGCTATTTTGCAGTAACGACGATATTGCCGTTGGTGCCTATCGCGCCTTAAGGCGCATGGGCCGCAGTATCCCCCATGAAACCGCCGTCATCGGTTGCGACGACATCGAAGAAGCACAAGACCATGCCCCGGCGCTCTCGTCTATCCACTGGCCTTTCGATGCCATTTGCCAGCAAGCCTGGCAAATGCTGATGGAACGCATCGCCCAGCCCACACTCCCACCTCGTCTGGAACAAATCAAAACCCAGTTTGTCCCGCGCGCCTCATCGCAACGCCGGTTGTCGCACACCGCTACCCCCACAATTCAACAAGGAGAAAATTATGATTCACACTGACTTTGTCACAACCGGTCACCAGCACAGTAGACGGGCGTTCACTCTTATAGAGCTACTTGTCGTTATAGCTATCATATCTATCCTTGCCGCCATTCTGTTCCCGGTTTTTGCCCGTGCGCGTGAAAACGCCCGGCGCACCAGTTGTGCCAGCAATCTCAAACAAATTGGCCTTGGCGTGATGCAATATATTCAGGATTATGATGGCAAATGGCCTAACCGCTGTTTTGGGTTTAGCTGTTATGAAGCCGGATATAGCTATCCTTATAACGCCGGGCGCTACAAATGGATGGAAGCCATCTTCCCCTATGTAAAAAGTGAACAAGTTTTCGACTGCCCCAGCGGCGGACTCTCCTATGTCAATGCTGCTAACAATGCTACTTTGCGTCCTTACCGGCAACGCACTCCCTATGCCTTTGGCAGCTATGGTGTTAATCAGGTCCACCATAATCAACCGGTGGGGCAAACCAGTTTGTTTCGTAACGAAGAAACCTTTGCCGGAGGCCCCCCACAAGCCCCAACAATAGATGCCTCGTTAGAAGCTCCTGCAACCACTGTTGCTATCCTTGATACCTACGCCTACGATAACTATTTCCCCTGGAGAGTTGAAAGTGTCAATGTTCCGACTCTCACGCGAAACGCTGCAACCGGCCGCCGCCAAATGGCCAACGCCGATGAACGCCATCTCGACACCATCAACGTATTGTGGGCCGATGGCCATGTGAAAGCTGTCAAGCTCGAAATGCTGGCAACGCGCGGCACTACCCCGCTCGCAACCGTCGCCGGCCAGTTTGCCGGAACTTATTGGTCGGTTAATGCCGATCCCTACTGAACATCACTGTTTGCTCGTAACCGTAGCTCCTCTTATCTCAGTTAGACGGTATTCTTATGTACAAACCATCTTCATTATTCAAGCCGCTCCTGGCTTTGCTGTGCCTCCCCGTCTGCACCTTACTTCCCGCCCAGGCCCAGGGCATTGAACCTCCGGCTCCTACACTTTTTCTGGATTTTGAAAACGGTGTCGATGGTATCGGACGCGATGGGCAAAGCATTGCCGCCCGAGTTGACGGCAAAGCCGAATTCCAAGGCGGCAAGTTTGGCCAGGCCTTTAAAAGCGGGCCTGGCGCAGGGTATTTGTATTTCCCGACGCAGGACATACTCTCCCGCCAGTTCGGCACAGTGGAAATGTGGGTAATGCCCATCGACTGGAACGGCGATGAAAAAGCCTTTCATATGTTTTTCAACGCCTCGGGCAAGGGCAATCTGTATCTCTACAAATATCTTTCCAGCAGCCTTGGCCTCACCATCTTGAGCCATGATGGTGGTAAAGAGCATAATCGCCTTTCTTACCGCAACATCGATTCCTGGAAAGCTGGCGGCTGGTATCACATCGCCTTCACCTGGTCGCCGCTGCGGCAGGTGCTCTATATCGACGGCAAAATCGCCGCACAGGGCTTGCCGTTGCTACCCGAATCGCTGGGCAAAGAGTTTTTGATTGGCGACCATTATTTCAATGCCGATATCCCTCGCAGCTCGCAATCGCTAATCGATAACGTACGCGTCTATGACCGTGTGCTGTCGGCTGAAGTAATAACGGCGCACGCGACAGACGATTTCACGAAGACCACGCCGTTGGATGATAATAGCGCCCAGATCGACTTCAACGTAGAAAATAATCGCATCGCGACCAAACTCGTTCTCAATGGTGCCGATGTGAACGTGGCACAGGCCCAGGCTCATTTTTCCATCAAGCAAGGTGAGCAAACTATCGCACAGCAAACAGGACAGGCCTTCCAGGGCATGAGTGCGGCAACTGATTTTGCCGACAACCTGAAGCCTGGTGAATACATATTGAGCGCCGATGTGCGCGACGCACAAGGCCAATCGCTGGGCACCGTCAATAAACCGTTCACCGTGCCCTCGCGCGAGTGGCAAGGCAATACCATCGGCCTGGAAAAGAAGGTGTTGGCACCATGGACGCCAATGCAGGTGCGCCAACACTCCGATGGCTTTTCCGTGCACTGTTGGGAACGTGAATATCGCTTTGGCAATGGCCTGCTGCCTTTGCAGATTACTGCGCAGGGCGAACCCCTACTCAAAAGCCCGATGGCGCTCAAAGTGCTTTCAGGCCGCACCCCGCTGCGCTGGGCGACAAGCCTCGCGCAGGTAAAGAACGCATCGGATTACGAAGTGAATGTCGTGACCACTGCAACCGCCGATACACAGCAGGGTAAGGTGACGATCGAAGCCAATTTCCACCTGGAATATGACGGTGTGATGCTACTCTCACTCAAATTCCAGACTCCAGCCGGGTTCAGCGCCGACAGTGTGACACTCGATATTCCGCTGCACGAGCAGCGCGCCCTCTACCGCCACGGCTGGCAGGCCGACCTCAAAACTTTTAGCGGCGCGCTGCCCGCTGGCACTGGGGCCGTGCAACAGGGTGCGTTTCTGCCCGCCTTCTGGCTGGGCGATAACGATCGCGGCCTGTTCTGGTTTAGCGAAAGCGCCCAACACTGGCCCAACTGGAAAAGCGAAACCGCGTTTCAAGCGGTGCGCGAAAACCAGGCCGTGACCATGCGTTTCAACCTGCTGAGCGGCCAGGCCGTACCGCAGAACTGGCGCTTTGAATTTGGTTTACAGGCAACACCCGTGAAGCCATTGCCACGCGATTGGCGCAGGCATCAACTCACGCCTTCGCCCAAAGCCACCGCTGAAATTTACTGGCCCACCCCCGCCCAAGATGCGGTGAAACATTTCGGCTATGCGCAGGCGCGTAACCCCGAGGTATTCCAGAACCGGGTGAATGCCAGCAAGGCTGCGGGGCGTGCCGCAGTGCCCTATACACTACTGACTGCGGTTTCGGGAGGTTCTCCCGAGTGGAAGTGGTTTGGCAAAGAGTGGGACGTCAAAGCTGGCGACCACGGCTCGGGCGACGTGGTCGCAACCGGTGCGCCGATTCACTACGTCAGCCCCACCCAGAAAAGCTGGCACGATTTCGTGATCTGGAAAACCAAACAGTTCATCGAAACTCATAAATTGGGCGGCATCTACCACGACCTCAGCTACCCCTTCGCCTGGGCAGTACCGGAAGTGAACACCGGTTGGTTCGATGGCAAGGAATGGCAAAAAACCCATCCAATGCTGGCCTACCGCGACCTCTACCGCCGCAATCGCGCCATGGTGAAGGCTGCCAACCCCGATGCCTTGCTGATTGGCCACATGTCCAGCCGCATCCACATTCCGGTGCTGGGCTATGAAGATGCCTACCTGAACGGCGAAACTTTCCTCACCGCCATGCGCGGTAAGGAATCATATCTCGATGTGATGGGCCTCGACCAGTGGCGCGCCGAATACACCGGACGCCAGTGGGGCGTAATGCCGATTTTCCTGCCGGAATTCGATACCGTGCACCGCGCCACCATTGAACCGACGCGCGGCCTGGCCGCCCTGCTCTTGCTGCACGATACCGGAGTGTGGAGCATTTTGAGCAACGGCAATGTGTGGAAACAGATGTATGATGCCATGCACTCATTCGGCTATATCGATTCCGATTTTATCCCTTACTGGGACGCTACTCCCCCGGCCAAGACCGATATGGCGGATGTTTACGCCAGCGCCTATAAACGTGCCGATGGACGAGCACTGGTAGTAGTGGGTAACACTTCCAAAGAAGCGCGCACCGGCACCGTAACACTCGATACCGAGCGCCTGGGACTCGACACTTCGCAGGTTGTGACCTGGCCCGATAAAAAGCCGGTGACACGCAATGGCGATAAGATCGAGATTAGCCTGGAGCGTTTGGATTATCAGCTACTGTTAATTGGTAAAGCGCCATAAATTTAAATTGGGATGGCATAGAGATTGCCCTATGAAAAATCACTGTCAAATATTGTTTGACAGTGGTTTTTCTTTTGATTTATAATCTGCTTTAAGCAAGTTCTTTGAAACCCCACGTCATCGGCAATTTGTCTCCGTTGTTTCGACGGAGCCGCCGTATCGCTCGTTCTCCATCACGGAACATCGGTGTGATTTCACCCTACGTAGAGTAGGTGTGCACCGATTCTCCCGCTGAACGAGACAAGCTCGTAACAATCGGTGCACACCTACTCTACGTAGGGTTACAGTGACCGAAGCCCGTCCCTGGTTGTAAAGCGATGGCGTTGGGGTTTCAAGAACAGTTTTAGCTATCCCCTTGCCTACCTATGTCTACCCCGGACATCTCTTCACTCCTTGGGAACTATCCCCCCAAAACCTCGACGGACCGCGCGACTCTTCTCGACTTTGCCCGCACTACCCCGCTAACTTACGGTTCCTGGAAGCACTTCAAGCAGCTGTATAAGCTGGCGGAAGCTCCGGCGCTGGCCGGGGAAAAACCCGATGTGGAGTTGCTGGGTATTTTATTGGGCCGCATTGATGCCGCGCCGATACCAGCGCATACAACTCGCGATTATCTTAAAAAGAGACCAGATACTCCAAGAGTCTATTCTCCTCAGGCGATAAAAGAAATCGGTGGTGCAACTTTCAGGGTTGGAGATCGGCACAGTAGTTACGATATAAAAGGTTGGCGCCTTGAAGTATCCACAAAACCTACAGTTGAAAACTCGACCATATTCAGCAAATTCCTAAGGCCATTAAAATCGCTTCTCTCTGAGTCTGAAAAACAAACCACTATCGTCTATGATTTTCGCACCAGCAGCCGCGGTATTGCAAACGATAAGCAAGTTTATGTCGAGGAAAATTTTCTACATATTAATACGATAGGAGTTAATCCCATCGGATATAACAAGATCAATATTTCTGATCCTAATTTTCTATTCATAGAGGGCCACGGCCCTAAAACAGCTACCTGGCAATACATGAAGCGGCGCGCCCGTCGTTTGCTGCGTCACTTAAGCGAAAGCCAGCCTGCACTCTACCGGGAGCTACTGCAACTCACTCTGCGCCAATCATATCTTTCTACCAACCGGCAACCCATTTCCCCGGCTTCACAGTGGCTAAGCATGGAAGCGTTACATGGCCGTAGCCAGAATTGGAAGCAAGTTCCGGCCTCGCGAGGACCTTACACCAGGCAACAGAAGAAAATCGAATGGCGCACCCGGCAGGAAAATGTCCCTGCAATATGGGAAGGTGACCTTCAGTGGACACGCCAAATGTTCCTCGACACAGCGTTGCCCCCGGCCGCCAACGCAACCGCCTTGCGCGTTCTCCAAAGCACAGGGCAAACTTTACCCGATCTCGATGAAAGACAGTTACATTGGTTTATCGGTAGTAACGAACCAGCATTGCAGGCTTATGGTACACGCATAGTAAACGCCAGCGGCAACTTCGATCTTTGGTCGCCCGACATTCTGGCCTTGACGCGACTGTACGCAGGAGCGAAAACTCGATGCAAGCTACAACAATTCCTGGATACAAAACTCACGGATATCGCCCTTGCTCCCAATTGGAAAGAAGCTTTTGCCCGGCAATTGGCACAAGTGCTCGATAGCGGTAAGCGCGGCCGGCGCACTAGGAATGCAGCTTCACTGTTAGGCACGCTTTTCCCGTCACTCGTTTCTGAAAATACCACACGAGCAAGCCTTGGACAACTACTCGAATATGGCGGACAAGAAAGAGGCTGGCTTTTTGCCTGGATTCGGAGTTGGGGACAGAAAGGCGACCTGTCTTTTTTAAGTGATATCGCCACACTACCTCCTCACTGGCAAGACTTGGTGCTGGCAGAGTTCATGGCACCGATGCCGCCCACTCGCCCGGAAGCCGGTGCAGCCCTGGCGATGGTTAACTCTTCCAGCGAGATGCAAAACCGTGTCGCCTGGCGCTACCTGGCTCGGACACAAATCGAGCCCGAGGCAATTCGCAGCATGTGGGAAAGCCTCATCAACCGCATGGCAGATGTTGAGGTGCATAAAGCAGCACTGTCTGAACCGGCAGCGGTGGAATTATGGCAACGCGCTCAATGGCAACCTGATGATGTGGATAAGAGGCTTGGCAGCAGCTACTACTGGCGAAGCTTGCTTCCTTTCTGCTCGGCCGATTTTTTCGAAGCGTTTCTTGGGTCACTCCCCCCTACTTCTGTGCCGTCCCGAGTTTTCCATTCGCTGGCAAAGCTACAACCCGCGATCGCCCAATGCGTTTGGGAACGCTATCGTCCTATAGCACAAAATTACGCCCCCAATGCCGATGATATTGACAGAGCATTCAGGCTGTATTCTTACGGTCCGTGGCATGGAGTCGAAGATTGTTTTGTTTGGGAATTTCTCGCAGCGAGCGCAGTGACACCCCAGGAGTTGCGTTCAGTCTGGCGTCTTCTTTGGCGTGCCGATGCGCCCGAAACTGCTTACAGCCCGGCAGCGGCTGAAGTTTTCGCTCGTGCCGATCTTGCAGCGGCAACCATAGATCAGTGGTTGATAACGGCACCAATTGAGAAATTTTCTCCCCAGTTCCTGCTGCAGATGATAGAGCTTGTGCCCCCAGCACGCAAAGCTGCGCTTTTGCAACGTCTTACCCCCCAACAATGGCAAGCGATTGCAAATCGTTTAAACGAACAACTGCAAACCGACATTACAGTCAACATCGATTTTTGGAACGCTCTCTGGCAAAGCATTGAGGCCCAACCCTCACTCCTTGACCGGCTGGGGCCGGAAATCCGTGTTACTTTCAACGCCCTGCCCATTGCAACTTTTGTCACCTTGGTGTCTTCAGCTACACCATCTCACGAGCCCTTGGCAATGGCCTGGCTCGAAGCCCATGAACAAGAGCTGTTGCGCGACGACCAACTCGAAACTTTAATTTTGGTCGCTTCCAACCCGGTGGCTGCCATTCGCCTCTGGGGTTTGCGCCGCGTGCGTGAGCGTGGTTTAAATGTCGCCATCGCTTTGCGTCTGATGGAAAGCGGCCTGCCGCAGCCGTTTGCGCTCGGGCGAGAGTATTTCGAAACCGCGCCGCGTGAATCCCAAAACGAGCGTGAATATGCCCTGGCACTGTGCGACAGCCCCAACGCCCAGGTGCAGCAGTATGGCCGCGAGTTCGTACAGCGTCGTGCCAACACTTTGCTGGACGATGCCTTATTGCAAAATTTGCTGGAGCATTCCGATGCCCAGATGCAGCACTGGGCGGCTGAGCAAGTGGCAGAGAATACCAGTGTGCAAACCCGCGAGTTCGATGCTGCCGTGCTGCGCGGCCGGGGCCGGGCACGCAGAGCTAAGGAGAGCGTTAAACGTCGCCTCGATCAAACAACGGTTGAAAGCTCTACGCTGGCAACTGGCGCCTTGCTGGAACTGGCGCGCGGGAACACAGTGCGCGACCGGGAATGGGCTTTGCAGCAGTTGGCCAAACGCGCTTTGAGCGGGCAAGAGATTGGGGGCATCGTTCTCAAGGAAAAAATTTAAAGAGGAGCAACCGCACGGAGCCGTTTTATGCAGATTACCCAAGCTTACACCGTCCCCAGCGCCGTGACGCCCCGCGAGGGCGGGCTGGCCTTCTCTCTTTCCACCGAAGCGCACCGCCCACGTGTCGCGCTGCAAGCGATCATCAAAGACTCGCGCGCCTATGCTCGCGTCATGCTGGCGCTACACGAAGTCGTGTCCGCCGATTTGCGCTTCACGGCTAAAGACCATAGCGACTACCAGGAGTGGGTACAGGCGCGCTATCTCGAAGAGCTAAGCGCCGCAGATAGTGCTACCTTGCGCGCCCTCCCGCAGAAACAAGCCGACTTGGCACTTCTCAAGGAACGGATCGCACCGCTGGAGAAGCACGAACGCGAGCTATACACAGTAGTGGGTGGCGGCGAGTTGTGGAAAGCCAAGCGCCGCTACTGGCAGTGGCTTTATCAGCACAACAAAGCCTTGTGGATGATTCTCGATCCAGTGGTTTCCGTACATCCTGATGCCACCATCTTCGAAGTCTTCTCACTCGACGAATCGAGCTATGCCCGTGTGACCGTGCCCACCGAAAAACTCGATACTCTGGGCGAAACCATTTATGGCACCACCAATGTCGATTTCTCACAGCGCCTGGCCGATGAATTGCAGCGCGTGCGCGACTACCGCCCGGCGTTCCTGGGCGTGGGCGATAGCGGTGTGAGTGTAGCCACAACCGCAGGCAGCCGGTTTGAGAAGAAGATCGATCTGCCACCGAGTTGGGTGCGCGGCTTCTTGCAAGTGCAGTCGGCAGCAAGTCTGCCCGCAACCCAGGTGGTGTTTTCGGCTGCGACCATCGCCGAACTGCTACTGGCCTTGCGCAGCCGCCGTGAAAAACAGGGGCCGCGTTCGCTCAAGTTTCGTCTCGTGCCGGGGCAAAAACCCCGTATTGAGATTGAACCGTGGGGCACCGTCATTTCCGAATCCAGCCAGGTGTGGCAAGGCGAAGCGGCACAGGAAATTCGCATCTGGGGACGGCGACGTTTGTTGGTATTGGAGAGCATGTTGCCTTATGCAGAGGAAGTAACGGTGCAGTTGCTGGGCACCGGTATGCCCTCGTATTGGAGCGTGGAAAACAATGGTCACCGCTTCGACCTGGGGCTTTCGGGTTGGACTGAGAACGACTGGTCGGCAGCGGCGCGTTTCGATTTGCTGGCTTCAGTCAAAGCGATTTCGCCAGGCGATGTGGAGCTGGCAGCGGCGCAGCTTGAAAATGCACTGCATCTCACACCCGAAGCTTTAGCGGCGCGCAGTGATCTTTCGCGGGAAGCCGCTACCACCGCGTTGCAACAGCTTTGCAAGCAGGGCCGCGCGCTGTTTGATGTGCAAACCCGTGAGTATCGCTGGCGGCAGTTATTGCCATTTCCAGCGCCCGAAACCGAGGAAGACCGCAAATTGCAATCGGCGCGACGCTGGATTGATGAAGCCAATGTAAATTGCAAAGAGATTCGCGCCTCTGATGTCACCGAGTTTCTGCAGCGCTACGTTGACCAGGGTCTGCGCCTCTTTCACGCCCGCGTGAAAACCCCGGGCGGTATTTTCGAGCCGACAGTGGGCATCGATGCCGATGGCCGCGCGGCTTTTGCCCAGTGCACCTGTGCCGAGTTTCGCAACAATAAACTGCGCAAAGGCCCCTGCGCTCATATTCTGGCGGCGACGGTATTAGCCGGGCAGAAGATTTCCGAGGCCAAACCCATCGGGGCCACCGAACCATTCAAAGACCAGCTCTGGGTGTTTACCGGCGCACTAACCAAGTTCACCCGCCAACAGGCGCAAACCCTGGTGGAACGCGGCGGCGGCAAGAGTGCCGATAGCGTCAGCAAGAGCACCACGCATCTGGTGGCTGGTGAACGCGCCGGTTCCAAGCTGAAAAAAGCCCAGGACTTGGGTATCCCGATTCTCACCGAAGACGAGTTTTTAAAGTTGCTGGAAAAATAATCCTTATCACGCTATGTCGGAAGAATTTTCGCAGACAGACAATCAGGAAGCGACCGGGCAACCCAACTGGCGCGAGCGCTTGAAGGAGATGGGCAAGAAAGGCTTCGAGCTGGCCGAGATGGAACGGCTGGGCTTCTGGCCGCCAAACCCCGAGGCTGCCGCGCGCACTGCCGAGGCCCAACACGAGCTCAAGGCGTTGCAGCAACAGCTTCATCCACTGCGCAAGCAACTGCGTGAACTGGAAAAAGAAATTGCTGAAACCGGCGACGTGCAAAGGCTGCTGGCAGACGTGCGTATTGCTCGTAACGAGCGTGTGCGGCAGGCACGCGCCGAGCGCAAGCTAACCAAAGCCCGTGAGCGGGAAGAACGCGCCGCGCAAGACAAAGCCTGGCGTGCCGAGACCCTGCCCTACCTGGGCCGCGAAGTATCGGCCGGATTAAATTACGAAGGGGGCGATGCCACCAAGTTGCAACTTAACGGTGCGACGCCCCTCCAAACCGCTGCCGAGTTGGCATTAGCACTGGGCATTACCACCGGAAAGCTGGCCTGGCTTACCTACCATCGCGGCGCAGCCACCATCGATCATTACCATCACTTCCAAATCCCCAAACGCAGCGGTGGTTTGCGCGATATTTCAGCGCCTAAGAAAGAGTTGACGTCGGCGCAGAAATGGGTGCTCGATAATACGCTGGCTCGCGTACCGGTGCATGAAGCGGCAGCCGCGTTCTTGCCTGGCAAGAACATCGCCCACAACGCCGAGCGCCACGCCGGTGCGGAGGTCGTGGTGCGCATCGACTTGCAGGACTTTTTTCCTTCTGTCACCTTCAAGCGGGTGAAGAAAACTTTTCAATCTCTGGGCTATAACGAGGGCATCGCTTCACTGCTGGCCTTGCTCTGCACCGAAGCACCGCGCACCGAGTTGGCCTTTGAGGGCAAGACTTATCATGTCGCTCTCTCACAACGATTTTTACCGCAGGGAGCCTGCACCTCACCGGCACTGACCAACATTCTGTGCCGCTCTTTGGATGCGCGCCTGACCGGTGCTGCCAAAAAGCTGGGATTTACCTATTCGCGCTACGCCGACGACCTGGTGTTTTCCTCGAATCAGAAAACCGCCGATGTCCGCGCACTGCAAACCCTGGCAGTAGCGATTATTGAAGCCGAAAAATTCACCGTCAATGCAAAGAAAACCGCCATCATGCGCGGCCACCAGCGCCAGAGTGTGACCGGGTTGGTTATCAATACGAATAAAGACACCACGCCAACGGTGCGTCCTTCACGCCGCGACTTAAAGAGCTTCCGCGCCTTTTTGCATCAGTATGAAAAAGTAGGACGCGACGCGATGAGCGAACGCATGGGGCAGGATGCGCTCAGTTATGCACGCGGCTATTGGGCGTTTATTTACATGTGCTGCCCACAGCAAGCGACGAAGCTGCGCGGCAGCTATCCGTGGCTAAAACGTGAAGAGTAAATCACGTCGTTAGCGATACAACGCGTTTTAAAAAAGATGTAGTCCCCGAACCCGCCCTCACCATTTCGTAAACCAGTGCGTGGTAGTTAAGTTGTAACAATGCTTTTGTACCCAATACACGGTTGGGGCAAAACATGTAAAAAATGCGCGTGCCCTTCACGTAGGAATAGAGCGGGTTGTCCGCATCTATGAGACCGGCTTGCGCCGGTAAGGTGGTGGGGGGTGCACTCACTTTTACGAGATGGCTACCAACTACACCGCTTATTCTAACAGATCGGCCTGCCAGTTTAAGCCCTGGATTTTTGTGTCGAGCTCGCGATATTGTTTGGAAAGCTGATCGACTCGTTTTTGCAGGTCGGCAACATTAATCGTGGGCTGCGATTTAATTTCCGAGTAACTATAGCGGTCATGCCGAATGGTCGCCGCCTCCTGCAAACCATGAAGCGCCTTTAACTTAGCGGCCAAGCCATCGCGTTCGGCCAACACATCTGTCAACGATTTCCCCGGCTCGAATTCGGTGAGGGTATTGGTTTTATTGATTTGCTTCACCAATGTCACCGATTGCTCAATGAGTTGTTCAAGCTCAGTCAATAATTCCTGTGGATTTAACGCAGGCGTTTCGCCTTCCTGAACCAGGGCGTTGTTGTTTAAACGCTCTTTCACCTGCGCAATGCGTTTTTTTAAATCAGCTCGTAAAATAAGGGCTTCTGCAAGTTTCATAGACATTATTTTTAATGGAATTTTATGGCCTCTCCCTCATTATGACACGCGATAAGTAGAGCAGGCTCGAAATCAATCTTAAAAAAATGTTTAAAGCCAAATTAATTGGGGTATATATAATCATATCGATATGATTTAAACCTATTAAATGCCATATCGATACACGAAAGGATTACTATGTCGCCAGCCAACAGCTCTGCAAAACCGAAATACCTGCAACTTGCCGAAACTTTAAGACAGCAAATTCGCCAGGGACAACTGCTACCAGGACAGCCGCTACCGACTTATACGGAACTGGCACGCGAACTGGGATTTTCGCAGAGCACGGTGGAAAGGGCCTTTTACATTCTGGAAAAAGAGCAACTCATCTTTCGCAAAGCCGGAAGCGGTATTTACGTATCTCCTACTCCGGTCAGCAAAAGTACCAACTATATCGGCTACATCGACGCCAGCCACAACTTTAACAAAAACTTTCAATATTACGCGCAGTTAGCAGCCGGGGTACGTCAGCAGGCGAAGGAAGCGGGTAAGTGCATCATCATGATCGACGACCCAGAATCGTTTAGCGACTGGACCGAACTTGATGGTGTCATTCTGTGCGAAGCCGCGCACTATACCCGTCATCAGGGCAATGCAACTAAAAATATCTTCACACTGATGCCGCCTTCGCTGCCCTGCGTTAATACTATGTTTTCCTTGCCGGGGGTCAGCAATGTCACCGCCGATGACAAGAGCGGGATGCAACAATTATTGCAGCACCTCATTGCCCTGGGCCATGAGCGCATCGGCTATATGGGCCGCATGCTGCAACCGCCGATGCAAAACCATCCGCTGGTGCAACTGCGCTACCAAACCTATCTCGACACATTAAAAGCTCATCACCTCGATTACCAACAGGAATTAGTTTATTCGCCCCCATTGGATTTTTACCGCGATTATATTTTCTACGGCTATGAAGGCATGCGTCTGTGGCTCGAACGCGGGTGGCGCGAATTGGGTTGCACCGCCCTACTGGCCCATAACGACCTCACCGCCATCGGTATGATCGACGCTTTACAGGAAGCCGATATCGATGTACCCGGCCAAGTGAGTGTGGCGGGTTTCGATGATTCCGAAACTTTTCGCCTGGCTTCTTATAAGCTCACTACGGCGCATGTGCCGTTGCATGAAATAGGCGTTACTGCCATGAAAACATTGCTGCAACGGCTGAAAAACCCGGAAGCGGAGCAGCAAACTATTGTTTTGCCGGTTCAACTCACAGTGGGGAAAACCACTGCTGTGCCCCACCCCACTCACATTGCCGCGCAGGCGGCTTGAAACTATCAAGGAGAATTCCGATGTCACCAATTTACCGAGCTTTAAAATCTCATCGCGGCTTCACACTCATAGAGCTGCTTGTTGTGATAGCTATTATTTTGACCCTGGCCGCCATTTTATTTCCGGTTTTTTCACGCGCCCGCGAGAATGCACGGCGCACCTCCTGTATGAGCAATCTCAAACAGATTGGTTTGGGGATTATGCAATATACCCAGGATTATGACGAGCGCTATCCCATTCAGGCCAACTCGTTTAATCGCAACTATTCGACACCGGCCACGCCCACCGAAGCCAATAACTGGATTCGGCACATCCACCCTTATGTAAAAAGTTGGCAACTGTTTTTGTGCCCTTCCGCCAAACCTGCAACCTCCTCTTCACCTTCCACCGACTACATGGTGCCCAGCGGCACCAACAATACCAACTACCAGGGCAACGGCGTCATTTTCCGCACCGATGGACTCTCCATCGCCTCTATTCCCAACACAGCGGAAATTATCGTGGTGCAGGAATCGGATACGGCGATGTCGGTCTCTCAACTGCGCCCGAATTCCTACGGCTCTACAGCTCCCTACCCGTTTCAATACTGGAATTGGTCTACCAATAACTACAACCACTTTGAAGGCGGCAACCAGGCATATGCCGATGGCCACGCCAAATGGCGCAAGCAATCGTCGATTTGCTCGGCCAATTACGGCTTACTGCGTGGCTCAAGCCACGCGACTGCCACCAGCAACTATTGCGGCGCCCAAACCGCCACTCCCAATACCACCGGCAGTGGCTGGGCGCAGTTTTAAATCAAGCAGACAAACTTCTCTCTTTCATAATGAAGAACTCATTCCCCCTATTCCTTGTTTTACTCGTCACATTTTTTCACATTCTCAATTCTGCTGAGGCAGCCTCCTCGCAACTGCTTACCAAAGGAACCGCCATCGTCCTGGCCGGGGATGCCATTCCCGCCGAAAAAACTGCCGCACAAGAGTTGAAAAAATACTTACACCAAATCACCGGACGCAATTTCCCCATTCAAGAGGAAAGTACAGTCGCATCCAATACACCACAGATTTTAGTCGGCAATGGAAAACGTGCCCGGCAACTTGCCCCTTCTGTTCAATGGGATGCGCTGGAGCGTGATACCATCGTCCTCAAAACCAGTGGCGATACACTGATTCTGGCCGGGCAGCGGCCACGCGGCAGCCTGTATGCGGTCTATCAATTTTTGAAAGGTGTCGCTGGCTGCCGGTGGTGGACACCGACGGAGCACTTCATTCCCCATAACCCGCAATTGCGCGTGCCGGTGTTGGATATTGTCTACACCCCACCATTCTACTACCGGCAGATGCACGTCATCGGTTTTAGCTGGAATAAGGACGCCGCCTACCAAACCCTTTCCCGCCAGAACGGCCAGCATCAGGTGCAAGATGCCGATTGGGGCGGACACTATTCCATGTTGGGTTTCGTCCACACTTTTTTCCAGCTCATTCCGCCTGCCCAATATTTCGCCGCTCATCCGGAGTGGTTTAGCGATGCGAAAAACCAGAACCGTCCCAGTACCGTGCAGTCGGCTATGCCCAACGGCACCAACTCCCAACTGTGCCTCACCAATGCGGCTGTCCGCCAAGAACTGATTAAAAACGCACTTGACCTGATCGCTAAAAAACCAGAAGCGGGAATCATCTCGATTTCAGAAAGCGATAACGAAAACTACTGCCGCTGCCCGCAATGCCTGGCGTTTTACGAGCGCGAAGGCTCGTGGTCGGGGCCATTGCTTGATCTGGTCAATCAGGTAGCTGCGGCCATTCATGAGCAGTATCCCGATTTCATCGTGGAAACCCTGGCCTACCACGGCAGCGAAAAGCCGCCGAAAACCGTGCGCCCTGCCCAAAATGTGATGATTCGCCTGGCTCCACTGGGCGCCGACTTCGGGCACCCCATCAACAGCCAGTGGAATGCCGGTGTGCGCGACAACCTGTTGGCCTGGCAAAAGATTGCGCCACAGCTTTTCGTGTGGACCTATGCCACCAATTTTCATTACTATGCCCTGCCCCACCCAAACTGGGATTCGTTTGCCGACGACCTGCGTTTTTTCGCCGCCAACAACGTGAAAGGCGTATATGTGGAAGGCGATAACCTCAGCAAGGGCGTGGGAGATTTCGTGCAACTCCGCGCCTGGCTCACCGGCAAGCTATTATGGAATCCGCAGCTCGATGAGAAGAAACTGCGTCATGAATTTCTCACCAACTACTACGGTGCCGCTGCGCCGTACCTTGAGCAGTATTTGCAGTTAGTACAATCGTCCTTTAACTCCAAAAACTACAAGCTTAATTCCTTCAACGACGATTTTTCGTTCATGACGCTCGATGTCATGAACCAGGCCACGCAACTTTTCGAGCAGGCGCAACGCACCGTTCAAAACGATGCGCAACTCGCTACTCGCGTGCGACGCGAAAAGCTCTCGCTCGATTTAGCCTGGCTCAAGTTCTATAAGGCATTACAAAAAGAGGCACAGACACAAAACGCACCGTGGCATGGTCCCACAGATCCGCAAGCTGCTTTAGCTGAATTTGAACAAACATTCAAACAATTAGGCGGCGGGGCTGTGAGCCTGGGTGGCGAAACATTGGAAGCGATTCTCCCCCGGCTCAACGCGGGAGTCGCTGCCGATGCACCTTTACCACCACAAGCACGAGGGAAAGCGCCACTCGACTTCATCGACCTTCCGAGCGGCGCGCTCAAACCCGGTCGTAATGTCGCGCGATTGGTTGAAGACGTTCAAGCCTCTCATAGACAGGCGATGGAACTCGACGGCAACAGCAGCACCTGGGCTGCCAGCACCTATCTCGAAAATTACGGCCTCATTCTCAAAGGCAGCCGCTGGCGGGCCTATGCAGTGCTGCGCTTTGCTTTCCAGCCAGGGACGGACAAAACCGGAAAGTTACTCGCCATCGGTGCCCACGACCGCACTCATGGAAAATATGTCGCGCAAAAAGCCATTACGCCGGATGATGTTACCGGCGATGGCTACCGGGTTTACGAGATGGGCAACTTCGTTCCCGATGGCAATACACAACTCTACATAGCGACGCTCAATAACCCGACAATTGAAAAAATCTACCTCGACCGCATTCTATTAATTCGTGAATAAGTGATTGTTCCCGACGAAAGTTATTGCTAAAGTAACCCGAACCACGTTGTTAAGGAATGATCTATGCACTCAGTAACTACGGAAGAAATCTGGGATATCGAAGCTCCCGGCAGCGGCTATGTTGGTTGGCCCACCCTCACCCGAACTCAAGACGGTATTCTTCATCTGGTCTACTCCGGCGGCAGACAGCATCATGTTTGCCCGTTTGGCCAGGTTCACCTGATGACTTCAGTCGATGAAGGCAAAACCTGGACCTGGCCACGCGCGCTGGTCGATGGCATTCTCGATGACCGCGATGCCGGTATTCTGCAAACCAGCAAAGGCACCCTCATCGTCAACTGGTTCTCATCGCTGACCTGGGAACGTATTATGAGTGACAGTGCCTCGGCTTATCACGGCTATCCCGAAGCCGAAAAAATCGAATGGCAGCGCCGAAGCGCACTTTTGACAGACGAAGTGCGCCGGGCGGAACTCGGCATCTGGTCCATTCGTTCCACCGATGGCGGAGCGACCTGGTCGCCCAAAGTGCCCACTCGAACCGGAAGCCCGCACGGGCCATGTGAACTCAGTGATGGCAGGCTATTGTATGTCGGTAAAAAACTCGCCGACAATTTTGCCACTGCACGCGAAGGAGCCGCCTATGCTCCAGAATTGGGAGCGGCGCAATCGACTGACGACGGGCAAAGCTGGGAAGTGACCGGCGATATTCCCATCCATCCCGAACACAAAGCCGATGGCTATCACGAACTCCACGCCGTTGAAGCCGCCGACGGCACCATCATCGCTCATATTCGTAACCACAACGATTTGCATCACTACGAGACTTTGCAAACCGAATCCCGCGATGGCGGCCGAACCTGGAGCGTGCCGCATTCCATTGGAGTTTGGGGATATCCGGCGTTCCTGCTTAAGGCCAGCGACGGACGGCTCATCACTACGGTCGGCCATCGCCGCGAGCCGTGGGGGAATCAGGTTGCGGTGAGCGAAGATAACGGCAAAAGCTGGTCGCCCACCGTGCCGATCAACATCGATTCGCGGGGTGATTTCGGCTATCCCTCTACTGTGGAGCTTTCACCGGGGCGTTTCCTTTCGCTATGGTACGACAAGCAAAGCGGCGAACAGACTTCATTGCGGTTGGCGCGTTGGACACTCGCCTAATCGGCATCAGCTTTCACACCAAAAGCGCAGGGCATTTTGCCTTTGCGCTTTTGGCGTTTTAGCGATAACTTTCCTGACAGACTGTCGTTACACAAGCAAGAAACGTAAAAAAACTAAAAGGTTCGCAATATTCCTAAAAAATTTACCGCTTTTTTCCGGTTTAATAAAACAACTAAAGTGGCAGACTAAATAGGGAGCTGAAAACACACCCGAGGTTAAAATATTGTATTAAAGAGACCACCATGAAAGTCTGCCAAAAGAAAGCATTTACCCTTATAGAGCTTCTTGTCGTCATTGCTATTATCGCAATCCTTGCTTCCATCCTATTCCCGGTTTTTGCCCGCGCCCGTGAAAATGCCCGGCGAGCCAGTTGCATGAATAATATGAAACAGCTTGGAATTGGTTTCATGATGTATGTGCAAGATCACGATGAATTTTTTCCCAAGAATTCCTACGGTACCGGTGAGACCTTACCTTGCCCCGGCAGCCCCAGCACATCCTGCAACGTCTTCTGGCCGCTACGCATCCAGCCTTACGTAAAGAGCCTGCAGGTTTTCAACTGCCCCAGCGATAACACTCGCTGGCGCGGTATCGCCAATGATGCTTCTTACCAGATCAGCTATCCCTACAACACCAACTTCGCTGGCGGCGATGTGCATATGAGTGCTATCGTAAACCCCGCTCAGACGGCGCTTTTGGCCGATGGCGAGGGCTACTACCGCTACCGCCTCTATAACTACTGCTACGTCAGCGGCACAGACGAGCGTTGTATGGCCGATCGCCACATGGAAGGCTCCGTGATTAACTTTGCCGATGGTCATGTGAAATGGATGAGCGTACCGCGCAACCCCACCAACAACCGCACTATCACTCCCGGCCCGGCTCGTGGCATCTATTTCCGCCCCGACGGCACGTCATAATTAGTATTCTCAACTCAAACACCGATGAAACATCTTTTTCGTCCCCTTATTCTCTGTCAACTTGTGACCGCATTGCTGTTAGCCGGGCATGCCGCTCATGCCGCGCCCCTCATTCTGGATGCACGGGCCGACCTTACCCGCTTGAAAATCGCCGATAAAAATGCCGTTGGCGATAGCCGAACCGACGACAGTCCGGTAGTGCAGGCCGCTCTCGACCACCTGGCGAAAAACCCCGATGGCGGCTGCCTGGTTTTCGGGCCGGGCACCTATCGTGTCGGCGGCCTGGTGATCGCTCCTAAAGTGAAGATTATCGGTGCAAGCCGGGAAAAGACAGTATTTCGCGCCGCCAATCGCCAGATCATCTTCGATATGCAAGGCGGCGAGCTGCACAATTTCACTGTCTACGGCACGCCCGACGAAACCGCTTCCGGCCCGCTGTGGAAAGTGGGCACCGGCGGCGTGGGTAAAGACGGTTCGGCCTGGGCATCGTTTGCCATCCGTGTGGGTAATTCACCAGAGCTTATTGCCAAAGACGTCGTCATCAGCAACGTCACCGCCAAGGAAGTGCGCTACGATTGCCTCTATACTCGTGGCTCGCAAAACTTGCGAGTGATCAACTGCGAGTTCGACCGGGCCGGGCGCAACAATGTATCGCTGGTGGGCAATGACGAGGGTTTTCTCTTCTCAGGCTGCCGCATTGGGTCGCTGTGGGGACTGTATCATTTCGATGTGGAACCCAATAAAGGCCGCTATGTGCGCGACGGCGTGATTCTCAACTGCGAATTCGATGGCCGCCAGGCCGGACAGATGAATACCGACCGTTGGGGCGCGATGCTGATTTTCTCAGGGAATGAAGAGATGAGCGACCGGAACATTGCCGTCATTGGTAGCACTTTTCACGAAATAGCGGTGCGCGTGCGCGGTATCTTCCCCGATATTCAGTTGCTTTATAACCCACAAGTCGGCAGCCTGGTGAAAGTGCGCACCAACCCCACCGGTGAACTGCGCGACGCCGCTATTCGCGGCAACCGCTTTGGCACGCCCGAAAAGCCGTTGGAAAACATCGCTTCAGGCGTCACCTTCACCGGCAACACCCGCTTTGAAGACAATATGCCGGTGGCCGTCAATAAAACAAAAATCACCACCGCCAGCGATAAAACCGAGTGGGTAGAAGATCACCCGGTCGCCCAGACACCGTTAAAAACTCCCACGACATCTGCCGTTAAAAAATCGGCTTTCTCTGCTTCCGATTCTAAACAAGTCATAGTGCCACTCATGGGACACCGCTTCAATTTTAGAAGTGGCAAGATCTTGAAAAATCGCGAGGAAGGCATTGCCGATCTCATCTTTCATACCGACCCGTTGATAGCAGAAGGCCAAACCACCATCCAACTTCTTCCCGATGAAAAGAGCAAGCCCACTCCCGATCAGTTTGTGAAAGCCTTGTGGGGAATTAAAGCGGGGGATGTGATTGCCGTGCAAACCGACCAGCATACTGTGCTCATGAAAGTTCTAACCCAGCAAAAAGAGAGCTATACGATCGAATATCGTTATCTGAATTAAGCATTCGGCATATAAAAAAGCCCACCGGTAATCCCATATCAGAGAGTTCGCTCTGACTGCAGACTACCGGTGGGCTTTTTTCGTTTGTCTATCCACCATGAAACGCCCTCATTTCGGCGAGATGCTTGCGAGCGGTATTGGCGCGGTTGTGCATAGCCCAGCGAATATCCCAATCGTTGGTTGCACCAAAACGCTGTTGAGAAGTGCGCACGGCTGCTTCATGAGCGGCATGAGTGGCCATCAGCATTTCTTCCTTGGTTCCCAGCACCGGTGCTGTCTTTTCAGTTGCAGCTTCGGGATCGCCTCCATGATTGCGGATTAGTTGTGCCAGAGCGAAAACCCCGGCTTTATGATCGTTGATCCAGCGGCCATACATGCGGGCAATCTGCGTGCTTTCATGATCACCAAATTGCCGGAAACGCGCTTGTTGCGCAGCCAGGTTGCTGATTTCAGTGAACTCTTCACTCAGTGTTTCCAATAAGAGTTCGGTATGAGCCGCACGTGTTTCGGCGGTTTCATTCATGCTTTGCGAATTCGCGGGTGGCGCTTCATCGGCATCAAATCCGGCATGCGCCACACTCAGAACAGCGCCGGCCAAACCTAACATCAGTAAGGTTTTACCGTAAAAGTCCTTCTTACTTTTTGTCATTTTTCAGACCTCCTGGGAGACATTGCCGATCTCCTTCATGCAATCCCAGTGCCTAACCTCATTTCGCGGAGTCTTTTAGGCAACTTTAAATTTAGAGCTATTAATCACTTCGAAATTGTATCCGGAGGGTTGAGGATTTAAACTCTAACCTTCGCAGTGTTGAAGGTTCGTTCAATGTAAGCAAATTCACTTATGAAAACTCTTCACGCCACTCCGCCGACCAATCACGCCCGACTCATCGAATGGGTCAATCACTGGACACAAATCCTCCAACCGGAAGCCGTTTACTGGTGCGATGGAAGCGAAGCGGAATACTCCCGATTTTGTGAAGAGATGCTGGAAAGCGGAACGCTCATCAAACTGAATGATGAGAAGCGGCCCAACTCATATCTGGCCCGCTCCAACCCCGACGATGTAGCACGTGTGGAAGACCGCACTTTCATCTGCAGCGAACGCGAAGAAGACGCCGGGCCGACCAACAACTGGCGGGCACCGGGCGAGATGAAAGAGTTTTTGCTGGGCCTCTTCACCGGTACCATGAAGGGTCGCACGCTCTATGTCGTCCCGTTTTCGATGGGGCCGCTGGGGTCGGATATCGCCCATATCGGCGTTCAACTCACTGATTCGCCCTACGTGGTGGCGTCGATGAAAATTATGACGCGCATGGGCCAGGGCACCCTCGATGTGCTGGGCGAAGACGGCGAGTTCGTCCCCTGCCTACACTCGGTGGGCGCGCCGCTCGAACCGGGCCAGAGTGATGTTCCCTGGCCCTGTAATGCTGATAACAAATACATCGTTCACTTCCCCGAAACCCGTGAAATCTGGAGTTTCGGCTCGGGCTACGGCGGCAATGCCTTGTTAGGCAAAAAGTGTTTCGCACTGCGCATCGCCTCGGTGATGGCGCGCGATGAAGGCTGGCTGGCCGAGCACATGCTGATTATGGGGGTCACCAACCCGGAAGGGCGCAAGAAATATTTCGCAGCGGCTTTTCCTTCGGCGTGTGGCAAAACCAATCTGGCGATGCTCACCCCCACCCTGCCCGGTTGGAAGGTAGAGTGCGTGGGCGACGACATCGCCTGGATGAAATTCGGCGAGGACGGGCGACTCTACGCCATCAACCCCGAAGCCGGGTTCTTCGGCGTAGCACCCGGCACCAGTTGGGATTCGAACCCCAACGCCATGGCCTCCATTACGGAGAATACCCTCTTCACCAACGTGGCGCTCACCGATGAGGGCGACGTGTGGTGGGAAAACATGACGAAGGAAAAACCGGCCCACCTCACCGACTGGAAAGGCAACGACTGGACGCCGCAAAACGAAGAAAAAGCAGCTCACCCCAATTCGCGCTTCACTGCCCACGCCGGACAGTGCCCGGTGATCGACCCACAATGGGAAGACCCCGCAGGGGTGCCGATTGAAGCCATCATCTTCGGTGGGCGGCGCGCTTCGACTATTCCTCTGGTCTACCAGTCGTTCGATTGGAACCACGGCGTGTTCATAGGTTCATCCATCGGTTCGGAAACCACGGCAGCGGCTGTGGGCGGCACCGGGCAGGTGCGCCGCGACCCGTTCGCCATGCTGCCGTTTTGCGGCTATCACATGGGCGATTATTTCGCGCACTGGATTGCGATGGGCCAGAAAACCGATGCCGGTAAATTGCCCCAAATCTTCGGTGTCAACTGGTTCTTGCACGATGGCAACGGCAAATTCGTCTGGCCTGGTTTTGGAGAAAATGCCCGCGTGCTGAAATGGATTTTCGAGCGTGTTGACGGCACAGTCTCCGGCCGCGAAACCGTTATTGGAACCATGCCCCGGATTGAGGAAATCGATTTGGACGGACTTGAACTTTCCGAAGCTGCTATTCGTCAACTCGTTATCCCGAACGTGGACTCCTGGAAAACCGAAATTCGCATCGTGCGCGAATACTACATGAAATTCGGCGACCATATGCCCTGGGAGTTGCGGCAACAATTGCGGCAACTTGAAACCCGTCTCGATAACGTAAAGGCATAACCGAGTATCGCCCGTTCGCCTGAACCGGCATTTTCAGGCACACTGTCTTTTTGTTGTTTTGGAAAGATACTCATCATCATGTCACGCATACAACTCGACAAAACCAATTTTCGCCAGTTGCAGAAATGGCTTCTGGGCGTGCCTGCGGTGCTGCTCGTGTTGTTGCTGTCGTATCTCATTTTGCGTCCCGACCCTGCAGCGGTGCATTTTTACCGCGCCCAGAAGCTGCAAACCGCCGGACAGACCGATTCGGCTTTGCGCCTCTATTCGATGCTGGTCTCCTCGCAGCCGCATTCCTCGTTTTCGCCGCTGGCTTTGCAGCAACAGGGTGAAATTCTCACCGGCGTCGCTCGCCGCTCGGGCGACCCAACACGCTATCGCGCTGCGATTGATGCCTATTTGCGCCTGGCAACGGAATATCCGTCGCATTCGTTAGCCGGTGAAGCGCTGCTCGACGCCGCCAACATTGCCAGTAACGACCTGCGCGATGCTAAAACGGCAAAAGAACTCTATGAAAAAGTTTTAGCGGCCTACCCGGCTAACGCCCAGTATTGCTCCGAAGCGACCCTGCGCCTGGGCCGCATCGCCCTGCAAAGCGGCGATGGCAACATTGCCCAGAAACATTTCACCCAGGTTCTCAAAGAATATTCCGTATTCCCCGAACGCTGCGCCGAGGCGCAGTATCACCTGGGAGTGACTCTCGAAACGCTCCAACAAAACAAGTCGGCAGCGCGTTCGGCCTATGAAGCTACTATTAAAAAATGGCCCCACAGCATTTGGGCCGATAGCGCCAAGGAACGCATCGGGCTGATTCTTTATACCGATGGCAGTGCCCGCCCGGCGCGGCGCGTGCAGTTGGAAGTGGGCGCTCTGCCTGCCGTCCAGGGCAATGGCGAACAGGCGGCGCTGCAAATGCTGTTAGCGGCCCGTGGACTGGAAGTGAGCGATGCCGTGTGGCAAGGCTGGAGCCTGGTGCCATTTCGGGCTGGTTTTGCCGCCGCTAACCCCGGACGCACACTGACTACGAATGCTGAATTCGGCACCATCGCCGCGAATGCCGGGCTGGTTTATAGCCGCGAACAATCGAATAATGCCACACGCGCGCAAGAGACGCTGCGCAACGCGCTCGACGATGGACACGTGCCGTTTGTCAATCAGGATGG
>DAITOV010000004.1:0-35225 GCA_036833945.1 Abditibacteriia bacterium
TCGCACCCAATGTCAATAAAACTATTATTGAGAAACGTATCGGCTCTGAGCGATATGTTTTGCTTGCCCCATTCTCCGCTTGGAGTGGCCGGGAATGGCCTGCCGCTCATTGGGCCAGGCTTACACACCAATTGCACGATGAAGGCTTCGAGGTAATTGCGATCGACAGCACAGGCGACGGCCGCCGTTTGAAAGAAACCTTTTCCTCGACACCGGCAAAATGGTTTTGGGGCCAATCGCCGGAGTGGGTAACCGATGCTATGCTGGGCGCACACGCCTTCATCGGCAACGACTCCGGCATGGCGCACTTGGCCGGGATGCTGGGCGTGCGCACAATCGCTGTCCACGCCCAGGTATCACCGGTTCAACTCTGGAGACATACCGATATCATTCCGGTGTTTATGTGCAGGCTGCTACTGGCAAAGCGAGCGCGGGCACCGGCAGAGTTGCGAGAAGTTTGGATGTAGTACGTTAATGGGGATTAATCCAACCCATGTTCTAAATGCGTTGAGGGTATAATCAATACATGAGCATTCTCGACAATCCCACCCAACAACCACGTGAAAAAATCACCGGTAAGCACATCGCGCTCATTGCCCTATTCTTCATCCTGGCGATGGTACCTTTCGGCTGGGCTTATTATCAGCGACAACAAGCTGAATCAGCGAAAGTTGAAGCGACGCGGATGGCGGAACTACAAAAGAAAACGATAGCGGCGATGATGGTGAATTTGCCGCAGAAACCAAGGGAGAAAAAAATGGCAGTGAAAATAGCAAGGGGAACAACGGGGCAAGCGGATTTAGTGGAAACATATTGCGAAGCTGCAAGTGGGCCGAATGGCTCTGGATGGACCATCGTCATAGGTGGTGGCGGGCAGGAACTTCATGAGGGATTTGGAGAATATTGGCTTATTGACTCCCCTGAAAGTGGTATCGATAGTGACAATCCGCAAGGGTGGAATGTCACAGAGGATGGAGTTATTACCGTCCCTTCAGGAGCAACAGCAGGTGCACAGCAAGCCTTCTTTTTCTCAGAAGGAGGTTGCACTCCCGACTCGCCAAACGAGGCAAATGGCTCTGCAACACGAAAGCGATTTGAATTCGAAGTTATCTGCATGAAAGTTAAAATTAGCCCCTATCGCCGCATCCAATAGCCCGCTATGCTCAACGAATTTTTTCCCGTCCCGGTCGCCTGTATCTCCGGTAGCACCACGCTCGACGTGGATGCTGTCCCGCCGGGCGACTGGCCATCTCTGGTTCCTTCGCTGTATCTCTCAATCAGCACCGATTCGGGCGCAACTTGGCTACCGCTGGCTGAGTTCGTCTCTGAAGTTGGACAAACTGTCGATGCCGGCTTCACGCTCACGCCCGGCTTTTTGCTTCGCTTCGAGGAACCGTATCTATTTGAAGACGACGGAGGTGTTTGTAACTGGGGGGTATGGGCGCAAACCGAGGTCGTTATTCCTGCTGGACACCATCTTGAATATACCTGGTCTGGTGACGCTACGAATCCCAGTGGTGCGCGCGCGGAATTACCCGATCAAGAAGAAGGTATTCAAGAGTTTACGGCCACGGTTGTCGTAGACCTGGTGCGCGATAGTGATGATGAAGTTATCTGTACGGCTACCGATACCTGGATTGAGGAGCTTGCTTGTCCTGGTATTTTCGCCCCGCCAGACTACGATGAAATCGATTACGGCAATAACGCGGAAATTACCGAGGAATGCGAAGGCACGCCGGTTAGCTTAGAAGTCACCCTCGACCCGACAAGTGGCTGCCCTGGCGATACAATTACAGCTACAGGTAGCCATAATATCACCAGTGCTGAACTCGTGCAGGATGGCGGCAATGTGCCGCTTACTCTCACACCCTCCAGCGGCATAGAGGTTGACTTCGAGATTCCAAACATTATTGAGGAAGCCGGAACGTATTCTGTCATCTTTGAGACAGACGCCGATGTCGACACCGTTACCGACACGGTGACATTCACGGTCGGCAGCGAATGCTTTGAGGAACCGCCGGAGCCGTGCGAACCACCGGTGCCGGTTGCGTGCTGGGCGGACTTCAACACGATTCGAGTGCAAGGCGTCGCGCCCGAAGATTTCCCCGAATGCACAGAAACGCTCACCTTTGAGCTGCTGGTCGGGGAAAGCTGGACCGAAAAAGAAACCGGTATTGTCGCGGAGCAGGAATTCACCGTTACCCAGACGGTAGGTAGCGGCATCAAAGGCCGCTTCAAAAGCGACGACGACACAACTGGCGACGAGTTGACCATTACCGAGTTTTGCGAGTGCGAGCCTCCAGTCGATCCTGACTTGAACCCACCGGCAACGCCTGGGCCACCGACTTTAGTCAAGAGTTGCGCCGATGTAAAAGTGACAGTTACCTCGCCCGCTTTCGATACCACAGAAGACTACGAGACTGAAACGATAGAAATTCGGCGGCGCGTAATTGATGGCGAATGGCAGACGGTTCATACCTTCACTGAGGCGACGACCTGGGACGATGAAACGGTAGCAGCGGCTACGGCCTATCAATATCAAGCCCGCGCCTGCAACGAAGCGGGCTGCAGCGAGTGGGGTGCGACGGCTACCATCAGCCTGAAAAGCACCACGTCGGTAGCGATTATTTCTCCTGCAACTGGCACGCTCACCGGCAAGAAACGTTTGCGCATGAGCCATAGCGGACCGGCGACCAACCCTCGCCTGTATTGGAATGGTGTCCTCATCGGCGCGCCGGTTTGGAAAGAAGGCTTCTACCTCTTCGATTGGAACACCCTCGATAGCTCGCAGGGCACCGGCATACTCCGCTTCCAAGTTACTGGTAGTGATGGCTGCGATAATTTCGCCGAAGTGGAATATACCCTCGCCAACCCGGCGGCGGCGCTCACCAACCATATCGACGTGGTTTGCCGGGAAGGCGTGGCGCCAGAAGGCATGCGGGTGAAGAGCGCCTCACTGCGTTTCCAGGCCGAGCCGCCTGGGGCCAGTGCGCGCCAGCGCTATTTCCTACGCACGGCGGCCTATCTCGATGACCAGGGAGCCAATGACGCCTTTGCGCTGGAGTTCGATGAAGATAGTTGGGAAGCGGGCCAGCCGCTACTGTTGCAGCAAGGCCGCAAACAGAGTGACGGCACCACGCAATGGACCTGGTTCGACTTGCTGGCCAAGAAGGCCGGTATCGGCAAACGGGCCATTTTCCGGTTGCGCTTCGATGTGGGCGAATCGCTGACCGGCTTTTCCACTTTCGGCGCGGGCAGCAATGCGCGGATTGTGAAATTCCAATCGGTCGGCGCTCACGACGATGACGATTACCGCGTGCTCTTCCTGGCCCGCAAGGTGAATGGCAGCGGCGCGCGGGTTTACCAGTTCGATGGCGAAACGATTGAATTGCTCTATGATCTGGCCGATGCGCCCTACAGCGCGCCGGGTGCCTTCGACTTTGCCCTGCTGGGCGACAAGCTGTTTATTGCGGCCGGAAGTGAGCTGTTCTATGTCGATACCGATAGCGGCGATGCCAGTGCCAACCTCGCACCGCGCGGCGAAACGCGTGCCATTGCGCACCTGGCAGTGATGGGCAGCAGCATATTCGCTCTTTATAATGGTGACGATGATTGCAATTGCTACCACTTCGACGGCAGCTCATGGAAAGCGACCTGGACCTTGCCGGTGAAAGTCGATAAAGCCTACTCTACGACAGTGGCCAATAGCAGCTACCTGATGCTGGCCAGCGGCCCGGCCCTTTATGCCGCTTCCGGCACCACTACGCCCACCCTGGCGCAGAGCTTTGGCAGCGACATCACGGCGCTGCACGAGCGGTTCGTGGGGCTGGCCGATGGCAAATTGTACGAGTTCATCGAAAACCAGTGGCACTTGCGCGCCGACCGCAGTGGGCCTGTTTTGGCGACGTCTGCGTTTGCCGGTGTCACCCATGAAATCGACGACCCGCGCGGTGTGGCCGGGGAAAACAGTCCTACCCTGCTTGAAGCCACCACTGATCCATCTTCATGGACGGACAACCGCACGCTGGAAGCGCCGCCGTTGATGGATGAAACCGTGGCAAGCGTCACCAGCCTGCACCGCTTCCTCAAACAGATTGCCGAGGCGGAAGGCAGCCCCAACATGCCGGGCTACGTTCCGGCCAGGTTCCAGGAAGTGCTGCTGATGGGCACCGCGCCCGATGCACTTCTCTTGCTCCTCGAAACCAACGTAATCGCCCGCAGCCCGCTGGCCGTGGAAGCCACGCAGGTGGGGGCTGTTCATGCGATGACGGTATTCGAAACGTTGAACGATGAATGATGAACGGTGGCTGACATAACTCCTCCCCCACAGGGGGAGGTTGGGTGGGGGAGTTGAGGCTTAATGCTGAATGATGAATTATGAACGATGAATGAAAGACAGCGCGCTTTTTACAGTTCATCATTCAGCATTCATAATTCATCGTTTCTATTACTCTCCGACTCCCTCCCCCAACCCCTCCCTGAGGGAGGGGAGCTTTGCTTTGATCAACGCCAAGCGCGCCGCGTCTCCCATCACCTATAACCCATCACCCATAACCTAAAATATGAAACCTCTCCATCGCACACCCAACACCATTAAAAGCCTGACTCTCAGGCTTTCGTTAGCCGAAGGCGTTGAGATTGCCGACTTGCAAAACAAGCGTTACCGGCTCACGGTGCCGCTCAACGGGCTGGTTTTCGATAACCATGCCGCCACACCCGCCTGGTTCTATGCGCTTTTTCCGCCTCAATTAGGCAACGGCGCGGTGCCGGTGCCAGGCGGCATTCGGCTGGTGAGCCACCATCTTGTGATGAGCGGCGCAGATAACGACGACCCACGCCAGGCGATTGTATCGCGGTTGGTGCTCGACCTCGAATTCGCTGACGACGCCCAAACCTTCACGGCACTGCCCCTGGTGATTAAAGGCACCAGCACCGCCACCAATGCCCCGGCTGCGTTTTCACTGCCCGCGTTCACGCCTTCGGTCGATGCGCCGTTTGTGGTGGCCGATGCCAATGGCGGCGCGCTGGCAGCGGGAATAGCGGTGGAAGCACTGGGCATGCCGCAAGGCGATGCCGACACACTGCAAGGCGAAGATGGCGATTACTACCTCAGCCGTGCCAATCACACCGGCACCCAGGCCATTAGCACGGTGAGCGGGTTGCAAGATGCACTCGATGGCAAAGCGGCCGTTTCCCACACCCATAGCATCAGCGAAGTTTCCAGCTTGAGCGCGGCGCTCGATGACCTGATGGAGGCTACCCTACCCCCTGGCGGCACTACCGGGCAGGTGCTGGCAAAAAACTCCGGCACGCATTACGATGTCGATTGGGTCGATGCTTCGGGTGGCGGCGGGGGTGGCGGCAACGCTGATACTTTGCAGGGCGAAGATGGCGACCACTATCTTAGCCGAGCTAACCACACCGGCGCCCAGGCGATAAGCACGGTGAGTGGCTTGCAAACAGCGCTCGACGGCAAGGCAGCGGCTTCGCACACACACGACGACCGTTATTACACCGAGACCGAAACCGATAACCTGCTGAGCGACAAAGCCGATCTGGTAGGCGGGGTTGTTCCGACCTCTCAGCTCCCGGCGATTGCCATTGGCGAAACGTTTTCGGTGGCCTCCCAATCGGCCATGCTGGCTCTGGATGCCCAGCACGGCGACGTCGCCATTCGCACCGATGAAAGCGGCAAAAAATATCTGCTTTTAGACGACGATCCCACCACCCTGGCGAACTGGACGGCACTGGGCGCAGCCGGGGGCGCTGTGGCAAGCGTCAACTCGCAAACCGGAGACGTAGTTTTAGGCTACTCCGATGTGGGCGCGGCTCCGGCCTCCACCGCTACTTCGCTTTCTTCTCACACCGGCAACACGAGCAATCCCCACAGCGTGACCAAAAGCCAGGTGGGGCTGGGCAATGCCAATAACACCAGCGATGCCGACAAACCGGTTTCAGATGCCACCCAGGATGCGCTCGACCTCAAGCTGGATGCCACTCCCGAATCGTTTGCCACGCTCACCGACGGTGCAACCATCACCTGGAATTCCCAGGGCAAACCCACCGTCAACGCCACCGTCACCCTGGGCGGCAACCGCACCCTCTCTATCAGCAACGCTGCCTCGGGCACCTCGGGCATCCTCATTGTCAAGCAAGATGGCAGCGGCAATCGCACGCTCACTCTCCCTGCCGGTTCCATAGTGGTCGATGGCGGTGGCGGCGCAGTGGCCCTCTCGCCAGGACCGGCTTCCATCGACGTTTTGAGCTTCATTTATGACGGCACCAACTTTCTTTGGTCATACGGAAAAACCTTCAATTAAGGAGACATTTAATCATGGCACTTACAGATTTATACAACCTGGCAACAGCCGATTCCAAGCATCGCGCTACCGTGGGCGGAGCGGCCATCACAGCAGCCAACGCCATCCTCAACGAGAGCGACCAAACCGCCAACCATGCCAACCGCAAACTTTGGGCACTGGCTTTCCTCGACTCACCACAATCCCATATCAACCAGCTTTTCAATCTTTGCCTGAGCAACACCACGCTCCTGGCCGATTTCACAGCCGACCCCACACCGGGCAACACCGATGACGATGCGCAATTCGTTGTCAACTCCATTGTGAGCGATGCCGGTTTGCTCTCACGCTTGGGTTTTGGAGGTGAGGCCTAATGGCAACAGCAACCAAAACAGCCATCACTTTCCAGAGCAGTGGCACCAATACTTCAGGGAGCACGACGACCGGTTCTTCGGTCGACCTCACCACCGTGCTCGAAGCCGGGGTGACAGGCGTGGTCACCAACGGTGGCACTGGCCCCACCGTTGGCTGCGATTTTATCGTGGAGGTCAGCAACGATAATTCCACCTGGACAGAGTTTGCCCGGGCAACGACGGGCGTTACCAATTCGGCTGTCTACACCTTTCCCGTTCACCTGCCCTGCTGGGTGATGTACGCGCGCACAAAGTTCGTTGGAAACACCGGACAAAGCGTTACCGTAGCTGCCCACGGGTCTAAAGTTTCTTCTATGGGATAACTATGCCAGTAATCAACCATAAACCGATAGTGCCCCTTTTAAATCGCCGCTTGGCTGAAAATATGGGACTCGTTTCTGCCGTGCCTTTCTCAGAGGGCGGCGGTCCACGCGTTCAAGACACCTACACCACAGAGCGAATTTCCATCACAGGCAGTTCGACTTGGACAAAATCTCCCTGGGGGCCAGCTATCACTTTTACCGGTGGTTCAAATGGTGTGCCATTGAGCGGACCTCGCGTGCTTAGTGTCAGTGGAGATTTAACCATTTCGGGAACATTTAGGACTGCGGCTGTTAGAGAGGGAGAACTCGTTTCCAACAATAACGGAGGCGACGGTCGTTTCAGTATGAAATGCTCCTCTCTGGATGGAGGTATCTATAAAGCCCTGGTGTTCGTTGGTAAGTCATCAGGGAACTTCCTTCTGTGGGGGACGACGGCAACCAACGATGGTGCCTGGCATCACATGGCAGCCGTCAGGAAGACAGGAACCTGGTATCTGTATATTGATGGCAAGTTGCAGGCAAGTGGAGATGGAAGTGCAAACCCTCTCGACATCACAAAACCTCTTTATATTGGACGAAACGGGACAGGCGACGTATCCCAATCTCTCCAGGGTTCAGTCGGAAATGTTGAGATATTCAACAGAGCACTAACCCCAACTGAGGTTGCACTTCTCGCTGCCGATCCACTGCTCATTTACCGACCCGACCCGCCACGGGTATTCTATTCCTACCCATCACGCCCTAAGCTGGTGTTAAAACGTTTTGTTTAATACTCCTGCCACCGGCAAAGCGCCGCAGTCTGCAGATATCGTCATCAGCGGTATCTTTACCCTCAGCTCCCCACCCAAAGCATTCCCGGGTGGGGAGTTTTTGTTTTTATCGGGTCAGCGCGCAGTGTATAGCTAGTCTGTAAAATAATTTTCTCCCTGCTTTTATGCAGGGCGGATGCATTTATTTGCGAACCCCGAGCGTGAGCGACGGGCACGTTTTCTTTGCTTCACCAGGCTCATTGCCTGTGCCCGTCGCTCACGCTCGGGGTTCGCAAATTGAGTTCAAAGCCTCTCTTACAGGTAGACAGGAAACAGGGAGGCAACCAGACTTTAATGGCTACCGCAAGCATCCCACGCCCGTCATCCTCGCGAACGTGGGGAGCCAGAACACAGATTTTTGTTCGGGGTAAAAACCGAACTGTTTATCTCAAAAATAAGTTTCCTGTTTCCCATATTCTGTTTTCTTGGTCACGATAGGAAGAGGTTAATTTTCAGGACTGTTATAATCTCACCAGAATGGAAAAACCCCAAGAAAAAGGCTACGGAAGCATTGCCGTCTTCCTTCTCCTGCTGCTGACTTTCCCTTTATGGCTACCACCACTTTTCATGGTGTTATTCGCTCTCTTCGATTCCATCGGTGCCCGGCAGACCTGGGTGCAAATCGTGGTTATCATCATCCCGATTGCGGTCTATGGCGGGGTGAAGCATCTGCAAGCGCGGCGCGAGCATCCTGAGCGGTTTACTCCTGTGCAACTTACCCGGCAAGAGCGCATCGAGCAGCGCCAACGACGCGTTCATAACATCAAGCTGCGCAGTGTTCTCATCGGAATAACCACTCTCGCCTTTTTAATTCTCAGCACCGGCGGCCCCGAATCGTATTACCATATCAGAAACTTACCCTCTCTGTGGATGTTTTTAACAGTGCCTCAAATGGTGGGAATCGGGGGTGAATTGTTTTTGCTATCGCAGCTTAAAAACGCGGTGATAAAAGAAGACAGTTAATATACGTGCTGTTTTTCTGCGGCTGTTTCAAGGTATATAATAAGTAGTATGCAGAACCGAAATCCATCGTTCATTCAGCAGCTCGATGCGCTTGTGATTTTTACACTGGTTTGCACCGGTGCCACGTTATTTATCTTGAATGGCTTCGCCGACCTGTTCCTGGAACTGGGTATCAGGCAAATATGGTTACAGCGCACGATTATCGTGGCACCGTTCATCGCCGCTGCGGTTCTTCTGTTGTTGCTCATTGGCCGCAGGCAACCCGATAGCCTCGAACTCACCCAGCATTCATTGGAAGAACGCCTGCAGCAACAGCGCAAAGCGCGCACTCATCTCATTTACGCAGCGCTCTTGCTCATGGCATTCCTGGCATTCCATTTGGCCATCTTGGCCGGTTGGTTCGATAGCTACGTCAAAATTAACAATCCGTTCTTCGGCCTCATTCTGGCGATTGCCATCTTCACTCCCCAATTCATCTCCGAATCGGTTCACTTCATCCGGCTGCGCAAAATCATCGCGGTTTTGCGCGGAGCGCAATAGTCCGGCTATTTCCGCCCCAGCAGACAATGAGACTCGAAACTTTCCAACACCGGCTTCAATCGGGCAAAGGCGTCACTTATCTCTACTGCCAGCCCGACCGGCACGGCGGCATTAATATTTGGAAGTATGAGGCTGTTTTTTGTGCTGACCTGGGAAGAATGCCTTCTCGAAGATGAATTCAATGAAGCAGATTACGCCCGTGATGAGGTGTATCATTTCGAGGATGTTGAGAGTATGATCGCCTTCCTGCAAAGCCGCGATATTGATCTCGAAGCCTTCACTCCTTAATAAGGTTGCGCCCGGCCCTCCATCTCAACGGCAGATAAGCCGCCAGCAGCCCTAAAACAAACCCGGCTGCGAATGAGCAGCCGAACACCAACATAATGTTGTCTCTGCCTTGTGGATAGTGAGGATCGAATGCGACACCGGGGAACTGCGAGCTGCCCCACATCACGCCCGCGACGGTAACTACAAGCCCCACGCCGAAAAATCGTCCCACCATGCGCAGAAAGGCCGCGTCATCGGGCGAAGATTCACTCGTCTTTGTCTCTTCGGGTTCATTGGGAGACAACGCCTTTATATTATCTTGCTGTTCAGGAGGGAGCATGCTCCCTATTTTCAACGATAGCAAAGCAAAAACCAACTATTTCTTGCGCCCCAACCGATGCTTAATTAGCCCGTAAAATAAGTTTTCACTCTTTCTTCGTTTCATGGAGTGCGCACCCACGGCCCTTGTCGCAGGATGTAGGGGAGCATGGCAATGCGCCCGCGACGTCACACATTCGTCGCCAATACGAATAGGGCAATTTCTCGTAGGGGCGTGCGGCGGCACGCCCGGTGCGTTTTTGTAACGATCCTCTTTTGATGGGAACGCGCCCCCGACGCTCGCGGGCGCATTGCCATGCCTCTACACCGCCCGGTTGCCTTCATTTTCCATTCTCCACTTTCAATTTTCCCTTCCTTCCAAACCACAACGCGCGATTCAGCGGCAACACCAGCGTGAGCAAACCGCCAAAGGCACCGCCGCAAAACACCACTGCCACTTCCAAAGCGAACTCATAGAAATCTCCGCCGGTGGGCATGCGCCTCGTTGGCGTTGCCTCGGGCATCAGGATATTCCACAGAATGAGTGTCAAAACGACCGTCACTCCTCCCCCACCGCAAAGCCGCAGCAGACCGGAAAACAGGTGTTCGATGACCAATGTTATCCCGCCCTGGCAGGAGTTGGGTGGGGCGGCTTTCCACCGCCCAATTGCTGTGCGCTGTTCGGGCACCAGGAGTGCGAAAACGACGCTGGGAATTACTATCAGGAACGGTAACACGAACTCAGGCCGCTGCAGCCACCCCGCCGCCGCCGGGATTATCACCATCAGGCCAAAGAGCACCAGCCCGCCGAAAAATCGTACGATGGCAATGGTCCAGCTTGCCTGACGCCAGGCTCCGCCCTGGGGCTGGTGCGGCTGATCTTCGCCAGATGTGCCCACAGAATCGCGCGTATCATCCATTGATCATTCTCTTTTGTGCTCTCGTTTCTTATCCAATCCTACAAATTAACATCCTCACATTCTATCGCACGCAAAGCCTTCGGCTGCGCAAACTTCGTCGCAAGTTACCGCAATTTTTTTAAATGTATTAACCACAGATGAACGCAGATAAACACAGATGGTTTTTGAAGTTGGGAGACAGTGACGAACGTTGAACATCCAACATTGAACGTTCAACGTTGAAAGTTCGATGTTCAACGTTCGCCGTTTCCGACTTCATCATACGAGCCAATTTTGGACAACCCAAAGATACAGCACAGGCCATAAGCAGGCCGCAGCGCCTACCATTGCCAACAAGCATTGCCTCTTCAGGAGGTCGTAAATCACCAGCACCACTGCCACCGGCATCAGCATCCCCACGAAGATGAGCAGATAGAGATACCAGATCGGGGCTATCCAGTCGGGCGGGGCTGGCGGAAAGAGAGTGATCAAGCCTAACGCCAGCAGAATGAGGCCATTGACGAGGATTCCTAACTGGCAACTATAAGACTTCTCCAAAGCGTCTAAGCAAACTTTGAATTTCTGCACGCTCTCTCCCCTAAATGATAATGTAAGAAGTCAATATCAGCGCCCACGGCCAGCCACACAGCCCAAAACCCAAACACCCCACAAAGCGCTCACCTTGAAAGAAATCGCGAATCGCCAACCCCATACCAGCCACTGAAAGCACCACCACGAGCAATACTGCAAGCATAGCCCAGGCGGGCGGGAAAAAGGAGGACGGGTTGGGAGGGAATACAATCGTTAACAACACCATGAGAACGCCGACGCCATTCATCAGCACTCCCATCCAACAGCTATTGAACTCACGTAAAAGGTAGCGCATTGATTTGAAGATTGCCATGATACTCTTTTAACTCCCTTGCCAACTCGCCAGCGACTTGCCGGTTTGCGTGTCCCATAGCTGCACGTTGCCATACATTCCTCCGGCGGCAACCTGTTTGCCATCGGGAGAAAAAACCAGCGTGAGCGGAAACCTCACCTCTGCGTCTTTCATTTCCAGCACTTTTGGCGAAGCGAAATGCCAGACGAAAAGCCCGTGCGCTTCGGGCTTTCTGCCATCCAAAAACACCGCCTGGCCATCAGGTGAAAAGCGAAGCACGCGCACCGAGCTGAGTTTTTGCGGCAGCTTCGCTTTTATCCGCCCGGTTGCAAGTTCGCGAATCACGATATCGACTTTCTCCGGTCGCGCGGCATGCCGCTCCGTCGCAAACAGGCGGGAAGCCGGCGATAGCGCCAATACATATTCGGTCGACCCGGTCAGTTGCCCGGCCTTCTTGAAAAGAGGACCCGACTCATCGATAACTTTCCGGGCGACACGGCAGCCGCTGGGCGTAAAGCGGCAGGGATAATCGTCGCGCCAGCGATCTGGATAGCCAATTTCGCGCAAAGAAACCGTATCCCCCGGCACCCCTTCCTGGCCGCTCTCCAGAAGCTGCCCCGTCGCTACTTCCCAGCGAAACCATTTCCGGTCGCGCTGCCAGCCGATGACTCGGTGGCCGTCTTGCGAAAACGCCACCAGCACAAGCGGCGCTTTTCCCGAAACCAACCGATGCCGTAGCACACCGGTTTGGGCATCCCACAACCACACCGCACCTTGCACCGGGTCGCCATCGTGCGGCACAAACCAACCGCCTGCACCAGCCAAAAGTTTGGCATCGGGTGCATAGGCTAACGAAGTTACCCGAGGCAGGGCATAAATCTTCCATTTTAAAGTCCACCAACCGCCGTAGAGCAGGCATAGCACGGCGATGAGCAGAAGGGGTTTGAGCCAGCGGGGACGTGGTTTCATAAAATCAACCAGAAAGCAAAATACTTCTCAGAATAGAGAACAGAATAAAATAGCCAATCGCTGCCAGGTATATGGAACTGCAAAGGAAAAACCCACAAATAGCAACGGCTTTCTTCCCTGCCCGCCAATCGTAAATTGCGAGTAATAACGCGACTGGAAAGGTAACTAAGTTAAGGCTGATACTATCTACCAACCACCCCAGATAACGAATCGGTGTTCCCTCGGGAAGCACGATTAAAGAAATAAACCACACAGCGATCAGGACATGAATACTAAACCCCAATATGTAATTGGGCGATGAGGCAACTTGGCAAAGAAGTGATCGGAAAGTCCGCATACGCTCTCTCATTCCTACTGAAACAACTCCATTAAATAAGCCGTCGCTACTCCCGAAACAAACGGTTGTGAAAGAATTATTGCATCGTCATTCAACTGTAAATTAAGTTTTTATGCATACGAACACTTAATAGTCGAGGCCTTGTACTCAATTTGCGAACCCCGAGCGTGAGCGACGGGCACGGCCAATGAACCCGGCGAAGCAAAGAAATCGTGCCCGTCGCTCACGCTCGGGGTTCGCAAATAAATGCGCCCGTCCTGCGCGAAATTCAGAAAAATATTTATTTTACAGACAAGTTATCGCCTTGCCTGAATTATGCAGCACTCTCAATGCAGGCTTCAAGCACACGAGTGCGTGAAAAACAGGCCGCCTTTGCATTAAGCTAAAGGCGGCCTGCATTATGAAACGTTTTCTTCTTCTCTTCTTGCTCTACACGGTGAGTTGTCTTGTGGGAGCAACACTCGGAGCGTTGGTGTTTGCCAATATCTCAGACTTCCTGATGTATGTGTTGGAAGTCCGTTTCAGAGGTTTTTATTCGCTGCTTATTGATTATTTGCTGTTCATCGGCGGTGTGCTGGGTGCTTTCACCGGTTTCATAGTGGCGCTATCCCACACCGGCTATCGCAAAGCAGCCGCCTGGCTGGGGGGCATTTTACTACTGGGAGTCCTCATATTTATCGGTTTACGCGCCCCACACGACATCCGGCTTCACGGCAGGCGCTTCGTCTTGAGTATCGAAGGCTTAGCCTTCTGCTGGGCAATGGCGTTGGCGTGGTGGAGCGTTCGCCGGGCTGTGGCTCATGTAGTTCCCCAGGACAAATAAATTCGCGGCAAGAGTTGCGAATTTGACAGGCGTAGTAGGGGCGCCCCGCAGAACGGCAAGTTTGAATGATGAATACTGAACGATGAATTGAGATTTCGAACAAGCAAGTTGGTTTTATCCAAACCAATAAGCCGTGTACTGGATCCCCGCATTCGCGAGGATGACGAGCGTTAAGGCCTGCGGTCGGCACTAACGCCCGGTTGCCTTACTTCTGCATTCCTCATTCTGACTTCTGACTTAATTCCCCGTTTACCCCAATTCATCATTCAGTATTCATCATTCATCGTTCGTCTTTATCTCCCCCGCGCGCCGATACGAAGCCAGAATCACACCTTTCGTCGAAACATGCGATTCAAACAATTCAAACGCTGCCGGGATGGTGCCTTCCTGGAACAGGCGCTTGCCGCTGCCCAGCGTGATGGGATAAATCTTGAGCCAGTATTCATCCACCAAATCGTTCTGCATCAGGGTTTGGAGCAAAACGCTGCTGCCATAGACCTGTAAATCGGGGCCGTCTTGCTGTTTGAGCTGCCGTACTTTGGCGGCCACGTCGCCGCCCAAAAACACCGACCGCTCCCACGAGTGCTCTGTGAGAGTATTGGAAGCCACATATTTGGTGGCCTTGTGAAAAGGGTTATCACCGCCGTTCTGGTGGGGCCAGTGAGCGGCCCATATCTCGAAGGTGGTGCGGCCCAGCAGCAAGTCGAACGGCTGGCTGAACTGTTTGGTGAGAACTTCATTCGTGACTTCATCGCCGTAAGGCCAAATCCAACCGCCATAGCTAAAGCCGCCGCTCCCATCTTCCTGCGGTGCGCCAGGAGCCTGCAACACGCCATCGAGCGAGAGGAACTCTAAAACAATGATTTTTCGCATGGTAAATCCTCAGATAATAGAACGCAATGCCTGCGGCAACGCAAATTTCATGCGCAAGTCTTCGCGATATATTCTTTGTGTTAATCTTCATTCAGATCGCGCGTCCGGGAAAAATATGGCATCGTCAAAACCAACCAAACCCACAAATTCGATAGCTAAAACCCTCTTCGAAAAACTCCTGCTGCGCAATCATCGCCCTCTCACCACCGGCGAACGGGAGTTCCTTCAAACCATTTACCACGATACCATCGACTACGACCTGGTGAAAATCCAGAAGGGGCTGTTTCTCAAAATCAACACCGGCGCGATGGTGGTGGATAACTCGATCAGCTTCCGGGAAAGATACTACGCCGACGACTTCACGCAAAACCCGAAGCGAAACCTGCTGGCGCTGCTGGCCCATGAAGCCTGCCATGTATGGCAGTTCCAGAACCTGCACTATTTCTGGGCGAAAGCCGCGCTGGAACATCTGTGGTATCGCAAGCGGGTTTATGATTACGTGCCCAAAGAAAACACCATCCTCACCGACTACCGCTTCGAGCAGCAAGGCAAAATCGTGCAGGATTATGTGCAGGGCAATCACCTGCAGCATGAGTTGTTGGAGAGGATTATTCGGGGAGCGATTGAGCGAGCCGACGTTTCATAGAATGAATTAACCACAGATGAACACAGATAAACACAGATGGGTTTTGGAGTGGGGGTTATGTTTATCTTCCAATATAAAGCTCACTCTGGCTATAAAAAGAGCGATGCTATATTTAACCAACGAAAACTTTATCTGTGTTCATCTGTGTTTATCTGTGGTTAATTCCTAAAACGGTGCTGCCGGAGAAGCCAGAAACTCCAACTCTTCCGGTGTACTCTCCCGGCCCAGTGCTTCGTTCCGGTTAGGAAACCGCCCGAAACGCTCGATGACGCGCAGGTGGCGCACGGCATAATCCAGGCCGATGGCGTTTTGCTCGTTGGGGGTGAGGGTGCGGAACAGAGCCACGGAAGTGCGCTGGTCGTCGAGGTCTTCGCTGTGTTCGAGCGGCAGGTAGAAGAACCAGCGGAACAGCTCGGGGAATTTGCGGTCGTAGCCACGGTCGATGGCGCGCTTGGTGGCGGCGCGTGCGGCTTCATCGCTTTGAAAACCGCCGGGGCCGCCGCGGTGGACGAGGTTGGAAAACTGGTCGAGCAGCAGCACCAGCGCCAACGCGCCTTCGGGGCTTTCCTGCCAATCGTCTAACTGGCCTTCGTGGGCACGCTGATAGAGCGCACCGAACTGCTCGCGGGTGGCTTCAATGAAAGCCTCATCGGGCTGGAACCAGGTCTGGCGATACTGTCCGTAATCGGGGTCGGATTGCTTGCCAAACCAAAAATCGAGAACATCGCGCGGTGATTTCATAAGGATGATTATGACTGATTTAACGGATTAGATGAATTAACCACAGATGAACACAGATGGACACAGATGATTTTTGAACTCGGGTGTATGTCCATCTCCGAATATAAGGCTTACATTGGCAATGAAAAGAGCGATTCTCCATTTAACCAACGAAAACTTTATCTGTGTTTATCTGTGTTCATCTGTGGTTAATTCCTGTCCAGCCAACAAAAAACCGCGACTCCCGTTGGGGAATCGCGGTTTTTTGGCTTCCGCTCCACTCGGCGTTAAGCGCCGGGCTTGTAGTGGTTGCGCCAGTTGCGTCCGTAACGCTTCTGGTACCACGCGCGACGTTTGGCTTCGTTGTTTTCCTTCTTCTTCGACTTGCGGTACATATAGTACGAGCCAGCCGTAGCGGCGGCACCGACTGTCGAAGTGCGTCCCTTGCCCTTCACCAGGCCGTAGCCGGTGACGGCAGCACCTGCAATGGCGGCTTTCTTCCAGTTCTTGGATTTAGCCTGTGCCGGTGTGCCGGTGAGCACGAGGCCGCTTAGGGTCAACACACCTAAAGCTCCCGTCGCGATCCAGCGATTTGCATTGTGAATCTTCATCTTATTCCTCCCGGCCGTGCGCATGGCATCGCAGGACCTTTTGGTTTCAAATCGTTCGCAAAGCATGAGAGGCAAATGCCATGCCGAAAAGAGCGCTTTGGGGGATTAGCAAGGCAACTCTCTTCGGCTGGCGTGCTTCATTCCTACGAACTCTAACGACGCCATCCGATAAGGCGTGTTCAAATTTTTTATGCCATACCCCGCCGGTTTTTCGAGGAAACTGTTTGATACCAATCCTATCAATGATCTTTCTATGAAGAGGCAACCGAGCGTTTGACGTTGCCTTCAAAGAAATTAACCACAGATGGACACAGATAAAGTTTTCGTTGGTTAAATGCTGAATCCCTCTTTTTCATTACCAAAATAAGCTTTGGGTTTGGAGATAAACACATTCCCAGTTCAAAAAACCATCTGTGTTCATCTGTGTTCATCTGTGGTTAATTCATGAAATAGGTATTGCCAGCACTCAAGTGCCCGAAAAAACCTGCTTGAGCTGCTGCCGCGAAGGCGCAGCCTGTGCCAAAATGAAAATATGAACGCTTTCCGGGGAGACAGCTCGATACTGGCACGCAGCAGCACTTTGGCCTGGATGCGCGCCTGGTGGCTCGATCGCCTCACCCCGGCGGGGCGGTTCCTTTTCATCGTCACCGGCCTCTTCTTCGGTTACGGCTCCACCTCCATCGACTTGCAGGTGTTCGTGCCACTGCTTTATATGAGCGTGCTGTGGGTGATTGCGTTTTGCGTGATGCTGCTCGAACGCCCGCGCGCCAGCCTGCAAGTGCGGCACGCCCCGCGCTCGCGGGCCGGTGAAGAAGTGCCCATCGAAGTGCAACTCACCGCCCAACGCGGCGGCGCGCGCGACTGGCGGGTGAAGCCCACCACCCTGCCACCCGGCCTGATGAGTGCTGCGCCGCTGGGCACCCGCGTGCCGCCCTTACGCCGCAAGCAAAGCGCCACCGTGGAACTCAAGCTGCAAGCACAAAAACGCGGCTCTTACGATTTGAATCGCTGGCGTGTGGAAACCGACTACCCCTTCGGCCTGCTGGTTTCGGTGCGCGACTACCCGGTGGAATCGCGCCTTCTGGTGCATCCGCGCTGGACGCCGCTGCACCGTCTGGAACTGCCGCGCGGCCTGCGCTATCAGCCCGGCGGGGTGGCGATGGCGGCAGCACGCGGCGAATCGATGGAATACATCGGCAACCGCGATTTCCGCGAAGGCGACGACGTGCGCCACATCGACTGGCGCGCCACCGCGCGGCTGCAAACCCCCATCGTGCGCGAATACCGCGAGGAATATTTCCTGCGCGCGGCGGTGGTGCTCGATACCTTCGTAGATGCCAATAACGCCGAGAGTGAAGAATATTTCGAACGCGCCGTCTCGCTGTGCGCCAGCGTGAGCGACTATATGGCACGCGAAGATTATCTGGTCGACCTCTTCGCCGCCGGGCCGGAGATTTACCACCTCACTTCGGGCCGCAGCCTGGCCTACCTGGAACAGATTCTCGACATCCTGGCCTGCGTCGAGCCTTCGCAGGCCAAGCCGTTCGAAAAACTCGAACCGGAAATCGAGGCGATGCTGGCACAGATCACCACTATCATTTGCGTGTTCCTCGACTGGACGGAAGAGCGCCGCGATTTCGTCGCCCGCATGGGCATGCAAGGCGCTGCAGTAAAAGTGCTGCTGGCCCGCGACACCCCGCCGACCCTACCGGTGGAAGACAGCAGCCACGAGGTGATTCTGGTGCCGAGGACGTGGTTTGAGAGCGGGATAGTGGAGATTTAGTTGGGAGATGGGAAGTAGGAGTTGGGAGATGGAGGCAACCGCGCCATAACTCCTCCCCCTCAGGGGGAGGTTGGGTGGGGGATTTCAGACGTTGAAATAAATGAGTAAATAACGGTTAGAAACAAAATGTAGGGGCGCAGCATGCTGCGCCCAAGACATTTTGCAATATAAATCGTTTGATATTGACGTAACCATAACGCCCGTGGGCATGGCACGCCATGCCCCTACAGCTCGTATTCAAAAATGGGGATAAGCGCAATGCCGAGGGCGCAGCATGCTGCGCCCCTACAACACGCCGGAGGTGAATTATGAGGACACAAAACACACAGAATCAAACACTACAACCAACCACCGGCCTCAAACCCTCCTGGATGCTTACCATCTCCTTCTGGGTCGCCCTTTCTGCGCTCTTTTTCACCAGCGGCAGCGACATGTTTCTCTTAGTCGGCGGATTGGCTTTGGGGCCGCACCTCACCAAATGGCGGATGCCGCGCGATAGCTCGGCGACGTGGATCATTCGTCTCCTCATCTACGGCGGCGCGTTCGTGTTCTTCGGCGGCAACCCCGGCATCGGGGCCGACTGGATTTTCGACGCTAAAACCTTCAACATGCTGGGCCTCATCGCAGCCGGTGAAGCGGTGCTGGAGCTGTGGCGCGAGCCGCCGCCCGGCGCGCGCTACCACGCCGTGACGGTGCTGTGCATCGGCTTCGTGTTCCTGGCCGCCTGCAACACCTATGAAGACCGCTACATTCGCTTTTTCGCACCGGTGTATCTGTTTTTCGCCTTGCTTTCCCTGCGTGAGTGGCGCGCCGATAGCGCAAGTTGGCGGCTCACCCTGCCGGTGGGACGCGGCCTCATCGCTCTCGCCTGCGTGCTGATTTTAGGCGCGGCTTCGCATTTCAGCATCATCAAACAACGCGAAGAGCTGATGCGCTGGGGCTACCGCCTGATGATGAACCGGCGTAACCTCAACATCACCGGCATCTCCGAACAACCCCGCCTCAGCTCCACTTTCAACACCCAGGGCAGCACCCGGCGCGTGCTGAAAATCACCGGCAAGATGGACACCATGCACCTGCGCGGCGCGGCCTTCGATACCTATGTCAACGGCACCTGGAATCCGCCGGTAAGTTCGCGCGAGAAAGTCGCTTTTCCCGACACTGCGACGCGTACGCCCAAAGATAAGAAAGCGCAAGACCACACCCTCACCATCACGAGGCTGGGCACTTCGGGCGGGCTTATCTTCGCGCCGCTCAATGCGGTGAACGTGGTGCCTTCGCCCGGCAGCAACTTCGACTGGAACGCGACGCTCGGCCCGGTGGTCAACGAAGACCCGCCGCCTTACAGCTACGAAGTGATCTGGCGCGAAGACGACAATCCCTACGGCGTGGATACGCACCAGGGCGTGCTCGCCACCCCGCTCAAGGAAGAAGAAAGGCAGCGATGGTTGCAACTGCCACCGGAAGTCGATCCGCGCGTGAAGCAGTTGGCCCGGAAGCTTACCGCCGGGATGCTGCACCCGGCGCAGGGCATCGAATCGATTGCCGAGCACCTGATGAGCAACCATAAATATTCGCGCACCACCACGCGCGGTTCGCGCGACCCGGTTTCGAGCTTCATTCTGGAAAAGAAATCGGCGCACTGCGAATATTTCGCTTCGGCGGCAGTGGTGCTAATGCGCGCGGCGGGCATTCCTTCGCGCTACGTCACCGGCTACCTGGCCCACGAAAGCGACGACGCGGGCAACACCGTGGTGCGCCAGCGCGATGCCCACGCCTGGGCTGAAGCCTGGGTCGATGGCGCGGGCTGGGTCACGGTGGAGGCCACCCCGGCCGACGGCACGCCCGAAGCCAACGAAGAAGTGAGCGCCTGGCAGCGCAACTGGGAAAAGTTCCAGGATATGTTCCAGAGCTGGCGCGAAAACGCCACTTCGCTTTCCGGCCCGCAGATTTTCGGCTTAGTGCTGCTCATCGTGCTGGTGTGGTTCTGGGAGCGCTGGCGCATTCGCCGCCGTCGCCTGGCCGCCCAGGAAGCCGAGTTCGCCTATGCCTCGCCCGAAGAACTGCGCGCCCTGACGGCGCGTTTTGAAAAACTGCTGCAAAAACAAAACGGCGAGCTTTCGCAGGCCAAACCGCTGGGCGACTACGCCGGAAATGAAGCCGCCCGCCGCTTCTTGCAAAATTATAACCGCGCCCGCTTCGGCGGCGCGCTCGATGAAGAACTCTTGCGCGACTTGAAAGCGCAGCTTGAATTACTGGAAAAAGGAACCGCTCATGACACCGACTCTCGACCGACCGCATAACAATAGCACCGCCCCCAGCGCTTCCCCCACGCCCCAACCCGGCGGGCAAGAGGCAGCCGAGCGCATCGAAGCCAACCTGGGCCGCATTATTCGTGGCAAGGAAAGCAGCATTCGCCTGCTGTTGCTCTCGCTGCTCTCTGGCGGGCACGTGCTGCTGGAAGATGTCCCCGGCACAGGCAAAACCACGCTGGCGCGGGCGTTGGCGCGCTCCATTGGCGGCGAGTTCCGCCGCATCCAGTTCACGCCCGACTTGCTGCCCGCCGATATTATCGGCTCCAGCTTCTACCACCCCGCCGAAGGCCATTTCGAGTTCCGCCCCGGCCCGGTGTTCTGCAACGTGCTGCTGGCCGATGAAATCAACCGCACCTCGCCGCGCACCCAATCGGCGCTGCTCGAAGTGATGAGCGAGGGCCAGGTCTCCATCGAAGGCCGTGCCCAGGTGCTGCCGCCGCCGTTCTTCGTGCTGGCCACGCAAAACCCCATCGAGTTCCACGGCACCTACCCCTTGCCCGAAGCCCAGTTAGATCGCTTCGCCGTGCGTCTCGATTTAGGCTATCCCGACCAGGAGCATGAAGTGGAAATCCTCTTCTCGCGCCACGACCACGACCCCATGCGCGACCTGCAACCGGTGGTCACCATCGAGCGCGTGCTGGCCTTGCAGGAAGAGATCAAGGGCGTGCGCGTCGACCAGTCCATCGCGCAATATATCGTGCAGTTGGTAGGAGCCACCCGCACCGACCCCCGCCTGCGCGCCGGTATCTCGCCGCGCGGTTCGCTCACGCTTTATCGCCTCTCCCAAGCCAAAGCCTGGCGCGAAGGCCGCGACTTCGTGCTACCCGAAGACGTGCGGGAATTAGCCGTGCCGGTGCTGGCACATCGGTTGGTCTTAGATACCAAGACAAGATACGGCGGCGTAAGCAGCCCGGCGATCATCGAAGAACTCTTAGAAAAAGTAGCGGTGCCGAGGTAGGAAATTCACCACAGAGGACACGGAGGACACAGAGAGTTTTTTGAATAGGGGGTTGTCTCACCGCGAAGGACGCTAAGGGCGCGAAGATTTTGAAGAGGAGGGTGACGGCGGCGCACATGTAGAGACGCGATTTATCGCGTCTTCGGGCCTCATGCTTTTCATGCCCTAATAAATCAACCGTCAACGCGGCGCGACTGTAGAGGCTCCCCTTGTGGGTGCCCGGCTTTTTACCCGCGATCAACATGTGACATAAGCCATGAAGACATCGCAGGTGGGTTAGATGCTGAATTTAAGCTACTCTATTGAGAGAGCTTGATATATATTTTTAAAAAAGGAGGTTCTCATATGTTTCATGAAAATCAGAATTCAATTTAGTTTATTTATTGCAAGCTAATTACTTCTCTCTCATTTAGATTATTTGACAGGCTTAAAAAACTAAGCTAACCTCATACCATGACAAATCGCAAAGGTTTTACCCTCATCGAACTTTTGGTCGTTATTGCTATCATCGCAATATTGGCGGCCATTTTATTCCCTGTGTTTGCTCGTGCCCGCGAAAACGCGCGGCGCGCTTCGTGCCAGAGCAATCTCAAGCAGATTGGGCTGGGCATCATGCAATATACCCAGGACTACGACGAACGCCTGCCTGCCCGTGTGAACGGCAGCCAGGAAGCGCAATCTTTCCGGCGCGTAATTTACCCCTATACAAAAAGTACTCAGATTTTTTCGTGTCCTTCCAACACTGGCACCAGTACGCTGGCTGGCGATAGCACCGATACCAACCTCAATGCTGCCGGCTTGCCGCTCACCTCGCCCCGCTTTTTTCGTTCTTATGTCTGTAACAGCGATAGTACCAATACCGGCGGCACAGCACCGATGCTTTATAACGCTGCTGCTTCACTGGCAGCCATTAACGACGTAGCACAAACCGTCCTGGTTACGGAAGGCGATGCTTCATGGGAAAACACAGACATTCCTTTCAACCAAACCCCATCTCAGGTAGCCGGAACTGTGTTTTCAGGCCACCTGGGCACCGTGAACTTCCTTTTCGCCGATGGCCACGTGAAAGCCCTCAAACCCACTGCCACGGGTAGCCCCATCAATATGTGGAACATCGAAGAGAACAACGACGCCTTTGCCGCACTGATGGATCGCCTGCGTGCCTGGAACGCCAAGTTGAAATAGGGAAGTTCTCCGCCAGATCACAAAAAGCCGCGTGCAATCAATGCAAGCGGCTTTTTGTGCCTTCATTGATACTATGAGGCTTTGGTTTCAATTGGTAGCACCTGAAGAAGGACGTGAAGAGTAGGAATAGGAGGGCGGCGATGCCGCAACCGTAGAGACGCGATTTATCGCGTCTTCTCCCCTCCCACAGGGAGGGGCCGGGGGAGGGAGTCGGAGAGTAACAATAACACTGAACAATGAATGAAAATTCTATGCCTTTCATTTATTGTTCATAATTCCTCGTTCCGTATTAAGCTCCGACTCCCCCCCAACCTCCCCCTGCGGGGGAGGAGCTTTGCTGCAAACACCGCCATGTGTGAGTCCGTTTATCATGAAAGACGACACTCCCGACTACAGCATCTATACCCTCGACGATCTTCATGACGTCGCGCGGCGGGTGAATAAACAACTCTATCCCGAGCGTTATGCGTTGATTTTGCAGGAGTTGGAGAAGCGACAGCCGGGACATGCCGTGGAACCGTTCGCCTTACCGGAGTTGAGTCTTTCGGATGGCTGCATGTTTCCACTCCTTCGCTTTGTCGGTGGGTTCATGGCAGTATCCTTTGCGATATATTACGCAAAGCTTTCGTGGTTGGAAGATTGGAACTTGATTTTGGGTATTGCAGGAGGTTCTTATTTTGCCTTCTTCTACGATGAAATACATCGCGCTCCAGGTGAGCCGATCACTTTTCACTATCTCTGCAATCAGGCGTTCCGAATGGTGCTGGCTGTTTGCGGCGCAGCATTTCTGGCGCGTGTAGTAGCATTTATCACGGCGGTTTTTCTCATGCCATCCGATTCGCCAGACCTAATATCTGGAATGCCGAACTATGAAACGACCGAACACTTGATGAACGCGTTCACGGTGTTAGGGGCAATCGGGGCCTTGTGGTTCTGGTGGTGGCGCAAAGGGAAAGTGAGGCGTAACTCATGACAGACGATACCCCCGACTACAGCAGCTACACCCTCGAAGAACTCTACGCCGTCGCCAGCACTTCCCAGAACACTCTCTTTTCGCGGCAGTATCGGCAGGTGATAAAGGAGATTGAAAAACGGGAGCAGGCCAAATTGCCACCTGTATCCCAATCTTCCAGAATACTTTGGCGGTGGGTGAAATGGATAGGAATAATCGCGTTTGCGTTATTGGTTGGAGCTATCGCTTTTCCAATCTATGTCCTCTCACAGCGGCCGGCTTATGAAGATTACACGGTGACACAATCCTTCACTAAAACGTTGCAAAAAGACGATGTGGCAAAATTGCGCAGCATGAGCCGATATGGCGTAGTTGTCGAAGGCCCGTGCAACGGCGGCTGTCAGGGCGGCATTGTTCCGGCCGCGAAAGTAAAAACACTACTCCCCCAATGGCAGCCGAGTAACCCCGATGAGAAGGCCGTCGTCTGGCTGGTGCAAATGCGCCCCGATAAAGTTCGCCGTCGCAACGACTCCTTTGGTGAAGACGAAATCAATATCCACAGCCAACCGGGCAAAGCCGGAACGCTTTATTTCGCGGCAGTGCCGGAGAAGTTGGTGCGCGACCGATTGCAATGGGTGCGGATGGTAGTGGATGATCAATGAAACGTTTCAAGCCTGAACTATTCTCGTTCGCGGGTATTACGGTGTTATATCTAATCGCTCAATTGCTCACCAGTCTTGCTGCCTTGGGTATGGCACTCGATTACGCACGAAGTGGGCCCGAAGGGCCACCGCCCAGCCTGGATCGGACTGTTCTGGAGACAATGATAGAAGTGTTAGCTTTGCCGCTGGGGCTATTTTTGCCAGAGGCAAAAGAACCGAATAGTTTGCTTGGGGTTGGTTATGTTCTGCTGAATGGCATGTTGTGGGGAGCAGGTTTCGCCTGCTGCGTATTTCTTACCCGAAAAGCGCTGCTAACACTCCTCAAATTGTCATCTCTATAACGGCAGTTGCGTATTTGCAAAAGGCAGCTTGCGCGTGAATTTACGCAAGTGCTCCGTATCAGTAACCAAAGCCGTTTCCACGCCTAAACCTTCCAACTGGTGACGAGCCTCTTTAGCGGCGGCGATGCGCCGTGGATTGCTGGTTGGAACCTGAACAGGAAACAGGAGGTGTTTGGGTAAATGGCCAATCTCACGCAAACGCCTGATACGCATAAACCAATCGTCGCCATGCTGGGTGATTTCACTGGGTTCATTACGCTCAAGGTTGAGAGGTTTAATGACGTATCGTTCGGTTTCCGGCAAATTCTTTAACGGCTGGGTCACGAATGGGAAGCTCACGCCGTAATCATTAGTACCGATACGATCTGGTTGGAAGCGATTCGATACCCCTAAATCAGTCAAACATTTCGCGATCTGACGCCGCATCGCCTCTTCGCCGTGAACTTCATCCGTAGGAAACTGGCGTTGCACATACCGGGTAAAAAGCTGCTCAAGTGCTTTTTCAGGCTTGGGTGTAAGCAGAGTGCGCGGCATGCTGAAGTGAAAGACTGATTCCTGAGCGCGCGTCAACTCACCGAAGATATGGCGCATCAGCATCTCGCCGTCTTTATTCGGGTAGCGCGATAGGTTCGTTATTTCTTTGCGCCAACGCTCACACTCAGCCTTCAATCCCCGCAAACCATCCCGATAAACCTTGGCTTCCAGTTCGGGAAAGAAATTGGTCACACGCTTATAGCGCTTGAGTTCAACGTGAAAATCGAGATACTTCAGCTCACCACAGGCCAGCAGCACACCGATATTGACGAACTCGCCCGCGTCGCGGTAAGGGAGAAAGCGAATTAATGAGTAATTACAAACATATTCCTTCATAATGTATCTGTCGCACTCGCTCAGTGCTCGATTTCACCTCCCCAAAAATCGTCTCTTGTGACGCGATTCAAATGCGAGTGTATCTCGTCTTGATTAAATTCGGTTGCGGCTTCTGTCCATTCTTCCGGCAGAGCGTCCCAAATTTCACCGAAGACCGGCGAAACTTGGGACCAAAATACTTCTAATTTTGCAGTCGCCTCTATAAGCGGTGCCTCCGATGACTCATCCAACTGAAATGCCAATTCTTGTTGTAGTAGTCTTGGCCCGAAAACATGCTGTTCGCCATATTCAATGAGCGTTTCAGGCATTTGCTCCATGCTGAAGGCAAGATTGTGGTCGAACATACTCAGTTGGTGTTGCGTTGGTGCCCACAGCATATTTGGATTACCTGCAATGGGATAGAGACTGCGATCGGGGTTGGCAACCCACCAATCAAAAAGAAAAATCTTAGCGCGCAAGTCATCGGGAATCTCATCACTTTGAACATCGTCCCAGCGCAACTCGCTGGCACCGGAAACTAAGCGCGACCCAAACGCCGGGCCGATTCCCAAATCCACCGCATCTTCGAGCAAACTCCCTTTAATCAGCGCCGCGGGAACTTCGACTATAGAAAATGGAGCGATCGGCAACCCCCACCTCCGCGCTAACTCGCCCGCAACCCACTCACGACAAAGGGAAAGATACCCGGCCGACCGGCCTTTAACGTAGTAATATCCGTCATCTTCGCCACGGCACTTAAAAGGCCTGGTAGTACCTTGCTGAGAACGTTCCGCAATTTCTATGATGCGCATGAGGTATTTGCCAATCCCAATTAACTTTTAACAAACCTCACCATAGAATAGTCATTTACAGGATAGGTAAAAGCTTCCACTTCCTCCCATTATACACCCTCTCATCTGCAAATCCCTAAAATGTTCGGCACCGACACAGTAAAAGCCGCCGGGCACCACAATGCACTGTGCATCCTCTCACCCCTAACCCCGCACCCATTACCTTTCCCGTCACGCACTCAAGTGCCGGGAGCTTTATGCCGCATCAGATATACTTTTTCCTGTCGTAATCAGGATAGATATATGCAAAAGAGTTCTACGGCCTCTCCGCGTTCGGGTGGCAACAATACGCGCGCCCCGAAAACCCGGAAGCCACATACTTTCTGGTGGTATGTGAAATGGTTTTTCATTTCCATTCAACTGGTTTTATTTTGTACCATCGTGGTCACTGCGTCGATGCTGTATGGCATCTACCAGCGGCTGGAAAAGGTCACGCCCGACTTGCAGCGCATCACCGCGCAGAGCAAGGCCGAGCCGACTGTGGTGCTGGCTGCCGATGGCAGCACCCTGGCCGAGTTTCGCGGTGAACAGAGCGACTGGATTCCGCTGGCAGATATGGACCGCACCGTGCAGCGGGGCGGCCAGGACGTGAAGGAGCAAGGCTGGCTTCCCAAGGCCACCATCGCCATTGAAGACTGGCGCTTCTATTCGCATCCCGGCATGGACCCCATTCGCGTGGTGAAGGCCGCCATCGTGAACGTGCGCGCCGGAGACGTGGAACAAGGCGGCTCCACCATCACCGAGCAGCTCGCCAAGAACGTCTACCTCTCGCACACCCGCACCATGTCGCGCCGCTTGCAAACCGCACTCCTGGCGCTCAAGCTGGAGCGTTCGTTCTCCAAAGACGAAATCCTCGAACTCTATCTCAACGAGATCTACTACGGCAACAACGCCTACGGCTGCGAAGCCGCTGCCCAGCGCTATTTCAACAAATCGGCCTCGAAACTCTCGGTCGCCGAAGCCGCGCTGCTGGCCGGTTTGCCGCAGTCGCCTTCGCGCCTCGATCCGTTCGATCACTACGAGCGCGCCAAAGAACGCCAGCGCCTGGTGTTGCAGGCCATGCTGCAGCGCAACAAAATCAACTACACGCAATATCAGGAAGCGCTCAAAGACGATTCCATCAAGGGCAAAATCGAAGACGCCCACGATGAATACCAGAGCTCGCGCCGCAGCGCTACGCGTTGGAAAGCGCCCTATTTCGTGGCCTACGTCAAGAACTACTTGCAGCAGCAATATAACTGGTCGGACGAATACCTGAGTAAGAGCGGCCTCAAAATCCACACCACGCTCGACCCCAAGATTCAAAAAGCCGCCGAGCGCGCCATGAACGGGCGCATCGCCTATCTCGACCGTCGTGGCAATTTGCAGGGCGCGCTGGTGTGTATCGACCCGTGGAGCGGCCACGTGCTGGCCATGTATGGCGGGCGCGACTACTACAACGCCAAGCTCAACGGCCAATATAACCGCGCCGTGCAGGCCAAGCGCCAGCCCGGCTCGACCTTCAAGCCCTATGTGTATGCCGCCGCGATGGAAATGGGCTATTCGCCCGATTCGCGCGTCATCGACCGGCCACTGCGCGTGCTGGGCAATAAGGAAGTAGAGAGAGGCGGCCACGAAATTCGCAACTACGACTTCAAGCATCGGGGCGCGATGACTTTCCGCAGCGCCATCGGGATGTCGAATAACGTGGCCGCTACCCGCATCCTGATGAAAATCGGCATCCAGAACGTGGTCGAAAAAGCCCACCTCATGGGTATCAACTCCTCACTGCGCCCGGTGCCTACGCTGGCGCTGGGAACCAGTGAAGTCTCGCTCTTGGAGAACACCTCGGCATTCGGCGTGTTTGCCACCGGCGGCTTGCGGGTGGAACCCACGCCGGTAACGCGCGTGGAAAACTACGCCGGGGAAGTGGTGGCCGAACAGCCCACGCCCGTCACTGCGGCGCGTGTGCTTTCGCCCCAGGCCGCCGACAGAATGTGGGACATGCTGCGCTACGTCGTCACCAACGGCACCGGTCGCAACGCCGCGCTTTCCAACGACCGCGCTATCGGCAAAACCGGCACCACCAGCTCCAACAAAGACGTGTGGTTCATGGGTGCCACCAAGCAGTTGGCCACCGGCGTGTGGCTGGGCTACGACCGCCCGCGCGAACTCATCGGATCGTCCGGCGGTGCCTGGTCGGCCCCGGCCTGGCAACGCTTCATGGAAGCGGCCACCGATATCTGGAAAGATCGCAACAAAGTGGAAAAAGCCGTCGAAGACGCCCGTGCCACTGCGCAACGCCGCAAGATCGCCTCGCAAAACAAAGAGTACGTGCAAGTCCGCATCTGTAGCGAAAGCGGCCTTTTAGCCACCCGTGGCTGCCCGCGCACCCGCACCGAAGAGTTCTCGGCTGCCGGTGGCGCGCCCACCCAGTATTGCGACCTGCACCGCGGCTCGTCCGGCGGCAATAGCAACTCCGGCGACTCTCAATCTGGCAGCAGCAGCGATGCGCCTTCCTCCGGCGACTCATCCACAGAACCGCCCCCGGCCCGCCGCGATACCCTGCCCGAACCCCCACCCGGCGATGGCCGCGACGATGCCACCATCATCCCGCAAGCGGAAGGTAGTGAAGATGTCAGGAACGATGAATGATGAATGCTGAACGATGAATTTCGGCAACCGGAGGAATAAAGTCAGAAGTCAGAATGAGGAATGCAGAATAACGGCAACCAGGCGTAGATGCAGACAGTCATCCTTCACGCCTGTCATCCTCGCGAACGCAGGGATCCAGGTCGCGGCTTTTTGTTTAAGACATCGGCAAACAGCTCGTCCAAAACCTCAATTCATCGTTCATCATTCAGACTTGCCGTTCTGCCTTCCTCATTCCGACTTCTGACTTACTTTTCCCTTCCATTCCTTCCACAGCGCCATCTGCGCTTCGGTGGGCGGGTCTAACTTGGTGGTATCTTCAAAGGCGAGTTGCGGGCGTTTTCCGGCACCTGTATCGAGACGGTCGTTAAAGGCCACGAACTGCTTGACCTTCTCCTTGCCCAGCATCTTTTCGCCTTCGGGCATTTCGCTGGCCGGAATCCAGGTGCCTTCGTGCATCACGATGGAGCCGTCGTCGTTGCTTTTGAGAAGCTGCTCGTAGCTGCGGTTTTGGAACACGATGAGCAGCTCTTCGTAGTGCGTGCCCTTGTTCTGGGCAATAGCACGCACCTGGGCTTTGGGGTCGAGAGTGATAAAGAACAGCGCGATGATAGCCAGCACGCCAATGGCAAGAAAAATGAAGGCAGCAATTCGTTTGATAGACATCAGGGGGCACAGTTTAACGTCTCGTCGGGATTTGAAACGCCGTGTATAAGCCCACTTTTAGGAAAAACAGCAATGCAGGTAAAGCAGCCCACCCGCATCGGCAGTGCGGATAATGCAGCTCTCACGATGAATTGATATGATGACGTGTTGATCAATATCGGCCATATTTGCATACTGTCTTATTCACAATCTCCTTCATCCCCCTCGACCATCCCAGCAGCCAGGCTTGTAAGGATGACGCGAAGATGGGCAATGACACCACAAACCTGCACCTGCAGAACGGAGAATTTTGTCGTAATAACCCCCTCTTTTTATGGCAATACACGCTTAAGTCGTCGGGTCACTCGTACAAAATACGCTATCGCCACCCGACGACAAGCACCCACCGCTTTTCTCTCTTTTTTTGTAAGTTTGCGTTCAGAAGATGTATAATGTTGGGTAGCTGAGGGTGTCTTTTAATCGAACCAGTATGGAATTGAAACGCTGTAGTGCTCGACTGATTGCTGAGAAAGAACTTGCTTTTAATCGAACCAGTATGGAATTGAAACTCGTGTCTAATGGTTCATCAACGTCTCCAATAACGGCTTTTAATCGAACCAGTATGGAATTGAAACTTTTATCTCTACATGCTATGGCAGGCATGGAAGGAGGACTTTTAATCGAACCAGTATGGAATTGAAACATACAATGGAACAAACCTCATTTGCAGGCAAGGTGCTTTTAATCGAACCAGTATGGAATTGAAACCTTGATAGTCCACTGTTCCAGGCGCTGGTGCAGCTTTCTTTTAATCGAACCAGTATGGAATTGAAACACCGCTTCGGCGACGATGTTTTAGATACCGTAATTCCCCTTTTAATCGAACCAGTATGGAATTGAAACTGAAATCGCCTTTGCTCATGAGTTCACCACCGATGCACTTTTAATCGAACCAGTATGGAATTGAAACTTGTGCCACCCACTCGGGCGAGTTGGTCAGCGGTCACTTTTAATCGAACCAGTATGGAATTGAAACACCAGAACCTGGTCATCGAGACCAACAGCACCGGCCTTTTAATCGAACCAGTATGGAATTGAAACATATGTGTGCCCTTTCCTGATAACACTGGCAATCTGCTTTTAATCGAACCAGTATGGAATTGAAACACAATGGGTATTTCGAATACGAAGAAGGCCCGGATTCTTTTAATCGAACCAGTATGGAATTGAAACCTCGATGGAAAAGCCGCATCGTCTCATAACCACGATGACTTTTAATCGAACCAGTATGGAATTGAAACGCCCGACGTTCAACCATGCGTTGAAATGCCGCGTATCTTTTAATCGAACCAGTATGGAATTGAAACGGATAATGCGCTCGCGCGAAGCGGGGCGGGCCTCTGTCTTTTAATCGAACCAGTATGGAATTGAAACACATTGTGAGCCATTTAGAATTTGCCGAAAGTCCGGCTTTTAATCGAACCAGTATGGAATTGAAACAGGGCTGCATGGTTAATGTTAGTGTTGCGGTCGTCGACTTTTAATCGAACCAGTATGGAATTGAAACGTGGGCTTACACTGCTGGTTCCGGATGCCACCTGGCCTTTTAATCGAACCAGTATGGAATTGAAACCAACAACGCGGCCGTCGCTTCGACCATCCAGACGACTTTTAATCGAACCAGTATGGAATTGAAACAGGGTTAGCGCTCAGATAGATTGCCCGCCACTGCGCTTTTAATCGAACCAGTATGGAATTGAAACATCTCAGCAATGAGCGCACGAAACTCAGGATTCTCTCTTTTAATCGAACCAGTATGGAAAAAACCTGCCTTCAGCGGGAACATACCAATCCTCCCTTACCTCACCGGGCCGCCTGGCGCGCTTCTTCAACCTGCCGGATGTTTTCTGGCGACGGCTTTTCAAACTCCGCCTTACTCATCGACATGGTGTTGCCCTGTTCGCTGGTAAAGTTCAGCATCCTGTCGGGCTTTACTCCTGTCGGGGGAAGTTTTTGGTTAGGGTCGTTCATCGCCAGCGACCACTTGCCGCGCTCAATGCTCGCACTTTTCTCGGTCGAGTTACGCCAAAATCTCTCATAACTGCCGTCGCGCTTCATCACGATGATCTCCTGCGCTGCGACATGATTCCTGATGAAAATGCCGATATCCTGATTCTGCGTCAGGCGTGCAATAAAATAGAGGGCAACGATGACCGGGATAATGACGGCTGCGGCGATGAGGTATTGTTGTGTCTGGCGATTTTGAAGCGGCATAGTTCTCCGTAATGCGTATTATAACCAAGCCTCAACCGGTGGTGACCGGGCATAACGCTTATCCCATTCATAACGTAAAGCCACCATTTGTAGGGGCTTGCGTGCCATGCCCACGAGCGGAGAGCCACCACGCCTTTTTAACGATGCGGGTTGCAAAACGCTCGAGGGCGTGCCGCCGCACGCCCCTACGAGGACGTTGATGTTACTGGTTCATAGAGGTGAGCGTTGGCGTGAAGCTCCACCCCACCCGGCTTGCTGACGCGCGCGGTTCTTCAGGTCTCGGGCGGGCCGAACGCATGATGCACGCCGTCGGTGTTCATGGGGCCTGAAGCGGTGCCGTCGGTGCCGGGTTTGAGGCCCAGCGCGATGTGCGCGGCGACAGGGGCGTTCACGCCCACGGCGGGGATGTAGGTCTGTTTGGGACGGCGGCCTTTGTAAGTCATGGCGACTTCATCGCAGGCGACCATGAACTTGGGGCAACTGGTGCATTCGCTCCACACCCGCTGGGGCAGCTCGCGCATGTCGATGGGCACGAAATCGAGCTTCTCGAAAAACACCATTTTATTGGTGAGCGTGAACACGCAGTCGATGCCGAGGGTATCGGCTTCGCCTACGGCGGCTTCCACTAATTTCCGGCCCCAGCCCTGACCCTGCAGGCTGTCGTTGACGGCCAGCGCCTTGAGTTCGGCCAGGCCGTCCCAGGTCGATTGCAGCGCGCAGCAGCCCATCACCTTGTCGTCTTCGTTGACAAGAACGGTGTAGTCGCGGATATGTTCGTAAAGTTCGGTCAGGGAGCGCGGCAGCATGTGGCCGTGCTTATAGTCTGAATCGGTGCGCGCGGCCATATCGTTGATGAGCGCGCGCATGGCGTGTACGTCGGTATTTTTTGCTTTCCGGAGGTGCATTTAACTCTCGGCCGGTGCGGGAGTTTTCTCCAAATCTTCGTTGATAACGTCCATCAGCGCCTTGAGCTGGACATCGGGTTTAACCCGGGCCACCTGCACGCCTTTCTTAAAGATCAGTGAAATTCCATCGCCACCGGCAATGCCGTAATCGGCTGATTTTGCCTCACCGGGTCCATTCACTTCGCAGCCCATGACTGCAATGGAAACCGGGTGCCGGATGCCGCCGACCGCTTCATTGACCTGAATCGCCAACGGCACCACATCAATATCGCAGCGCCCGCAACTGGGGCACGAAATGACGTTTGGTCCTCGTCGTCGAAGTTCCAATCCCTGCAAAATATCCCAACCGACCTTGATCTCATCCACCGAATCGCCAGTCAGTGAAACGCGGATGGTATCGCCGATGCCTTCGCCCAGCAACACGCCCAAACCAATGGCCGACTTCACGGTACCAATACGGGTGATACCGGCTTCGGTCACGCCCAGGTGCAACGGATAGTCGCCCAGTTCCTGCGCCGCCAGGCGATAGGAGGCGATGGTGGTTTTCACGTCGCTCGCCTTGAGCGAAATCACCACATCCTGAAAATCTTCCTTATCGAAATACGACAGCTCCCGCTTGGCCGATTCGACCAGCGCGCGCGGCGTCATGCCCCATTTTGCCTTGATATCGGGATCTAAGGAACCGGCGTTCACACCGATGCGGATGGGAATGCTGCGCTCCTTGGCGGCGCGCACGATGTCGCGGATTTTGTTTTCGTTGCGGATGTTGCCGGGATTGAGACGCAGCTTATCGACGCCCTGCTCGATGGCGATCATAGCGTATTTGGCGTTGAAGTGGATATCGGCCACCAGCGGAATCTGGATGTTGAGCCGAATCTCTTCCAGCGAACGCGCCGAGCTTTCATCGGGCACCGCCACACGCACCAGGTCGGCACCGGCCTGCTGGAACGAGTGAATCTGCTCGATGGTCGCCTTCACGTCATCGGTCTTGGTCTTGGCCATCGTCTGCACGGCGATGGGGGCATCGCCGCCAATGAGCATCTGGCCCACTTTAACCTGACGCGTCTTGCGCCGGACTATTGTCAAATCTTCGTCGAATTGCATTTTTTGACCTTCGGTCGGTCTTAGATCTTTGATCTTTGGTCTTTGAGTTTGGTACTGGGAGTATTGCTTTCCCGTCCAAGTTCAAAGATCAAAGGTCAAAGTCCTAAGATCAAAATAGGTCTTTGGTCTTGGGTCTTGGGTCTTTGAAGTTGGCGGGGAGAGTATTGCTCTTCCGTCCAAGATCAAAGATCAAAGGCCAAAGCCCAAAGATCAAAACACATTATTAAAACTGCGAATCACCCACGGCCAGACGTCTTTGATGGTGATGCCGACCATGAAGAGGAGCAGCAACGCCATACCGGCCATGTGGAACAGGCTTTCTTTCTTTGAATCCAGCGGCTTACGGAATACTAATTCGTAGCCTAAGAATAGGATACGTCCACCGTCCAAAGCGGGCAACGGCAAGAGGTTCATCAGGCCCAGGTTTACGCTGATAAGAGCCGCCGTGAGGCAGGCCGCATAGAAACCGCCACGGGCCGATTTGGTGGTGGCCTGGGCGATTTTCACCGGGCCGCCGATGCTTTTGACTTCTTCACGGCTCAGGTTGAAGGTGAAGGCACGGCCCAGGAAGCTTAGAATCTGCCCCGTCATGTTCATCGAAAGCGTCACGCCCTGGTTCACCGCTTCGCCCACGCTCACTTTCTTGCGGGTGATAATTTCATCGAACTCAATGCCGATGAGCGGCGAAGGCCGTGAAGTGAGTCGGCCATCGGGAAGTGGAATTGGCACCTCATCCATTTTCGGAGTGATGGTCTTGGTAAGGGCCTCGCCATGACGGTCGATGCCGAAAACCAGCGGCTCGATGGAACGATTGCCCAGTTCCACACGGGTATCGATACCGGCGGCTACCCCACCCGACTTCACATCGCTCACGATTTGTTGCACCTGGCGGCCGCTATCGTAAACCTTCGTGGCAATAGCGCTGCCATTGGTCAGGGTCTGGCCGTTAATCGAAACGATTTTATCGCCGATGCGTAACCCGGCCTGGTCGGCCGGAGTGTTGGGGCGCACAAAGCCGATGGTTTGCGCCGTATCGATGCGATCGACCGCTCCCCAGATGGAAAAGCAGGTAATGAA
>DAITOV010000005.1:0-5551 GCA_036833945.1 Abditibacteriia bacterium
GGGGAACGTTGCGGGTTGCCTCGCGCGGCGGGTTGCTTTCGTGCAGCACGTCGGCTTCATCTTCTTTTTGCAGGAAATCGGCGATCTTGTGAAAAGCGCCTGCAATATCGTTGCGGGCTTCGCCCTGGCGCACCAGTGAAATCGCAAACGGCGAAAACATCAGCGGCACCTGCTCCATGGCGTCGGAAAGCCCCTGCCCCATGCGCAGGTTATGGTCGAGAACGTCGAAACCGCGCAACAGTTCGGCGTCGTCTGTTTGCGCCCGCAAAACCCGCGTGATGCGTAGAATGTCTACGCCCGCTTCCATCATGCTGCCAATCTGGCGAGAGATGGTGATAAGCTCGCGGCGTTTATGCATGGTTGGGAGATGGGAGGTAGGAGATGGGAGGTGGGGAACGTTTGAGTTCCTTGCGCTCTCAAGTCCTGGCTCCCGGTAGGATTTGGCGAAGGAGGTGGGAGATAGGAAGTGAAGTTGAGAGGGGATTTCAATTCCTCATTTCCAATCAGCCTATATCCCACGTCCAAACAACTAGTTAAGACGCATAAGTGGAAATCGCGTGCCTAAAACGGCAGGTAATAGGTTATGGGTGATAGGTCATGGGTAGACAACCGTCATTTATAACGCTCGGTTGCCTCCATCTCCCACCTCCTACCTCCCATCTCCCAATTACTTTACTCGTTCAACATACTGGCCGGTGCGGGTATCGACGCGGATGATATCGCTTTCGGTGACGAACAGCGGCACGATCACGGTGGCACCGGTTTCAAGGGTGGCCGGTTTGGAGCCGCCCTGGGCGGTGTCGCCTTTCAGGCCGGGATCGGTCTGGGCGATGGCGAATTCCATGGTCTGGGGCAATTCCAGGTTGAGCAGGCGGCCCTTCCAGGTGATGAGCTGCACGGGGGTGTTGTCCTTGAGGAACTTCACCGAGTCGCCGACCTGTTCGGCAGGCAGTGTCAGCTGCTCGTAATCTTCCATGTCCATCAGCACCAGGTCGTCGCCGCTCTTGTACAGAAACTCGACGTTACGGCGCTCGACCAGGGCCGATTCCATTTTGTCGCCTGCGCGCCAGGTCTTTTCCAGGGTCGCGCCGGTGATGAGGTTCTTCAAACGCGAACGCACGAACGCGCCGCCTTTACCGGGTTTGACATGCTGGAACTCGATAATCTGGTAAACGACTCCTTCGTATTCGATGGTCAGGCCGGTCTTAAAATCAGATGTGGAAAGTGCCACAAAAACTCCTTAAAACATTCGGGGATTGCTGAAAAAATCAACGGAAACAACGGGTCAATTTTAGCGTATCGAGCGCCCTACGGCAAAAAATCCACTGTCGGCGGCATACCATTTGCGTTGTTTCCTGGCATTAAGACACTTACACAACTCTATTTTTTTATGTCGTTAGTGGAGGATTCACATGTTTTGGAATAAAAAGAAGACGCGTCTGGAACTGTTGCGCGAGGCCGCAATGGACAAGGCGCATGAAGCAATTGATATGGCCAGCGACGTGCTGCACCAGGCAACGGATGTCGTCCACGATAAATTCGATCATGCACCGGATAAGCTGCACGATTTGAAATCGAGCGCCGGTGACACGCTGGGCGATGCCGTTTCACGCCTGGGCAGTGCGGTTTCCAAACTCAGTGCCCGCGCCCAATCGGCAGCCGGAGATGTTTCCGAAAGTGCCCACGAACACGCTGCCCAGGCGCGCCACGTGCTCGATGACAAGCGGCATCTCCTGGAAAAGAAGCTGGCGCGGAAATCGCATGACGCACGAGAAGCAGTCGAAGAACATCTCGACCGCGTGCCTCGCGCCGCCGAAACCACCGTCATCATGCCCGACCCCACCCAGAAGTGGGTCTATCTGGGTGCCGGAATCCTGGCCGGTGTGATTATCGGTATCATGCTGGCCCCTTCCAGCGGCCGCCGCAGCCGCGCCCTGGTGCGCGATAAAATGAACAGGGGCGCTCATATGGCGGGCGATTTGGGCGATGCCGCCTCCCGCAAGGCCCGCGACCTGAGCAACCGCGCCGAAGGCGTGGCCCACACCGTGACTAAACGCTTGCACGGCAAGGCCAACGAAGCCAGCGACCGCGCCGATGACATCACCATCGCCGACCGCGTGCGCTCGGTGATGGGACACCTGGCAGAAACCCACGACCTCGAACGCATCAACGTCGATTGCTACCAGGGTGCCGTCACGCTACGCGGCCCGGTTATCAATAGCGCTACCGAACACGCCCTGCTTTCCGCCGTGGTCAAAGTACCCGGCGTGCGCGAAGTCATCAGCGATTTACTGGTGGATGAAGAGGACGATGAGACGTTTTTGGGGTGAAGATTTAACCACAGAGGACACAGAGTTCGCAGAGAAAAAGAGGGGGATGACAGTGGGATGCTGTCATCCCTTTTTTTCGTGTCTGATTTTCCTCCATAACCCATAACCTATCACCCATCACCTATGCCCCATCACCTACTTTTCTGGCATAATGAAATACGATTATGAAGATTTATCTCGACGGCCAGCTTGTCTCGAAAGAAGATGCGAAAATTTCGGTTTTCGATCACGGTTTTTTATATGGCGACGGTGTCTTTGAAGGCATTCGCGTCTACAATCGCCGCATTTTCCGGCTGGAAGCGCACGTCACCCGCCTCTACCGTTCGGCCAAGGCCATCTGGCTGACTCCGCCGCATACGGAAGAAGAGATGGCGCAGATCATCCGCGACACGGTGCGCGCCAATGAACTGGAAAACGGCTACATCCGCGCCATCATCTCGCGCGGTGCGGGCGACCTGGGGTTAGACCCCCGCAAATGCCCCCAGCCAACGGTACTGGTGATCGCCGACGCCATCAAGCTTTATCCGCCCGAGGTTTATGAACAGGGCATGGAATGCATCACCGTGGCAACCCGCCGCAATCGCCCCGACGCACTCAACCCCGCCATCAAGTCGCTCAACTATTTGAATAACATTTTGGCGAAAATCGAGTGCATCCGCGCCGGTGTGCCCGAATGCGTGATGCTCAACGACGCCGGGCTGGTGGCCGAATGTTCGGGCGACAACCTCTTCATTCTTCACACCGACTATCGCGGCCGCCAGGAACTGCGCACGCCCCCGGTGACGGCGGGCAACCTCGAAGGCATCACCCGTGATGCCGTGTTGCAGATTGCCGAGGAACTGGGCATCCGTTGCGCCGAAGTGGATATCGCCTTGTTTGACGTTTATAACGCCGACGAAGCCTTCCTCACCGGAACCGCCGCCGAAGTGGTGCCGCTGACCATGTTAGACAACCGTGAAATCGGCAACGGCAAGCCAGGTGAAATCACCAAGAAAATCAACGCCCGCTATCGCGAACTCACCCAGACCGAAGGCGATCCGGTTTTCTAAACATCACTCTCTCACCAACCGTGCCATACGGCTTAACCTTAAATCATGACGTGCCTGGCCACCGCTCCGGGCACGTCATCTGTTTTTTTAACGCCTGATATCAAACTCGTTCGAAACGAGGAGATAACTTATGTGGAGAAATTTGCGCTCCCTCTTTTTGGTTTTCATCTGCATCGCGCTCAGTATGCAGGAAGCCCGCTGCCAAACCCTGGCTTATCGTCATCTTCAACAACTGTGCGATACCGGAGATTATGAGGAAGCCATCCGCTTTTCAACGGAAATTCTCAAAACGCAAAAAAACCCTGTACCAAAATTGTTCTATTGGCGAGCCTATGCATTCTACAATATAGGATGGTTTGAACAAGCTGAACGGGATTTAGTGTTATCTCCCGACTACAGAGAGGATGACCAGACACTTACTCCCCGGAAACTCATGGGCGATATCCAGGCCATGAAAACCTGTCTTCCTCCCGATATAGAAGAGGTAAAGAACGGCGGGCAAGTTATCTTCCGGGTCTACCACGATTCCAAGGATCCACTTGCAAAACTCATTATTAAAACTCTGCCTAAAGCCTACGACATTAATGCCAAATTATTAGGCACCAGTCGAAGTGAACAACCAGTCTTTATTTTTCCTGATTATCGTAAGCATAAGATGTTTATGCGCCTGATAAGTTCTGGAACAACCGTTTGGGCCAGTGCCAGTCGTCAGGGCATCAGCTTCTGCACAGTTGAAGCAGATGGATCTCCCTCACAATATTCGCAAAAACATATACAGCAAACTGTCATTCACGAATACAACCACAACCTATTCTTACGCGTCATGGGTAATGCAAAAACTCCCAATTGGTTCATCGAGGGGCTTGCCGAATATGCTGTGGAAATGTCCGATAAAGAATATGCCTCAAAGAATGATCGACAAATGGCAGTGATGGTCGAGAAAAATACTCTTCTGGCTCCAGCTTCAATTGAGGATATCCATGCTTTCCAACCATTGGAAGAAGTTCGCAAGCAAATGATTGAACAGACCAATACGTCTCCCAGCTACTCCGCTTATACTCAGAGCTATCATATGACCCGGTATTTAATCGGGGAAATGCCGGAAAACGGACTCATCGATTTTCTCAATGCGGTGAAACAAACCAAAAGCTTCAATCAGGGCCTGCTCGCTTGCTTTTCAATCGATTTAAACCAGTTCTACCAGTTCTGGTATAAAGCCGTGCAGGCAAACCAGCGATAAGAGTACGGCTCATTTTCCATATATTTAGTAGTATAAGAATCATGCCGCACGAAGCTGTTTATTGTGATGTTTGCCGCAAGAACCTGGCCACGTTTTCGCTTTTGCAAGACGTGGACGGCCACACCGTGCGGCGCAGGCTGTGCCGGGAGTGCGCCACCCGCGAAGGCAGCGGGCTAGATTGGCTCCAGGCGATTGAGGATGAAACCGGCGGCGGCTCGGAAAACGGCACTCCGCACCCGGAAGACTATAGCGTGCTATTCGACTCCGATTCGGATGCCGATCCCGACGATGCCTTAATGGCAGACATCGACGATGACGAACTTCAGGAACTCTTCGACGAGGCAGGGCCGATGCTGGAAGAGTTGGGTGAAGACGAGATGGGGCCAATTCTCGAAGAGCTGGGCAACGAAGAGTTCGATGATAATGAAATTGTCGAAATGCTGGACAAGCTCCAACCGGCCAACTCGCTTTTGCCCGAGGTAACTTCCAAGCGCTGCCCCAAATGCGATACCACCTGGGACCGGCTCCGCGAAGATGGTCGCGCCGGATGCGCTTTTTGTTATGAGGCGTTCGAAGACAAACTGCTGGAAGTGATGGGACGTATGCAGCGCGAGGCGCAACACGTCGGCAAAATCCCCGTCGCCCTCCTCAAGCGCCGCCAACGCCTCGCCCACTTGCGCAAACAACGCGATAACCGCCTGCAAATGCTGCAAAACCGCCTCAAGGAAGCCGTCGCCACCGAAAACTACGAAGAAGCCGCCGCCCTGCGCGATAAGATTAAAATGGTGGAGTCCACAATTGTGGACGAGTAGACAGGTGCAAGGTGTTAGGTGTAAGCAAGGCTGGAGAAGCGTTAATGCCTATCGTAAACTTAATACTGACACCTGACACCTGACACCTGACACCTGACACCTGACACCTGACACCTGACA
>DAITOV010000005.1:5651-35086 GCA_036833945.1 Abditibacteriia bacterium
CTGACACCTGACACCTGACACCTGACACCTGACACCTGACACCTGACACCTGACAATGCCTCCCCACCTCCTCTCCCACTTCGATCGCACGGCTCGCTGGATGCGCCGGGGCGGGCATGAAAACGACGTGGTGATTTCTTCGCGGATACGGCTGGCGCGCAACTTTCGCCGCTATCTGTTTCCCCATCGCGCTTCTCCTGCGGAGTTGATGTCGATTCGCCACCAGGTGTTTAGTGCCCTGCCCCACCTCGATGCCGGGGGCAGCGTTCTCTTGAACAAAGCGCTCGAACAGACCGGTATTTTGCCGTTTGAAGAGTTCACCAACTGGGAGCGCCAGAGCCTGATCGACCGTCACCTCACCTCGCGTGAACACGTGCGCGAAGAAGTGGGGCGCGGGCTGGCCGCTTCTGCCGATGCTTCGCTGTGTGTTCTGGTCAACGAAGAAGATCATCTGCGGTTGCAGAGTATGCTGCCCGGCCTGCAGTTAGATACCGCCTACACCCTGGTTGATAAGCTCGACGACGCGCTGGAAAGCTTCTTCGACCAGCAGGCGACTTTCGCCTATTCCGACAGCTTCGGCTACATCACCGCCTGCCCCACCAACGCCGGCACCGGCATGCGCGCCTCGGTGATGCTGCACCTGCCCGCCCTGGAAATCGCCGGACGCATCAAGCACGCCCAGCGATTCGCCAAGGAGCGCGATTTCGCCCTGCGCGGCACTTTCGGTGAAGGCTCGAAAGTGTGGGGCCACCTGCACCAACTCTCAAATCAGGTAACGCTGGGACTCGATGAAGCCGAAATTCTGCTGGAAGTGGAAGAAGTCGTGCGGCACATCTGTGAAATGGAACGTGAAGCGCGCCACGACCTGCCCGGGCAGTTCCTCGATATAACCCGCGACGCTGTAGGCCGCGCTTACGGCAACCTGCGCTATGCCCGCCTCATCGGCTGCCGCGAAGCCACCGACCACCTTTCCATGCTGCGCCTGGGCATGGAGATGAACTGGATCAAAGGCCTCACCCGCCAGCGTTTTAACGAGCTGCTGGTGTGGATTCGCCCCGCCTACCTGCAGGTGTTGCACGGTCGCGCCCTCAAAAGCGAAGAACGCGATACCCTGCGCGCCACCCTGCTGCGCGACCACATGCACCGCATCAAGCTCGAAGCCGTGCTGATCCAGGAAGAGAGCGGCAGTAAGTCGGAAGCCAGAATAATGAGTGCGGAATAAAAGAAGTAATGCCGCCGGGGGCGGGTGTGAACTCTCCCCTCAACCCCCTCTTTTTGCCGCGAAAGCACGGAACTGGGCATAAAAAGGAATAAAACTGCCCATCTTATGACTCACTTCATCATTCAACACTATTGGTGCGGCACGAAGAGAAAAATATGGTAAGAATTACCAGCGCCGAAAAAGGTAAAATGCTTAACCTTTCCTCAGACACGTTGGAGAAGAGGCTGAGTAAAGAAAAAACGTTATAAATATGGCCTTTGTTCAGGAGGAAGAAAAACGTCTTTAACTCCCTTCAAGACCAAAGACCCAGGCCCAAAGACCAATTTATGTTATTAGCCATTGATATCGGTAACACCAACATCGTTACCGGCGTGTTTCGCGGTGAGCAGCTTCTCACACACTGGCGGTTTTCCACCGACGGTGGCCGCACCGCCGATGAATTGGCGGTTTTCCTGAAGATTGTTTTCGAGGAAAAAGGGCTTCAGTTCAGCGACGTGAGCGGCGTTGCAATCTCTTCGGTCGTGCCCCCGCTCACGCCACAGGCAGCACAGTTGGCGCGTGATTATTTCCAGATCGATCCGCTCATCATCGGCCCCGATACCGACACCGGACTTACCAACGAATACTCCAACCCCACCGACGTGGGTGCCGACCGCCTTGTGAACAGCCTGGCTGCGTGGAACAAGTTCTCGCAAAACGGGAAGTGTGCCTGCATAGTGGCCGATTTCGGCACTGCAACTACCGTGGATGCCGTTTCGCACGATAAACGGTATCTGGGCGGTGCCATCGCACCGGGACTCCATATTTCCACCGACGCCCTGTTTCGCGCCGCCGCGCGGCTGCCGCGTGTCGAGTTGCGTGAGCCACCGGGCGAAGAGGCCCTGGCCCGCAGCACGTCGGCTTCGATGCAAGCGGGGCTGGTCTACGGCTATGCCGGTTTAGTGAAGGAATTGGTTGCGCGCTGCCTGGAAGAAATGCCCGGGCGCGGCTGCGAAAAATCGGTGGTCATCGCCACCGGCGGGCTGGCCTCACTCATCGCGCCATTGGTTCCAGCCGTCGATCATATCGAACCCGATCTCACGTTGGAAGGTCTCCGCCTGATCTGGCATCAGCGTTATGCCTCATAAATATTGTTTTTTCACAATATTTATGCAAAATCTTAATTTGGTCCTATATCAGTCCTTATAAAAACTAAATAAAAATAGAACTCGTGCACATTTAAGGCACAGCGATGTCTATAGAGTATAATGCGCAGATAGGCAGCAATTTTTATCTCGTTATCGCTGCTTGTCTGTATCAGTTTCGTCTGTCGTAAAACACATCTTTCCGAGAAGGAGGTCGTAAAATGGAACCTAAATTTTCCAATGAAGACGAGCCGTACACCCTGTATGAAATAGCTGAAGCTATTGATGTCCCGTACAAGCGATTGCACTATTGTTATAAAGTTCTCGCCCAGCGCGATGCAACCAAAGACAAAGTTCAACCCCTTGATAACCGTCGTCCCCTGCAATTTACCGCCGCCACCGCCAACCTTATTATTCGTAATTGCTCGGCCCTTAAACGAGCAAAAAAACCCGAGCCGGAACCCGCTGCTAAGCCCGCGAAAGCCAAGCGCACTCCCAAGTCCTGATCTTCGTTAATTTATTATTTGCCGTCCGACCCACCGACGAAGAACACCTCGCTCGGTGGGTTACCTATGCTTGCCTCATCATCCTGTAACAACATTCGATAAACTGTTACACAAATCTCAGCAATCATCTTCCTGTTCAGCAGGTAGACAGAAAATAGAGACGTAACCGGGGGAATTAAGTCAGAATGATGAATGCAGAAGTAGGTAACCGAACTTCAATGGTGATCTGCGATCTCCCAATTTGTCATCCTTGCCAGAGCAAGGGCTATAACACAGCTTTTTCGTTCAGGGCAGAAGCAAACTGCCTCTTTCAAGAGTAGGTTTCCTGTTTCCTGTATTCTGTTTTCCCCTCATAACGAGAGGAGATGAATTCTCAGAATTGGTATTACAACATGCAAATCGCCGGAATCACCGTTGAACCGAATATCGTATTGGCGCCCATGGCGGGCGTCACCTCGTCGCCGTTTCGCCGCCTCTGCCGCCAGTATGGCGCGGGCATGAGCTGGAGCGAACTCGTCTCTTCCAGCGCGCTCATCATCGGCGGCGAAAAGTCGCAGCTCAAATCGCAGCAGCTTGCCTGGTTTTGTGAGGAAGAGCGCCCGGTTGCAGTGCAAATATTCGGTTCCGACCCCACCATGATGCGCGAAGCCGCCATGATGGTGGCCGCCTCCAAGCCCGATGCCATCGATATCAATATGGGCTGTTCGGTGGCAAAAATCGCAAAGTGCGGTGCCGGTTGTTTGCTGCTCAAAACCCCGCAGTTAGCGCAAGACATCATCGCCGCCACTGTGGAAGGTGCGGCGACCTACGGCGTGCCCGTCACGGTGAAAATGCGCGCCGGATGGGATGAAAACAACATCACCGCCCCCGAAGTCGCCAAACGCGCGCAGGATGTGGGCGCGGTGGCAATCTCCGTGCATCCCCGCACCGCCAAGCAGGCCTTTACCGGCCACTCCGACTGGAACGTGATCCGCCTGGTGAAAGAAAGCGTCGATATCCCCGTCATCGGCGGCGGCGACGTCCACAACGGCGCCGACGCCAAGCGCATGTTCGACCAAACCGGCTGCGACGGCGTCATGATCGGCCGCGCCGCCCAGGGCAATCCGTTCATTTTCGCTTCCATCGCGCAATACCTGCGCGACGGCACGGAAGCTCCCGAACCCAGTGCCCAGGACAAAGTCGATACCGCCCTCTGGCACGGCCGCGAGCTGATGGCAATCCGCGGCGAACGCACCGCCATGAACGAAATGCGCCGCCACGCCGCCTGGTACACCAAAGGCATGCCCGAATCGGCCCGCCTGCGCGACCGCATGGTGCGCGTGAGCACATTGATGGAACTGGAAGATATTTTGAATGAATGTCTGGAAGTTTCGCAGCGGTATGAAGGGCAGTTGGTTTAAGCGGTTTTAGGTCACATCGATAGAAGCGGCTCCTCGTTCAACTAACAACAAGGAGCCGCTTCCTACTCAACAACCGCCATAGATTCTCATTAATCGATCTTGAAAGATAAAATCTGGCATTTACAGATCTCTTTTCGAAATGTTGTTTTGAGTTACTAAATCATGCTTTTATAATACACAATTCGCCCCTATGAGGTGTTACGATAACCAGCGAGTGCAACGCATCTTATGTTTTCAAGGAAATATTAATGAAAAAATCGTTGGTTGTCGCCGCGTTATGCGCAAGCGCCGTTTTGGGAGGAATCAATCCAGCTCAGGCAGGGTATTGGAAAAGAGTTCTTCCGTTAGACAGCAGTGGAAACCCTTTAACAGGACAAGACTATCTGGATTGGCTGGCAACTGAAGGGAAGCCCTATAATGGAAATGAAACTGCTGCATGGCCATATGAGAACACTAGCCGGAAGTGGGAAGATGAGGGAACGTGGTTTCATCAATTGGACGGAGGCATCTGGACCACTAATCACTATTACCAGGGTTGGAATGTGCAACCATACGATAATTCTTTAACCTACGAATCAAGCGGAACGATTCGCTCTAAGTTTAAATGGGTGCGTAATCAAATTAACGGTAATGACGACCCGAACGATAATCCGCCACCTATCCTCTGGATAAAAGTTTCATTTGGTTCTTCAGCTAGTATTTCTGGATATGGGTTAATATCGTCGTCGTCCACTTCTTTAGAGCATACCGTCAATAATGTTGAGAGCCAAGTTGATACAATCACAGGGACAAATGTAGATGGAGTAATGATCGACCGACAAGCTTCTACATATCAACCTATGTTAGTACCATTAATAACAAATAATTCAGATGAGGTTTGGACACCACCGTATCCCTATTCGGTAAAAATGGAAGCACAATATAATACAGAAGCAACTATTGGTATTTATCAATCAATGACTTATAGCTCACAGCCAGATGACCGCAGACTTTATTTAACGCGCACCGGAGCCATCGGTGAGGTCGTCCGCGGTAATACTACCTATGGACATTCGCGTTTTTCATATAAAGATGTGCTAATAGGCACACCAGTTGATATCCCGGTCGATCAAGAATATGTTCGCCATATCTCAGGTAGTTGGGGATCAAATCCTGATTGGGAATGGACACCAGAAGGAAACGATGATGCTGCCATGTATAGTATTCAGACAAACGAATACGGTAACAGAAATAAAAATGTAGATGGACATTGGGTTGGAACACCAACAACACCACGCGTTCAAACTACAACCTATCGTTTACAAGATCCTAATGATGGTACTGTCGCAGAAGCGGTCTACGAATTAATACTCCACGACGAATGGGAGAATTTGCGTAAGGATCCTGCAAAAACTCCCATCGCCCAACATGCTTATTTTCCATCAGGCCCCAGCATAAACCTCGATTGGGCAGAAAACCGAACAGGAGTAGATGGTGCAACGGGAAGTTGGACTCAAAACATTGAAGTCAGTCACGCTTTTGAACTTGGCTTCGACTTGAGTGTGTCACCAGTGGATTTGGCCGATTTAGGTTTTTCCTTTACGGAATCGTTCCAAAATACTTATGGCACTTCATTCGGAATTACTTCGCCACCAATCCCAAACATGAAACATTGCTATCCCTATGTTCATCTCCATTGGAATCGTGAACATTATTTGCTTGATCACTATATCCCAGCCGGGCCTCACAGAAATTCATTGCGTCTCAATACGAATGGAGAAATCGACGCGACGCATGATGGCTCTTGGGAGGGATGGGCAGATGATTATCCAGGCGGCGCGAGTCCTGGGTGGTCAGAAATGTACAACATTGATGATTTTGATGGCGATGGTTTACCTGATTGAAAGGAGTATCGATGAAAAAAATTTTGTTATTATTGATGGCATTTTTATTCTCTGCCATCACGTGGAACGTTTTTGCACAAGACCCGATTTTCACAAAAATTGAAACGGCAAATCTAAAAAAAGAACTCCAGCAAAACAACAAAAATCCGGAAAAACTTGTGGAACTCATCCGCCAGTCTATCGAATCCAAACAAATTGAAGTCGCCTACCAAACCTTAAATGAAATGCGCCTTACACAGCCAAATAACGCCGTCGTTTTAGCTGCATATGCAATGGCATATGACGCCTCGCTCTATCAAGTCCGAAAACGGACAGGGGTTATTCGTTCTCGAACGCCACAGGAAAAACGTGAATATGAATCTACTTTAAAAAAAGCTAAACAACTCTCCCCCAAGTTATGGTTGCCCTATACCATTGAAGGATTTCGGTTAGCCTATACACCACCTTGGAAATATGACGAAGGGTTAGATTTGTTGCATAAAGCAATCCAATTAGCTCCTCGGGCTGCGTTTGCACACAAGCAATTTGCCCAAGCCCTGAATTTGGCCGCAAATAACAAAAGGAAGTGGCAAGAGAAAACAGTGACCCACGAACAAGCAGCAGCTCAATATGAGATCGCATATAAACTCAACCCTAATTCTGCGGATGTTGCCTTTGCTTTGTTCACTGTTTACGACATAGATCTAAAAGATAAAAGAAAAGCAACTCAAGCTAAACGTGCTTTTCTCAAAACTCTGCCGCCGAACTATAATCTTAGTAAATCTGTTCGTGAACGTTTGGCACAATATCCTGACTAAATATTTACGCACATATGATCAATTACCAGTGATATTCTAAGCTCGAATACAATAGTATTCGATCCGATAAAAGCGCGAAGCATTTAAAAATGCTCCGCGCTTTTTTCTATTTTAGACTCTCCCATACAGCAATATTGAATAGCAGTATATACTGCTACTTAATATCAACCTCGCCTGGCACCAATGTCCTTATGCATACCGCGCCCAAACACCTTCGCTTTCATTTTCTCCTCACTTTCTGCCTTTTAATGCAGTTCTCCGCGCACGCCCGCGACCTCACCGTCAGCGCCACCGTGCCTGGTGCCTACCGCACCATCCAATCGGCCATCAACGCGGCGCAGCCGGGCGATGTGATTAAGCTCGAAGCCAAAGCCACGCCTTATGCCGAAACAGTTGTCTTCCGCAATAAATCCGGCACGGTGGAACAACCCATTATCCTCGACGGCCAAGGCGCCACCCTCAACGGCAGCGAGCCGCTCAAAGCGCAGGAATGGGAGAAAACTGAAACCGGTGCCTACCGTTCCACCGCCTTTCTGGAAAACCGCAAGATGGGCAATTCCACGGTAGGCCGCTACTATTTCATCACGAACGGCAGCGCCAACCGCATGGGGCGCTCATCCAAAGGCAACAGCGGACGCTACAAGGCCGTGGCCGATTTGCAGCCGGGCGAATGGACTTATGAGGCCAAGGAGAAAGCTTTCTATATCGTGCCGCCTGACGGGCAAGGTATCGAGGAAGTGCGCGCGCCCGAGCGCGCCAATGGCGTGGCGATTAATGGCGATTGCGAAAACCTCATCATCCGCAATATCACCGCCACCCACGTATGGAACGATGGCTTTAATATCCACGGCCGCACCCGCAACGTGCGCTTTGAAAACATCCGCGCCATCGAATGCGGCGACGACGGCATCAGCGCCCACGAAGATTGCCACATCATCGTCGATGGCTTCATCGCACAACGCAACAGCACCGGCATGTGCCACATTAACCAGAGCCAGAGCGATAATCGCAATCTAACTCTGGAGGATAATCTTGGCTACAGCATCTATCTGCTGGATGACTCCAAACACACCCTCAAAGATGCGGTGGTGCGTTCGACACGCGGCATTGCTTTTCATGCCACGCGCAAGACCGAGGTCGCGTTGGAGAATGTGCTCTTCGATGGCCAAACGCCAGGCCAGGTGGGTTTTCGCGTTGACGCCGAAGCGGTTGTCGATGGCCGCAATATCAGTATGTGGAACTTACCTCTCACCGTAGATAGCGCCACTCTGAAGCTGCACGATAGTGTGATTGGCGGCGATAAGATCAAAGCCAAAATCACTTCCACCGCTACCTGGCAAGCTGGTAACAACCTGTGGGGAGTCGATGAAATCAATTTCAACGGCACCGCCTACCCTATCTCCAGCTTTACGGATTATGTCAAAGTCAGCGTGCAGGATAGCGGTTCGCGCTCCGAAACACTCTCTCCAGAAAAAGTGCTGCAAGGGGCCTACTCGCCTCAAGGCGCTCGTCCGTTACAAAAGTAACCAAAAAAGTTTTTGCCGTTCGCCAAAGCCGTGTCATAATGGGAAGGAACCTGTCATGCAACCCAAACTCCTTCCCTGTTTCTTTTTCTGCCTGCTCTCACTCACCCAGAGCATTCTGCCTATTGTAGCCGCCCCTCTCCAATTCGAAGGCAATACCCGCGCCTGCGCCGGGGCGGTCGATAACGAAGTGCACCGGCTCTCGCTCACCGTGCGCGGCTTTGCGCCGGGCGAAACAGTCCGCTGGAGCTTTGAGGGCGTCACTTTTCAAGATGACAAAGGCCGTGTGTTATTGCCGCCTCGTTTGTGGGACGGTACGCAGTGGAAACCCACTCTCAGCACCAATGCCCATGACAACGGTACCGTCACTTTGCGTATCCTTTCCGGGCAAACTGCCGAAAAACCCAGATTAGTAGCCCGGGTTGGAGATGAGATGCGTGGCGCGGTGGAATGTGATTTTGATGCGCCGGAACAGCTACGGCGATTCCCATTGCCCAATGATGACGATTATCTGCCAAGCCCTGATTATGGTTGGATCTTCGATCGCGGTTTCGGGCTGGGGCGGAACCAGGAACGCGGCAAGATTTATCTTAAATTCAAACGAGATGCCAACCGGGGCGATGTCGATGGCAACTGGAGTGTGGTGAACGGCCATCGCCTGCATATCAGTGTGGCCGACATTTCTTTCAACAGTGTGATGCGCCACCCAAACGGTAAGAAAGCGGAGTCATTCGAAGGTGTGCAACAAACCGCTGCCTATCTGCGCTTGAACAATACGCAACCCCCCCGTGAAAACACCACCACTATCACGACCAATGCCGATGGCAGTGCTGGCTTTGAACTCATAGGAGGCCCCGGGTTCGCGTTGTCTCGCCAGGAATTAGCCGGCTTTTCTGTCGAAGCCGATGACCTCAGTGTTTATGAACCGCCGCGCCCTGTGCGTTCAGCTCTCAAACCCGTTTCCCCCCAAGGCCCGGCACTGGAATGGACTCAAGCGGCTTCACGCCTGCGCGGTAGGTTATTAGTGGGAGCCGGTAAACGCAAGCCACAGAAAACTGATTGGAAAGTGATTCATTTCAACGGCAATAGTCGCAAAGAACAGGCTTTTTCAACCGGCTACTGGCAAGCAAGGGCTTATGGCGAAGTCGATCCGCACTGGTCGCCTGATGGCAGCCGTTTCACCCTAACCGCGTTTGGCACCATGAACGACTATACGCGTGCCATCGGCATCTACGACGCTGTGAATTTCAAACAGCTCGCCAATATCGAACCGCTTTACGCGCATTGGAAACAATTTTCACCCAATTCCCAATATTTAGCCTCTATTTTCGGCTCGACACATATTGTAGGGAGCGGCCCCACCGGCCCGGAATACACCCTGCGAGTTTGGAATGGTAAAGATACCGTAATACTGCCCGTCAAGCACACCTTCCTCACGCGAGATGAGGCTCAGCCCATGCTTTGCTGGAACGGCTCAGAAGAACTCCTGGTCACTCAACAAGATGCCGATTGGGAAAAACCACAACCCCGCATTGTATCGGTGGCGGTAAACGGCAAAACTCCGCCCCAACCTCTCCTTAACATGGCCTGGAAACCACTCAGTTCGCCCGATGGCAAACTGGTTGCCTTCTTCGGTCCTGAAAACAAAGCCCAAAAACCACATCAATTTTTTGACCATTCGCCGTTTAACCAATCACTATGCATCGCCAGGCGCGACGGCAAGCCTATGCGACAGGCCGATACCGCCTACCCCGACCGCTTGCCGCTCGATCGCTTCGATTCGACCTATCCCGCTTTGTTTTGGAGCGCCGATTCGCAATGGCTCTATGCGGCCACTCCATATAATGAGAGAAAGCGTCCCTTTGTCGAAATCGTACGATACAACGTCCGCACCGGCAACCGCCAAAGCGTTGCGAACTGGGCATACGAAACGCCCTATAATTTTGCGCCCCACGACAATAGCAACTATCAATGGCAGTTTCGCGGGCAAAGCCCCGACGGAAAAACTCTCTCTGTTGTTTACCACCAATGGGATGATGACCCCGAAGACGTATTCAGAGTACAAACTTCACAATGGTTCGCCATCGACCTCACCACCGGCCAACTTGAAAAACTCGCTACCATTCGGGGTAGCGATTTCGCCTGGCACAGCAACCCTCATTAAATTGCCGTGCCGCAAACAAAAACGGGAGGCACCGAATTCCGGTTGCCTCCCATCTCCCACCTACCCCAGCTTCTCCAATATCGCTTTATTAAACGCCGGGATATCGTCCGGTTTGCGGCTGGTGATGATGTTGCCGTCGATCACCACTTCCTCATCGACCCACTCGCCCCCGGCGTTGCGGATATCGTCTTGCACGGTGAAATAGGAAGTTAGTTTCTTACCCTGCACCAGTCCGCTGGAAACCAGCAACCACGGCCCGTGGCAGATCGCGGCGACAACTTTGCCTTCGTCATTCATGCCTTTTACGAACGCGCGGGCTTTTTCGTTCATGCGCAGCTTATCGCTATTCAAGGTGCCGCCCGGTATCACCACCGCTGCATAATCGGCAGCCGAAACATTGCCCAGCGCGCGAGTCACAGCGAATTTATCGGCAGGTTCGATATGATTGAGGCCCTGCACCTCGCCTTTATCGGCCACGACATCCACGGTGTAACCGGCTGCTTCGAGGACCTTCTTCGGCTCGGTAAATTCGACCTGCTCGAATTCATCTTCCACTAAAAGCGCAATTCTCTTGTTATCACTCATTTTGAATCCCTCCTGACGGATATTTTGAGAAAGTGCAATTCTATCGCCACGAAGGTTTGGTGCGCGGTTTAATACCGATCCCGTAAATTATCTGCCCGGACAACGGCTTTAACACAAAGGACACCAAGGAATCACGAAGAATGAAAGATATTTGTGAACTTTGTGTTCGCTTCGTGGGCTTTGTGTTGAAAAGGGCATCACAATGAGGAAGATCATTTCTGGAATTGGTATTAAGCCGTTGCCAACTCCAACTCCTCTTCCTCAAACTGCGAAGCATTCAAGCCATAATAAAAACCACCCTCGTCCATCAACTCTTCATGAGTGCCGCGCTCGATAATCTCCCCGGCTTGCAACACTAAAATCTGGTCGGCTTCGCGGATGGTGCTCAAGCGATGCGCAATCACAAACGATGTGCGCCCTTCCATCAGGCGCAACATGGCTTGCTGGATGTGCTTTTCGGTGCGGGTATCGACACTTGATGTCGCTTCGTCCAGAATCAAAATACGCGGATCAGCCAGGATGGCACGGGCAATGGCGATCATCTGCCGTTGGCCGTGACTGAGATTTCCGCCACGCTCGGCTAACTGGGTATCGTAGCCGTGCGGTAAGCGATGAATGAACAACTCGGCATTCGCTAATTGGGCAGCGTGGCGAATCTCTTCTTCACTCGCATCGAGGCGGCCATAGCGGATATTATCGCGGATGGTCCCGGCAAACAGCACCGTATCTTGCAATACGATGCCAAGCTGGCGGCGCAGGTCTCCTTTAGGCAGCGTGGTAATATCCCGGCCGTCGATGGTGATTTGGCCGCTATCTATTTCATAGAACCGCGTGAGCAAATTGATGATGGTCGTCTTGCCCGCGCCGGTGGGGCCGATCAGTGCAATGGTTTGCCCCGGTTTGGCGTGCAGCGACACGTTCTTCAACACCGGCGTGCCCGGTGTGTAGGAGAAAGTGACGTTTTTAAACTCCACCTCGCCCCGCAACGGCGGCAGTTCGCGGTCGTGGTGGGCATCGACTTCGGGCGTTTCATCCATAATCTCAAACACCCGCTCGGCACCCGCCATCGCCGAGAGGATGGAGTTATAGAGGTTGGCCAGTTCGTTGAGTGGCCGCCCGAACTGGCGGGTATAGCTGATGAACATGGCGATAGTGCCCACCGTCGCCATACCGCTCACGGCCAGAATGCCGCCCGCTCCGGCTGCCACGGCCAGGCAGAAGTTACTAATGGCATTCATCAGCGGTCCACGAAACGAAGCCAAAATCTGCGCTTTTGTTGCTGCCTGGCGTAGCTGGGCGTTTTCGCCACCGAACTTCTGCATCACTGCCGGGCCTTGATTATAGGCCTTCACCACGCGTTGACCGGAGATGGTTTCTTCGATGAGGCCGTTGAGCCGCCCCAGCGAAGCCTGCTGCAAGCGGAACTGCTCGCTGGTGCGCTGGCCCATCCATTTATTCACCACGAAAGTGAGCGTGCCCACTGTGCCCAGACAAATCAGCGCCAGAGCGGGATTGAGCACCAGCATGGCGATGGCAATGCCGACTGCGCTCAAGGTGCCCGAGACAATCTGGTTGATGCTACCGCTGAGCACCGAGTTGATGTTTTCCACATCGTTGGTAAGGCGGCTCATCAGGTCGCCGTGCGGGCGACTATCGAAAAAGCGCAGCGGCAGCTTACCCTGCGCGGCAAAGAGGTCGGTGCGAATATCACGCAAGGCACGTTGCGCCAACCCGGCGGTGAGGTAGCTCTGCCCCCAGTTGAGCAGCGAACCGCAAACATAAACGCCCAGCAGCACAAAACAAATGCGCATCAGGCCGGGCAAGTCGCCGGGGATGATATAGCGGTCGATTGCCACACCCAACAAATAAGGACCGGCCAGATCGATACCGGCACTCAGCACTACCATGATTGCAATAATCGTGACTACGAACTTCTGCCGCGCCAGATACTGCCACAACCTTCCCACCGTAGCGCGGGTGTTATTGGCACGCTCACGCGAAGCGGGGCCGTGTGCGCCGGGGCCGAAACGCCCGAACAGCGGCGGCGCAGCCGCCTGGTTTCCTGCTTTACTCGCTGCCATCGCTCAGCACCCCCTGCTCCATTTGCGATTCGTAAATTTCACGATACACATCGCTGCTTTCCATCAATTCCTCGTGCGTGCCCTGCGCCACCAGCGCACCGTCTTCGAGCACCAGAATTTTATCGGCATTGAGCACCGCACTGATGCGCTGGGCTACGATGAACCGCGTCTGCCCGCCATGCCCCGCTTCCAGTGCAGCCTGGATACGCGCTTCGGTGCGCACGTCCACCGCACTGGTGCTGTCATCGAGAATCAAAATGGCCGGTTCCAGCAGCAAGGCACGGGCAATCGCCAGCCGCTGCTTTTGTCCGCCTGAAAGGTTTACGCCGCGCTGCCCCACTATGGCATCGTAGCCATCGGGCAAGCGCTCGATGAACTCGTGCGCCTGTGCAGCGCGTGCGGCAGTTTCGACTTGCTCTGCATCGGCTTCGGGGCGGCCATAACGGATGTTGTCGCGAATGGTGCCACTAAACAAAATCGCTTCTTGCAACGCCATGCCGATGGCACGGCGCAAGGTGGCTTCACTCAGGCTTTTAATATCGACCCCATCGAGCGTGATGCGGCCCTGTGTGGCGTCGTAGAAGCGCGGAATCAGTTGCACCAGGCTCGACTTGCCCGAACCGGTCGCGCCCAGAATCGCCACCGTCTGGCCGGGCAATGCTTCAAACGAAATATTCTTCAGCACCGGGTCGCTGTCGCTGCCCTCGTAGCTGAAGGTCACGTTTTCAAAACGGATATGACCTTTGGCCGTGGTTAAATCGGTGCCGCCCTGGTTATGGATCGCCGGTTGCGTTTCCAAGACTTCACTCACTCGCCGTGCCGAGGCTTCGCCACGCGCCACCTGGGTGATGACCATCGAAAGCATCATCAATCCCATCAGCGTTTGCATGAGATAGTTGTTAAACGCAATCAGTTGCCCCACTTTCATCTCCCCGTGCTGGATGTTGACACCCCCCAACCACAGCGCGCCCACGATACCGGCGTTCAGCGCCAGCATCACCAGCGGCATGGTTACGGCGGTGGTGCGCACGGCGGATATGTTCTGCTGCATCAACGCATCGTTGGCGCTGCCGAAGCGATTGCTCTCGTATGGCATGCGTACAAACGCCTTCACCACCCGCACACCGGCCAGATTCTCCTGCAGCACGGTGTTGAGACTATCGAGCCGTTCCTGCACTTTGATGAATAATGGATAGGAGCGGCGAATGACGATTGCCACCACAACGGTCACGAAAGGAATGAGCGCGAAAAACAGGAGCGCCAATCGTGGATTCGTAATAATTGCCATCGTCAAGCCGCCAATCAGTAAGAGCGGCGCGCGCACGATAGCACGCAGCAAGAGCATCACCAATTCCATGATCTGCGTCACGTCGTTGGTCAGCCGGGTGATGAGGCTGCCGGATTCGAGTTCATCGAGATTGCTGAATGAAAGCGATTGCACCTGGCGAAACATCGCGCCGCGCACATCGGCCCCAAAACCCTGAGCCGTCATCACCGCGAAAATGCCGCAACCGCCTCCGGTCGCTACGCCCGCAATTGCCAACACCACCATCCAGATGCCGCTGCGTAGCACAACGGTCATATCGTTGTTGGCAATGCCCTGATCGACAATCGTCTGCACCAGGCGCGGCAACATGAGGTCGCCCGCCACTTCAAAGACCATGCACAGCGGTGCCAGCATGGCCCACCAGCGGTAGGGTTTGAAATAGGGGAATAATACTTGGAGAGAATGCATAAGCCTACTTCTTTTATGGACCGTTAGCAGGATGCCGGCAGTCCATAGGGTCTTCTACTTGCCCGGCTCCACAGCAATGCGACGCACTTCGTTGCGGCATTGTTCGATGGTAGTGCGGATGCGCCGCACAGTTTCGATATTCTCGCTTGCCGCCGCCTCACGCGCCAGACGCCGCACGGTTTGTTCCAGGTAGAGCATCTCTTCCTTGAGAAACCCCAATTCGCTGTGCAGCACCGGCGAAAACTCGCACTGTTGGAAACGCATCCAAAACGCTTCCACCTCTTCCGCGCGCTCTTCCAACTGGGCGCGACCGCTTTCGGTCAGTTCATACATGCGCCGGTCGGCCTGCTGGCGGGCGCTGATGAACCCCAGCTCTTCCAGATACTGCAAAGTGGGATAAATCGTGCCCGGGCTGGGCGAATAGTCGCCGCCCGAACGCTCTTCCAAAACTTTGATGATTTCGTAGCCGTGCTTGGCCCCATCGCGGAGCGCATCGAGCAGAACCGTGCGCACTTCTCCCCGCCGCGCCCGTCCGCCCCGTCCCTCGGGGCCGCCACCACGCTCGTGCCCCATGCCATGATGCCGGGGGCCATGCTTGGGCCGGTAGTCTTCATCGGGATGATGTTTTCTCATTGTTTACCTCGTTACTCAACAATAATATAACGATATATCGTTATATTATTAAGATACACAACGAAGTTTTATTTGTCAATGCAAATAAAGAAAAGGTAATAGGTTCGGGGTGATGGGTAATAGGAGGCAACCTTGCTCAACGATATCGCCCGATTTGTAGGAGCGCATGGCAATGCGCCCGCAACGCTCGTTCACCAATGCGGCCAAGCCCCTACCCTCAATCAAAAAAACGAGGACAAGCCAATGGCTTGTCCTCGAAATAAGAATATGCGTTGTAACAACTCGAAACATCAGCGAATCAACATCGCCGCCTTCGTGAAGATGACGAACTGCCTGGCTTATGAATGATAAGAATGCTCAATGCGGCCTGCTACTCCTTCATCTCATCGTTCACCCAAATATGATGAGCTGCATAGGCTCGATATGGACTCCACGACTCAGCACGAGCACGAATATCTGATTCTTTAGGACGGCCACTTGCATCTGTTAAACCTCGTAGGATACCGGCATCTCCAGCTGGAAAGGCGTCGAATTCACGACACGCACGGATGGCAATATATTGGGCTGTCCAATCGCCGATACCTTTGATTCGCCTCAGTCGGGCCACAGTCTCCTCGGTTGAGGAGCCTTTACGGAAAAGGAATGGGTCTTCAATAAATGCCTCGGCGACAGCTTTTAAAGCTGTAACTCTCGCGCCTGGCATTCCCATCCCTGAAAGGTCGGCAGCGATGAGAGCATGTGGTGTAGGAAAGAGACGATTGAGTGATGGGAAAGGGCTTTCAGGAAGATCTTCACCACACCGGGCGACGAGCCGAACGGCGAGTACGACAGCCGCCGCGATGGAAACTTGCTGCCCTAATACCGCTCGAATAGCCACTTCAAAAGTGTCCCATCCTCCCGGTATTCTTAAATGTGGGCGCTTTCTCACTAATTCAGCCATTACTGGATCGCGAGAAAGATGCAGGGCAATCTCCGGGAGATTCGCATCCAAATCGAACATTGTCCGCAGCCTAACAATTGTATCTTGAGTTAATGCGTTGAACGGAAGCCAAAACTCAACTTGAAGTAAGCCCTCCGCATTTGAAATTTGTATATTTGAGACTTGAAGAACGCCTATGGTATCGTTGAGTCGTATTGTCCGGCGATAAAGAGAGCTTGTTGTTTCTTCCACCCCAAGAATGGTTCGAAGTGCAAAAAAACGGAGTAATGCCGCCCACTCAAAAGGCATCTCATATTTGAGCATCAAGATATTATTTTGCATCATGAAAAATGATTCCAACTGTATGTCGTTGCCCACTCCGAACACGACTCACACCATGACGTAAATTCACGCGATATGTCCCTTTTGCACCATTGACAGGGCGATGATGAACCGCGAATATTACTGCATCGCCTTGACGTAAAGGAACGATCTCAACACGGGACTGCATTCGCGGGCGCTGCTCGGTTAACGCAAACTCACCGCCCGTAAAATCGGTGCCTGGCTCAGAAAGCAAAATGGCCACTTGCAAGGGAAAAGCAAGGTCACCATATAAGTCCTGGTGAAGACAATTGTAATCTCCCTGCACATATTGAAGAAGAAGTGGGGTTGGACGTATTTGGCCGAGCGCATGGCACTGCGCTATGAATTCTTCATGGCCTAAGGGATAGCGAACATCAAGTCGCATTCGTTCATTCCACCGATTTGCAATAGGGGCTAAGCGTGCATAAAGTTCCGGCCGAAGCCCTGCAATTGGTTCGGGAAGTGGATGGGCAAAATATTTATATTCGCCCTTCCCGAATCCATGCCGCGACATCTTAATATGGCTACGAAACAGCGAATCGTCGGGATACAATGCAGCCAACTCGCCGCATTCTTTTGAATCAAGCAAAGCCGGTATAATCGCGCACCCAGTCTCGCTTAATTCGCTCTCGATATGCCCCCAGTCCATTGCACCTATCTGCTTCATGCTAAGACCTCTCTGCGCAATAGTTCTCGCTTACGCTCAACTCCCCAACGATACCCAGAAAGCGCGCCATCGCTTTTCACCACGCGGTGACAGGGAATAGCGACCGCAAGGACATTAGCCGCGCATGCTCCTGCAACAGCTTGAACTGCGTTTGGTGCGCCTAGAGATTTTGCAACCTCCGCATAACTTATTGTTTTGCCCGCAGGAACGCGGCGTAGCGCTTCCCAAACTCGTTGTTGAAAGGCAGTCCCCTGTACATCTAATGGAAGATCTAAGCCCTTTTTAGGATCTTCTATAACCCCCACTACTTTAGCCACAATCTTTTCTAAATCAGAATCTCCATCACATAATTCGGCCTTTGGAAATTTATCTTGCAAGTTATGAGCAAGAGCTTCTGGGTCATCTCCCAACAAGATAGCGCAAACTCCTCGCTCACTATGGGCAACGAGAACCGGGCCAAGAGTGCTTTGGGCTACAGCAAAATGAATTTGGGCGTTATTACCGCCCTTTTTGTATTGTTTGGGTTTCATTTCCAAATACCTCGTTAGTGGCCTCGCAGCAATGGCTCTGTATTTAAAGACATCGTCATGAAAAGCCTCTGTTATCGAACCTTCTCTTTGAGCAAAAACACGCTGCACTCTATTTTCCGTTCAGCGTCGGCGTATGTTTGCAAGAAAGCAGCAGTCGCCCAGCATTATGGGCGACTGCTGTTTTTCATTAAACAGCCTTAATAAGACCGAGTTGGATTAATGCGGTGACACCATCATCCAGACCGACTTCTTCGACGATTTTACCGTCTTGCAGGCGCAGCACCGTAGTACCAGTAAAATGCATCTCCTTACCGGTAGCTGCTGGAAGTGAACCAATCAAGAAATCGCTGAAGGCTGGGCCGGTATGCGTCCCACCACCTTCCCACCGCCCCACGACATAATCGCCCTCGGCAATAAGATCGGCAGCACCCCAGAATTTGAGGTCAGGAAATGCTTCGCGGAATCCTGTCATGAATGCCTTGATGTCCTCATGACCACGGCGTGGTTCATGCAGCGAATATTGCAAAAGCATATCGGGAGCTGCAAGCTCATCAACAATATTGAGATTACAGGTCTCGCCCCAAAATCCTTCAAACCAGCGGCCTACAATGGCCTTGTTTTCATTTTCTTTCGACATAAACTATCTCCTTTTTTCGATTTGGCTCCCTTCGTTTTGGAAGCTAAATAGAATTTTAGGTAGATATTAGAAAATAAAAACTCCGTTTCTTGCTTTGAAATCAAATTTTTTAAATTGACACAGAAACGACCTCACATAACCAGATGGAGCCGGTGTTGGTGGCTGCATATCTCAAGACCGAAAGAGAGCGCCGTGGCCCCAACGGTGTGCTGTCAGTGAATATGTCCACTGGCCCATATCAATTCCGATTTCTTTGTTGCAAGACTTCACTTCCTGCGACGCCCCAGAGCCTGAGCGATTGCACTGCATTCCACCTAAAGACAAAAAAGAGGACAAGCCCAAAGGCTCATCCTCTTTCTACTCCATCTATTACTGCGGCGGCGGAACCGGTTCTGTGAGAGACAGGCGACGGAGAGCCGGTATCATTCCTTCACCAAAACCACCGCTCCGCTGGCCTGGGGTTCCAACTGGATATCCAGCACGCCGTTTGCCAGTTGCGGCGTCATACCGCGCACTTTCTCATCGGACAGCTTCCAGCCTTGGGGAATGTGCAATTGCAAGCGTTCCGGCTTGTTCGTCGTGGCCGCGTTCACCGCCACGATATAGAGCTTGTCTCCATCCTGCCAGGCCTGGTGCTGCACAGTGGAAGCTACCACCCGCTCTAACTCTACTTTACGGTCTTTCAGGACGATATCCGTGAAGGCGCTGATTTCGCGCGCCGTCTCCCTTACATCCGGCCAGCGCTTATCGAAAGACTCCTGACTCGTATTGTACTGGGCATTGTAATACCCAAACCAGTGGTAGGCAAAATACATGATGCCTTTGGAACCGTTGATAAGCGCCTGATAAGAGACGTTGCGCATTTCATCGAGGCTGGGGGTGTGCGACTTGATACCGCTGTTATTGGCAAACCCCTGATCGTGCATCTGCAAGGTTTGCCAGATGGTTTTTCCTCTCCTCTCCCGCACGATCCACGAGGTGTCGCGCATCACCCTGTCCAGCGGCATGGCTCCTATCGGGTAAGGATCGTTGCCTAGGATATCGGTGCTGGAAATGTAGTCGGAGGGAATTTGCTTGGGAGTAATCACAGAGTACACAGGATGGTTCTGGTCAAGCTGTTTGGCCTGGCGATACGCGGCTTCGAGCTTGGGGACCCACGCCGCCGACATTTCATCGTTGGTATACCAGGCCAGAAGAGCGGGATGGTTTTTCAGCTTCTGCACATAACCGGCTGCGTCTTGCAGGCCAGTCAGTCCGTTGCGGGGATAGCGGTTCGCGCCGCTACCACCGGCACCGTCGTGCATGTCTTTCAACGAATAAATCACCTGCATGTTGTGTTTGCGGGCATTATCCATGAAACGCACGGCACCGCTGTAATCCTCGCCGGTATAAGCACGCCGGGAGCCATAGGTATAGGACAGCACGGTATTGAAACCGGCTTCGGACATACGCTCCAAGTCGGCTTCGGCGTTGTATTTTTCACCGGCACCAGTAAACAGCCCCAGTGGAAAAAATCTTTTCCCTTCACGTACTGCAAAACCGGCAGAGTCGATATGCACGTGCGGCATTTCAGGCACGACTTCAATATCGTAGCTATCTTGCCGGGCTGTCTTGCCGTCGAGCGACTTAAAGTTGACTTCCCATTGGTACTGTCCCATCTCCAACGGGGTATCCGGCTGCCATGCAATCTCCCGGGCATATTTCCCCACGCCGACAGCGACCTGCTCGCGAGCCAACACGTTTCCCCCGGCACGGCGCAAAACAGTTTCGATGCGGCCGCCTCTGGCTTCGGCAGGAATTTCACCCGCAACACTCATTTGCCATATTTCTTTGTTAGTTGGAGTCGTCAGCCCACGGTAGTTGGGATAGGAAATATAAGATTCGTATAAAGCCGGTTGCTCGACACGGGCAAACAGTTCGTCGAACCAGATGGTGCCGGTGCTGCCACGCAAGAAATAGAGTCCCACGTTGATGCGATCGGCATTTTCGGGGATGATAAAGGCACTACTGACGTAGGTCCAATCGAAATCTTTACCCTGGCGCGAGGCAGTAATTTTGGGATACGAACCGCTCAGCCACTTGTTGCCTTGATAAGCTTCAAGGAACACCGAAGCACCGTTACGCCCTTTGATGCCTTCGCCTTTCACCCAACCCCCGAAATGCACTTTCTGGCCGGGCTTTACCACGATGCGTTGAGTGACGGTTTTATAAACCCCGGAGTCGGTATTGATGAATTGCAGGCTGTGCTGCTCTGCGCCGACAGTGCCCTGCTTGCTCGCTGCCACGCCACCTCCGGCGATTGCCGGGATATTCCAATATCGCAACCCCTCCTGAAAACTTTCGTTTTTCAGTAAGTTAGGTCCCAGGTTCGCTGCAATATCCTCATCCGCCGCGAAGCTACAAGCAGCATACAAACATAATGCGATACATAAAAACAGACTTTTGAACTTTCGATTCAACACTTCTCTCCCTCTTCGATAATTCTTGGGTTAAAACATCGGAGTGGCAACTAAATCGCCCGAGACACCGCAGTGATCCGCTCCGATGACGTCGCCCACATCTTTCAACCCATAGGCCGAAGCACAAATGGCCGATTGCTTGTGCCATTTGACATGGCCATCGACATACACCAGGTTGGCCCCATCAAAATGCAGTGAGTTATAACTGGCATTTTGTATCCAACGGCGATATTTGTTGCCGGTGCGCGGAGGCCAGGCGTAAGACAGGCGAGTCCGCAGCGAAAGCTCGTGCGCGAAGATGATCTCGGCCGTCTTTTCAATCGCCGCCAGGGAAAGCGGGCCGGTAGCTGAACCACTCCAACGCACTACGACGCCATTCGCACCATAGCTACTGTCGCCACTGGCGCGCGGCGCATTGGAGGTGTCGGTGCTTTCGGGTGCAGAAGGACACTTGAACAAATCCCAGCTCTTCACATAGGGATACACCTGCGCGTGCCAGTTGGGAATAGTGCTGGTCACGTAGTTGCTGGTGGTCGAGGAAGGGTCGCCAGCGGAAGTCGATCCATAAAACGGCAAGCGCTCGTCGTAATCCTGCGTATACTGCATGAGAGCCAGCCCAATCTGCTTCATGTTGCTCATGCAACTCGCACGGCGCGCGTTCTCCCTGGCACGGGCGAAAACCGGGAAAAGTATCGCAGCCAGCAATGCTATGATCGCGATTACGACTAATAGTTCTATCAAGGTAAAGCCTTTGCGTTTCATTTGTTTATTCGCACTCCGATGATTTCTTCGCAACTCCGCACTCTTATTATGCCACCCTGCCATTCGGCTCAAACCGGTTCCGTCGATAAATAACCCCAATTTCATTAGGAAATTCAACCATCCGTTAGGATAACCGAACTTACTACTTTCCTTGGGATTGTTGTCGATAGGCAAGAGGGGTTTTACCATATCGCTTTTCAAACGCTGCAATAAACGTTGAGGCATGGCTGTAACCGCAATAGAAACTGATTTGGCGCACGTTAAAGGTGGATTGTTCCAATAACTGACAGGCCATTTCGAGCCGTTTATTGACAATGGTTTGACGCACTGAACTCTGTAAATGCTCACGGAAAAGGCGCCCCAGGTGCGTCACGGAAATGCGGGCGTGGCTGGCCACATCGGTCACAGTCAGTTCGGGAACACCCAATCTATCGTTAATATATTGCAATGCCCGCTGAACGACCAGCGCGGTATCTTCATCAGAAATGGACGACGCCTCCGTTTCGGCCAGAGCCTCCCCTTCCCCGCGTGCCTGCAAGCCGCGTATTGTATCGAGCAGGAGTAATTGCAGCAGATGAGAGACGATCTGCTGATGGTCGCCCCGCCTGTCTTCCAGTTCTTGCGTGATACGCCGTGCTTGGGGTAGGAGGTGTGTGCTGGGTGCAAAGGCATAAGGGTGTGTCCAGTGGCTTCCATTCGCCATGCTGCAAAAATGGCAGTTGGCACCGGAATGCGTCACATGCATCCAGAAAATACGGCAGTGGGCTTTTTCCGGCTCAGGCCTCTCCCAATGCAAACCGCTCATGGTAATCGGCACACCAGGGGGTAACCAAAACAAAGTTCCCTGTGGCAGCGACACAATCCAACGCGCCGGTTTGAGGCGGTGCGTGCGACACATTTCCCGCGTCACTCCAATCACCAAATCCGCCTCGCCCTCCATCACACATCCCCAGTAAGGAATGTTGAACGCGTTGAGATTGGCTTCACGCCAATGTTGCGCGCGCACATCGCCGCCGATACCGTGCGCAGCCGGAAGTGCGGGCGCTGCCACCTCCCGCACCACGATATTCGGATTTCCATAGGACACTACCGCCGGAGGCGTTTGCAACATGACGATCGGGGCACCATTTCTTACCAGGGGAAGGAGTTGGGTGCGAATCGTTTCCAGCATTTGGCGGGCGGGAAATTTGATGTTCTTTTTCATAACGCATTTTCAGACTCCAGTCATTTTAATTTACTACGGCCAGCCAGAATTAAGGCCGCTCAATCACTCACAGAAAAGGGAGGAACAAGCTATAGGCTCGTTCCTCCCTCTGAATTACTTCGTTACTACTGCGGCGGCGGAGCCGGGGGCAGATAGTCGGGCGGCAGGTTTTCAATCGGCACCGGCGCAGGCAATGAAGCCGGCGGGGCCGGAGTTTTCACTGGAGGGGCCGGGGTCATCTGTGGCGGAGCCGGTGAACGCGTGGGCGGAACCTGGGCGGGGGGGACTTCGACCGGCGGCGGAGCTACGATTGTATTGTCTGCATTGGGAATGTAGGGCGGCAATTCACCGGGCAAGGGAGGCAACACCGGAGCCGCCTCAGGGTTGCGGCGCGGGCCGCGCGGCACGTTGCTGCCTACAGCCACTTCGCCTTGCTGCGTGAAGCCCAGCATGGTCTGCGCGGCGTAGGAGAAATCGCTGCCGGGCAGGAAAGAACCACCGTGGTTCCACCAATCGAAAACATTGTTTTCTTTAGCCCACTGCAGGTTTTCGCCTTCGTCGTTATGCAAAATCCAGCCAAAGCGCACGGAACTGCCTGCTTCTTGTGCCGTGGCGCGCATCGCACCAGGGTTGAAGTCGGTAATTTCGCTCAGCGGAATCGAAGCCTCGTAGAAAGTCTCGCCGGTGCGTTCGTTGCGGCGAATTTCAGCGTGTCCTCCGGGAACGGCTCCACCCCAGCGCACGTGGTCGGACAGGGTGCCGAACGGAATCTGCGGACTCCACAAGCGCAGCACGCGGGCATCGATAGTGCCATCGGCGCGGGTGTGGAACGGACTCAGCAAAAAGCCGTAATCGGTATCCCGGAACGGGTCGCTGCCCGGTTGCATCCACTGCGCGTCGCGCAGGCCAAAACCAATCTGGATGGCGTCGGTGCCCTCCCAGAAATCGTAGAGGCGACCGTTGTCTTCGCGCGCCTTGAGACGCGGCTCGCGCACTTTGGCCGCAATGTAGAGGCGGGTGGTATCCCACTTCAAGGCCAATTGCGAGCGCACCGTTTTGGAATCGAGGTTCAACCACTGCGCGCGGCTCCAATCGTCCAGTGAGCCATCGACAGTGATGGTTTCCTGCGGCTGCACATTGAGCGCGGTAACGACCTGGGCGTTTTGCGACCACTTCCAGGTGCCGCGTTCGCTCTTATCGCCGTTTTTCAGCACACCGGTGGCGTCGATGCGCACGGGATATTTATCGTTGGGCTTTACCTGAGCCACCGGGAAATCGTAGATGCGCGATTCGCCTTCTTTCAATTCGAACTCGCGGCTGGAAACTTCCAACTGCCAGGACGGCGGCGGGTTGAGCTTGAGGGTACCGGTGACGCTGCCCACGCCAGTGTTGTGCAGGCGCACTCGCAAAGCCAGTTTGGACGAAGGCGTGAACTTATTGTCCTTGGGCTTCATTTCGCCCTCGAACTCGATCGGCTGTTCGATGGGCAACATCTGGGCCGCCAACGGCTCGATGCCGGAGACGAAACCTTCACGCAGGCCGCGCGCCAATGCTTCGGGCGAAGCATTGCTGGTCACGAACACCGGCTGGCTCGAAAGCGGCAGCGAAAAGATACGGCGCTCGCCGGCCAGGGCCACGTTGCCAAAGACATCGAGCACCTGGGCATCGGGCAGCCAGGCTTCCAGCTTGCCCTTCGATTCGCGGCCGTTCTGGCCCGGAGCCGTCCACAGCACGGCGACGGAGCCGCCGTTTTGCTGCTTACCGAACACCGCGCCCAGGATGACGGGCGAAGGCGGGAACAGCTCTTCATGGAATTCGGCATTGCCCAACTGGGTGTTGAGGGCAGCAAAGGCTGCGCCGCGCGCCAGGCTTTCGCGGTCGGTCTGGTCGTCGGTAAACAGCTTGGTGCTGGCTCCCTGCGCTCCGGCAATGAGGGCCATCACGGTTTGGGTCATCATACCCTGAGCCGATTCCAGCGCACGTGCCTTGCTGGTATTATCGGGCTGGGTAACGCCGCGCACATGGAAGGTATCCAGGCCGTTGTCGGTCGCCCGCTTGCTTGCAGCCAGTAAACTACGACGGAGCGCCGCCGGATGCACACCGGCATCGAGCGGGCGCAAGTTATAAATCAGGCCATCGGGCGGGGAAAGGCGTTTCCAATCGCCCGCCGGGCGCGAGGTGGTGAAAACGCTGCGCGCCGGGGTCATGTTGTGGGCGGCCCGTGAGAGTTCGGAAAGCGTATCGGCAGTGGCACGGCCCGTCACTTCCCAGGAGCGAATGGAAGGAGTCTGCGAGATCAAACGAATTGCAGCTTGCAACCATTCTTCATCGTCACGGTTGCGGCCAGTGCCTTCGCCGCGCGGCGCGGTCAATACACCCACCGTGGCCAGGCCACGGCGTTCGCGAGCCTCCAACACCGTGCTGCGGGTTATTGTCGCCTGGGCTTCATCCACGCCCTCGCCCACCGGAATTTCGGTGCGCAAAGCACGGGCGCCCAGGCGGGCCAGAATATCCATTTCAGGCTCGCCCACTTCCAGCGGCGCATCTAACAACAAGAATGGACGCTCGTCTTTTTGCGGGGCCGCGATTACAGCAAAGGGAAACTCGCTCTCGGCTTTGAGGTCGGCTCCCTTGCGACGGGCAAACGCCGTGGCTTCGAGGGAGAACGCACCCCGGCTGGGGGCGGTAAACAGTTCGCGGCGGCTCACAAAGCCTCCCGCCGGAATCGGCTGTTTCTGTTCGCCCGCACGCACCACCTTGCCGGTGACATCGCGCACGCGCCAGTCGATGGTCACGTTTTGCACTTCGTCGGTCTGGTTGAAGGCGTGAATCGAAAACAGCATCGAGCGGCGGAGCGCCACGGTTTCGCTATCGAGGAAGATACCGGTGGGTTCTTCGCATTCGATCTTCACCCGCAGCCCGTCCGTATCTTGCGCAAAGCCTTGCGCCGTAAGGAGCGGAGTGAGAAACAACGACAACAGCACGACCAGCCATAAACGAGTTTTTTTCATCATAAGCATTCCCGACTTCGAAGTTTAGTCGGATGAGGTGGCCGCCGTCAGACGGGCGGCGATTTCCTCCTCCGGCAATTGGGTGACGGCCACGGTTTTATCGCGCGATTTATGGCCGTGGGCAAGGGACAACGTGCTTTTGGCGACGTGCAACGCCTTCGACAGCACCGCGATCACGGCGTCGTTGGCAGCGCTATCGACCGGCGGCGCACTGACAGAAAGCAGTAATACGCCGTTGCGCACGCCATCGATTTTATTGGCGCGCGCGCGTGGCTTGACACGAATGGGGATCAACACTCCGTTTTTGCTTTGAGTTAGCTTCATACTTGCACGGAGGACACGGAATAACTAAACGTCTTCCATAGACACACAACGGCGTGTTGACGTTGCAAATGGAAGGATGTTTAACAGTATTTACAACGCACCGAACGGAGTGCGAAGTTTACGTCTTTATGACGTCCTGGGCGCAGCATGCTGCGCCCTTACAGGATTATCACGCATTAGACATTGCGCCAGGTTTGCCACATTTCGATGCTCCGGGCGCATTGCCATGCGCCCCTCCATCTTTTTCTCTTCGCGTTCTTTGCGTCCTTCGCGGTGAATCAATTCCCGCTTAACTCACGCGAACGATTCGCCGAGGCTTCCACTGCATCATATACCGCAGCGCGGAAGGCACGGTTTTCGAGTGCATGCAACGCCGCGATGGTGGTGCCGCCGGGTGAGGTGACGTTATCTTTCAACTCACCGGGATGCATGCCGGTTTCGAGCACCATCTGCGCGCCACCCAGCACGGTTTGCGCGGCCAGGCGGGTGCTGACATCACGCGGCAAGCCCATTTTCACACCGGCATCGGAGAGCGCTTCGATAAACAGATAGACATAAGCCGGGCCAGAACCGGAAAGGCCGGTGACGGCATCCATCAGCTTCTCTTGCGTATCGACCGAAAGCCCCATCGCCCCGAAAATGCGGTGGCCCAGCGCGCGGTGCTCTTCATTGGCATGAGTGCCCAGGCAAATCGCCGAAGCGCCCTGCCCCACTAGAGCGGGAGTGTTGGGCATCACGCGCACTACCGGCACCGGCTGGCTAAAGTGCGATTCCAATTGCGCCGTGGAAACTCCGGCGGCAATGGAGATGAGGGTTTGCTGCGGGGTAAGAATATCACGGAGCGGTTCAAGCGCCGCGCCGATGACTTGCGGCTTCACGGCTAAAAGCAGCGCCTGGGCATCGCGCGCCACTTCTTCGAGGCTTTGCCCTGCGACAACGCCAAACTCCTGCGCCACGGCCTGGGTGCGATCGGCACTGGCATCGAAAACTGTCAATTGCGCCGGTTCATAAACCCCGGCGGCTAATAGACCACGGAGCAACGCGCCGCCCATGGCACCGGCACCGATAAAAGCGAGTTGAGACATAGATAAAAGAAAAGGGCGGCGGAGGTGCGGCTAAAGCACCGCTCCATCCGCCGCCCCCACCGGTTTAGCTAAATAAAAAGATTAACGATCCCAGCTACGGGCGCCACCGGCATTGCCACCCTGCGCGGGAGGAGCCTGGGTGCCGGAGTTGGCCGGTTTACCGCCGCCGATCAGCACGTGCGCTTTACCACCGCTGCCATAAACGGAGTTGGCGGGCAATGTGGAGGTGCGCGAAGCAGCACCCTGCAACGAGGTGCTGGTGCTGGGCGCAGTCGAGGTGCTGGCCGGAGTGAGTTGAACCGGAGTGGTGGAAGCCACCGCAACCGGAGCCGGTGAGCTAACCACGGAAACCGGAGCCGGAGCGCTGGCCTGCGCAACGGGAGCCGGAGTGGCCACGCGCGCCGCTGCCGGAGCGCTGTAGTTGGCCGTCGCATAGCCCGAAGGCGTGGTGGTCGCTTGCGGAGCCGTCTGCGTGCGCACCGGGGCTACCGTGGGACTCATACCTGCAGTGACGGCCGAAGGCACCGGACCGCGTTGGGTGTGGGCGGCAATCGGCGACTGGGCCGGATGGTGTTGCACCTGCTGCTGGACTTGCTGCTGAGGTGGAGCGACCGGAGTCCTTTGCCCACCGGTGCCGTTGATGTTCTTGAAGAAGAAATCGCGGTTCTCGCCGTAATCAAGCTCGTCGCTGGCGATTTCATATTCGGTCGGCGTAAACAGGAAGATGGCATCGCCCAGCTTCATGGCATGGCCCTGGCCTTCGAGGCCATAGCAAACACCGCTCATGAAATCGATGATACGCACCGCCGCCGGGTTATCGACGGTCTCCAGATTCATGACCACCGCCGAACCGCTCTTGAGGTAGTCGGCAGCAATGGCGGCTTCATCCAGGTTTTTGGGACGAAGCGTGTAGATATTCTTCTCGCGCGCACGCAAGGGAATCGGCACGGTGCGCAGGTTGCGCGAACGCGGCGTATGGCTGTCGCTGCCACCGTAGCTGGGGCTGCTGTATTTATCGGACGAATATTTGCTCGGAGGAGCGCTATATCTCGGAGTCGATGAAGAAGTGGTTTGGCGCTCGTCGGCTTCATCCAGCAGATCGTCGTCGTAATCGTCCTCGTCGCCGCTCTGCCACATGTTTTTTAAGCCGCGTGCCGCGTTGGCCAGCATGTTCATGAAAACTGCCTCCTGTTTCTGGTTTTACTGTAGTGAAGTAGTGTATTGTTGCTGTATTAAAAGCGTATCCAGCCAGCTCTGTATAACAGAGTAAAGACAGGATTTATATATTTTACTTCGTTTGAATGGCTTTGTGCGGAAAATTATTTAGCCCAGAGTAAGATTAAATAGGCTTTTACTTAGGCAAACGCTTGCCAAAAAGTTCCGATCCGATACGCACCATGGTCGCGCCTTCTTCGACGGCCACCTCAAAATCGTGCGACATCCCCATCGAAAGATGCCACGCCTCTCCACCGCCCAGACTGTCGCGCAACTGGCGCAGTTCCCGGAAATAACCGCGTGCTTCCTCCACATCTTCACAAAACGGCGGCAGCGACATCAGCCCACACACCTTTATACGGTCTCGATTGCGACAATGCGCCAGCAACGCTTCGAGTTCCCCGGCATCGCAACCCGATTTCGTCTCTTCGTCGCCCAATTTCACCTGCAAGAGAACCTGCTGCACTTTCCCCTGCGCCCGCGCCGCTTTATCGAGCGCATCGGCCAATGAGATGCGGTCTACGCTATGGACGTAATCGAAATGCGCCACCACCTCACGCGCCTTGTTCGACTGCAAAGCGCCGATGAGATGCCATTGTACGTCAG
>DAITOV010000006.1:0-33625 GCA_036833945.1 Abditibacteriia bacterium
GAAACAGAATATAGGAAACAGGAACCCCCATTCTCCAGATAAACAAACTATTTTTGTCCTCACCCAAAGCTGGGTTCTGGATTCCTACCTGCGCGAGGATGACGAACTTATCAGGCTAATATTAGCATCAACGTCCGGTTGCCTCCCTACATGCTATCTACTATCTACCACCTACCCAAGAAATAGGTGGTATTTTAAATAAAAAAAGACGCAGCAAACGCTGCGTCTCTTTTTTATTTACGCGAGTAAGCGATAACCTTAAACGGCAGTTTTAGTCTGGCCCTTACGATGGGTTGCAAACCAGGCGACGATACCAGCTACGCAGGAGATGAAGATAGAAAGCGACAGATCCAGCTTCACGATCAGGTGTAAGACAATCAACAACGCGAAGAAAACCGCAACAGTGATTACCGAACCGGTCAACGAACGGCGCGTAGTTGCAGTGGTTTCGTTTTCCACAGTAACGCGAGAGGGCGACGCGGGGCGGACCGGTTGTTTGGTGACTTGAGCAGTGGCCACCGTTGTTCCGGTACGGGCCTCATCCTGGATGCCCAACACAGCCGACTGCTGCGCCCCGGCCTCGTCTTCCTCTTCTTTGAGATTATGAGCCCAGTCTTCAAAAGAGATCGAGGTGATGCCACGCTGCACTTCATCACGGAAATCATCGTAGCGCTTGCGCTTGGCTTCATCCAGCAGCAATTCACGGGCTTGCGGCAACAGTTGGAGAAGAGTCTGGTATTCGCGGCGACGGTTCAAGTTCCGATGATCGCGATTGGACTGTGCTTCGTTATACAATGCATTGACCGTGGTCCGGAGGCGGGTTACTGTTGCATCCGGTTCCACTCCCAGCAACTCATAAAAATCGACAAAGCCGTCTTCCTTCAGGGCGGCCAGGCGATTGGCTGGGGGTGATGGTGGTGTTTGAGACATCGTTGTTCCTCGATAAGTGGTTTGGTGAAAGAGTCCGATTATGAAATGATGGCTTGCGACAACAAATTCGCTTCTTGCTCAACTTCAATATCGCTCCGTTCACCCGACAGCGAAATCAAAGTGCGACTTTCCTTTCCGGTGTCTTTATCGCGTGCAATCGCCATAATACGCCCGTTTTCATCACAGCGGAACTCGACACCGATATTTGGCTTGCCTTTGGGACGCGGCGGCGACATATCGAGATTGAAGATACCAATTGGCCCATTCGGATAGGAGTCGGGGTCGGAGCTCTCACCTTCGTAAATACGCACCTGCACCGTCGTCTGGTTATCCATGGTGGTGGTGTAACCATCGCGTTGCTTGGAGCATGGCAACGGGGTCAGCGCAGGAATAATATGTTCGATGCGTGTCTGACCGTCGCGTGCCGTTGCCACACCCAGCGAATGCGAGAGCACGTGGCCGACATTGACTTCTTCCACCGTTTCGTCTGAAGTCAGGAGCGCGGCCTGCAGGGCTGCGCCTTTGGCGACACACTCATCGGGATCGTGCAACAGGGGACGGCGCCCGGAAAGCCGCGTCAGCAGGTCGCGCACCATCGGCATACGCGAAGAACCGCCCACACACAAGGTTTCAGAAATATCGTCCCAGGTTAATCCGGCCTGATTGAACACGCTCTCCAGCAAAAGTTCGGTGCGCACCATCAGGTCGCTGGTCATGGTTTCGAACTGTTCGCGCGAAAGCTCCACACGCACTGGAATGTAGGTTTCCATGCTGCCGCCGCCGGTAGCGATGGTCCGCTTGGCCTTGAAGGTGATGGGCACCGACGGGCGTCCCGTCAATTGCCGCTTGGCGGCTTCCGCTTTAAGGCGGAGTTCGGCTTCCAGCAGGGGGTCCGGCTCCATTTCATAGCCGAACTTTTCTTTCAGTTCGTCTTCGATGAAGTTCATGATACGGTCATCGAAGTCTTTACCACCCAGGTGGGGATCGCCGCCAATGGCTACGACATTGAGCGAATCGTTGTCGACCGCCAGAATGGTGACGTCGAACGTACCGCCGCCCAGATCGTAAACCAGGATATTGCGCGGACGCCCGCGACGCGAGATGCCGTAGGAAAGAGCCGCTGCGGTCGGTTCGTTGATGATACGCAGAACGTTCAAACCGGCCAGCACACCGGCTTCGTAGGTGGCATGACGCTGTGACTCGGTAAAGTAGGCCGGAACGGTGATAACAGCAGAGCTGATTTCTTCGCCCATGCTTTCTTCGGCTTCCTGCACGAGTTTGCGAAGTAGAATCGAGGAGATGAACTCGGGGGAAAAAGAGTATTCCCCGATATTGACACGATAATCGACGACACCCATGAAACGCTTAATGAACTGAACCACTTTGTGCGGATCGGTCATCGTGCTTTGTAGTGCCACGTCGCCGACGACGTAATTCGGCGGATCAATGAAGATGACCGAAGGCGTAGTCGTCTGGCCGTCAGAATTCTTGACGACCATCGGCTTTCCGTATTCGTCTACACACGATACGGCGGAATAGGTTGTTCCCAGGTCAATACCGACTGCGCGGGCCAAAGTTCGTTCTCCCTTTCAGTTTCCCAGTCTTTAGCGTTTCACTCGTATATTTTATCGCGAAATACAGACAATGTTTACAGACTTCAGTTCTACGATATTTTCTTGCCGACAATCACTTCAGCCGAACGCAGTAACTGTCCATTCAGATACCATCCGCTACGGACTACTCGCTGGATATATCCATCTTGCTTCTCATCTACCGGCACCACGTCGATCACTTTATGCAGACGCGGGTTAAAAACACCCCGTGGCGCTTCCATCGGAGTAACTTCACAAATGCGCAAAGCCTCTACCAACTGGTCGCGGAAAAACGAAATATTTTCACGCACAACCTTGGGCGACAAGCCACCCTGTCGGCGCTCGTTGCTCTGGGGACGTTCGTAGAGAGCAATTTCAACATCGAACTGCTCCAATGAATCGTATAAGAAGAGCAGCGGACGAACAATGGGTTTGAGGTGTTCGTAGATGAAATCGTTTTTATAGTCGCGCAATTCCGTGTGCAAGGTATTGAAAATCTTCTCTTGCGCACTTTCCCGCTCGCTGACCTCTTCCACCAGACGATGCATTTGCTGCATGTCCGTCTGCATCTGCTGAAACTCACTGACGAGATAATCGAGATATTGGAATTGCAAATCCTCAGCCGACATCGCACCAGCTTCTTCGCCAGGCGCATCTTCGGCGTTTGCAGTGCCGTTGGCGGAAGCCTCAATACCCTCAGGGGAATTGGCGTCGGTTGCCGAGCCGGGTAGATTTATCGGCTCCGTTAGGAATTTCGGTAAACGCGAACGCAAGCCGCCACGATTCGTGTCTTTATTTTTCTCCTGCGCCATAATCAAAAAAACAATTCCGGTCTAACGCTATCAGGTCTTACGACCTACAACATAAATTTCCCGCGACACCTACCCTACTATTATACCCGTTTATACGACACTCTATTATCCCATAAGTCGAATGGCTGCGCCAATTTTCTACCTTTAATAGAACTAAATTATTTACGGCTCCAAAACCGTTACATAACTCCGTTCGACAGCCCAATCTAAAAACTGCTGCGCCGATTGCGGCAGTTCGTCGTCTCGCCCTTCGGCCGCATTCGCCCGCTTCACAACTTCACCGGCAAAATGCAGATCGCTCAAGCTGCGAATCAAGCCTCGCAACATGATGGGGGCACGCGCTGCGGCTTCATCTTTAAAGAGTGACAACGCTTGCTGGGCATCCCGAACTTCCACGGTTTGGCGGATTTCTTGAAAGTGAACTTCAATTTTCATATCCGTAATCTTAAACCATCTGTGCGGCTTTGTGTTTTCTATTTACGATAACGAGATTTAACAGAAAGTCAAAAGAAAAAGGAGCAACGCCTGCGCGCCACTCCTTTTTCTTTTGCGCCTTCAACTTTTGAGTTTATTCGCTATCGAAACCATCGTCGGGGAGACCGCCCAGGTCAGCTTCATCGAGTGCATCGATATCAACTGCCAGGTCGTCGGCAGTCGGATCGAGATCGTCTTCACTCAAATCAGACTCGCTTTCACCCACCGACATACCGGCCTGAGCCATCTCTACTTCCGAATCTTCCACATTGCCGGTATCGATTACAAACATTTCGTCAATACTGGCGATTTTTTCACGCTCGGATTTGGCAGGAGCCAGTTCCGCAGCGTTGAGTAGATCGGCGTTGGCCTTGGCAAATTCCAAAGCCTCGGCATCCAGGCCGACATCAACCCTGGAACGACGGCCCAAACCGGTACCGGCCGGAATCAAACGTCCGATAATAACGTTCTCCTTCAAACCTTCCAGTTTGTCCTCGCTGCCATGAGTGGCGGCTTCGGTCAGAACCTTGGTGGTCTTCTGGAAGCTCGCTGCCGACAGGAACGACTCGGTGTTGAGCGCGGCTTCGGTGATACCCAGCAAAACGAAATCGGCAGTTGCCGGAGTGTTGCCTTCGGCATTGGCGATCGCGTTCGCTTCTACGAGGCGAGTCGAATCGACCAGTTTACCCGGCATCAAATCGGTATCGCCCGGATCTTTGATGCGACGCTTGCGCAACATCTGACGCACGATAACTTCGATGTGCTTATCGTGAATCTCAATACCCTGCGTGCGATACACTTTCTGCACTTCCTGCACCAGATAGTCGGCAACGCCCTTGAGACCGCGCCATGCCAACACGTCTTGCGGCCACAGCGGCCCTTTGGTCAGCGTGTCACCGGCTTCAATCTGCTGGCCAACGCGAACGTCGAGGTTACCACGATACGGCACGGCGAATTCGCGGCGAATCGTCACCTTCGAAATTCCGGCTTTCTCGATAGCATCCAGAGCGCGTTCGGTGACTTCCTGTCCGGCTGCCACCAATTCCTTCTTACCGCTGTGAATGACAGTAGCCAGAGTATGGCCGACGATCTTTTCGCGTTCGGTAACATCAACTTCGGTCAGCACGAACACCTTACGCACACCGCCACGGGCTGCATCGATGTCCACGCCAGCCAGCGTGACGCCTTCCTGAATCTCGGCACGCTGTCCACCCAGGATAGCTACCACGGTGCCTTCGGTTTCCGAAGTGATCGCTTCACCCTTGGGTTTGCGAGCCTCGAACAACTCGACAACGCGGAGCAAACCGCCGACGGTGGCTTCCAAAACCTTCAGATACTTCTGGATTTCCCGCTTCTGCTGTGTCGCCGTGCCTTCCATACGGACGGCACCCTTATCGATGTCCGAACGCAATTCCTGCAACGCCTGCTGGCGTGCTTTTTTCACGTTAGCAACACCAGTCAAGCTGGTGCCACTCGCCACGCCACCAAGGTGGAAGGTGCGCATGGTGAGCTGCGTACCGGGTTCTCCGATACTCTGGGCAGCGATGATACCCACGGCTTCACCGATTTCAACCATGCCGTTGGCGGCCAGGTCCAGGCCGTAGCAGTTGGCGCAGATACCGCGTCCGAGCTTACAGGTCAAAACGCTGCGCACTTTCACTTCACGCACACCGGCAGCCTCAATATTTTCAGCGATCACACGATCGATGGAATCGTTGGCTTTAACCAGCACTTCCTGAGTCTCCGGATTCTTCACGGTATCGCAGGACACACGTCCCACGATGCGCTCACCCAGAGTGACTTCGGGCTTGTGCACACGCACACGGGCCGAAGCCGGCAACACTTCACCGATTTGCTGCAGCATTTCAGCGGAGATGTTGGTTTCGGCTTCATAAAGAATTTCGCCGGTTTCAGGATGCTTGATCGGATCGGCCAAACGCTTGCCGAGCAAGGTGCGGGAATCGGGCGAAAGCACTTCGTCGCCTTCGATAATGTCGCGGAGCACGATACCGTCATCAGTGCCGCAATCGATATCGCGCACGATAACGTCCTGCGATACGTCAACCAAACGGCGGGTCAGGTATCCGGCGTCGGCAGTTCGCAGAGCGGTGTCAGCCAAGCCTTTACGCGCTCCGTGGGTGCTGACGAAGTATTCGTGCAAGGCCAGGCCTTCACGGAAGTTCGAGCGCACCGGCAGGTCTTCAATAAAGCGACCGGACGGATCCATCATCAAACCGCGCATACCCACGATCTGCGTCATCTGTCGCACCGAACCGCGCGCGCCGGACTGGGCCATCATGTAGAACGGATTGAATTTGTCCATCGAACGTAAAACGTCGTTCTGCACGTCTTGCGAAGCCTTGATCCAGGCGTTGAGAACGCGACGTTCGCGTTCCTGCTGCGTCATCGAATATGGATCGTCTTCATAAGCCCGGTTGGTGCGGCGCACGTTATCTTCGGTTTTCTGAAGAATTTCCTTGCGCTTGGTCTGCACGTCGATGTCGTTAATACCGATGGAAACGCCCGAACGGGTGCCGAAGCGGAAGCCCAGATCCTTAACGTCATCGAGCAATTTGACGGTTGCTTCATTACCGATTTCAGCGTGGCAGCGCTCAATCAGACCGGCGATCGACTTCTTGTCAATCATCTTGTTCTGAAAACCGAGCGCTTCGGGTACGATTTCGTTGAAGATGAGACGGCCTGGAGTCGTGAGCAAACGACCATGCTCCGGCGTGCTGCCATCTTCTCCAGCAATTTTTTCGCCAGCCGGGTGACGGACCACGATGGTGTCCTGAATATGCACAGAACCACGTTCGACAGCCAAAATCGCTTCGTCGGCCGAGATAAAGTGCGGCAGGGCGTGCAACTCTTCCTCGGTCAGCTCTTTCATCGGCGTATTGCCGCGCTTTTGCATGGTGAGGTAGTAGCAACCCAGCACCATGTCGTAAGACGGTGTCATCGCCGGCGCGCCATCACGCGGCGAGAACAGGTTGTTGGTGCTCATCATGAGCAAACGAGCTTCAGCCTGTGCCGCAGCAAACAACGGCAAGTGAACCGCCATCTGGTCGCCGTCAAAGTCGGCGTTGAACGACGGGCAAACCAGCGGGTGAAGCTGAATCGCCTTACCGTCGACCAACATCGGCTCGAATGCCTGGATACCCAGACGATGCAAGGTGGGGGCGCGATTGAGCATCACCGGATGATGCGTAATGACCTCTTCCAGAGCATCCCATACTTCGGGCTTGAGGCGATCGATCATGCGGCGCGCGGTCTTGATATTGGAGGTGTACCCCTTCTGCACCAAGCGCTTCATGACGAACGGCTTGAACAGCTCCAGCGCCATTTCCTTAGGCAGACCGCACTGATTCAAATTCAATTTCGGGCCGACAACGATCACCGAACGGCCGGAATAGTCAACGCGCTTACCGAGCAGGTTCTTACGGAAACGACCTTCCTTACCCTTGAGCATGTCGCTGAGCGACTTGAGGGCGCGACCGCTTGAACCGGTCACCGGGCGCTGGCGACGGGTGTTGTCGATCAGAGCATCTACCGATTCCTGTAGAAGACGCTTTTCGTGGTTGATGATCGATTCAGGCGCGCGGATTTCCGTGATGCGCTTGAGGCGGTTGTTGCGGTTGATGATACGGCGATACAAATCGTTCAGGTCGGAGGTGGCAAAGCGGCCACCGTCGAGCTGCACCATCGGGCGCAATTCAGGAGGCATGACCGGAATGACTTCCATAATCATCCATTCCGGACGGTTCTTCGATTTGCGGAACGCCTCGACGATTTCCAAACGCTTGATGAGACGGCCACGCTTGGCACCGGCTGCGGTTTCCACAACCTGCTTTTTCAGTTCGCGGGAAGCGGTTTCGAGATCGATGTCTTCGAGCAGCTTCTTCACGGCTTCGGCACCAATACCGGCCTGGAATAGCTCGGCGTAATCCTTGCCCAGCTTGCGGGTGATGGTGTCGGTGAGCTTCTGCAAGCCGCGATATTCAGCATCGGTCAGCAAACGGCGGCGTTCCAACTCGGCCAGGAGACCCAGCGAATCCTGCAACTCTTTCTTGCGTTCTTCGGCGAAGGCATCGCCACCGGACTCTTCAGCCAGCTTGCGGGCCATCTCCACTTCTTCTTTGGAGACGGTTTCGTCTTCCTCGGCGAAGCGCTGTGCCAGGTCTTCAAAAGTTTCAACGGCGCGGCGGCGCTCCATTTCGCGGGAAGCGTCGATTTCGTGCATTTCTTCTTGCACGGCGTCGCGAATCTTTTCGATATTCTTGGAGATTTTGCCCTGATCGGCACGGGTAACGACCCAGTGCGAGAAGTACAATACCCGCTCCAAGAAACGCGGCGACATGTCGAGCAGCAATGCCATCGGGGACGGCACGCCCTTGACATACCAGAGGTGAGCGACCGAAGCCGCCAGTTCGACGTGGCCCATGCGGACACGACGCACCTTGGAACGCGTCACTTCCACGCCGCAACGGTCGCAGATGACGCCTTTGAACTTCGACTTCTTATATTTTCCGCACGAACACTCCATGTCCTTGGTCGGGCCAAAGATACGTTCGCAAAACAAGCCGTCGCGTTCGGGCTTGAAGGTGCGGTAGTTGATGGTTTCGGGTTTTTTGACTTCGCCCCGGCTCCAGGAGCGAATGTCCTGCGGCGAAGCAATACCAATGCGCAAAATGTCAAACGCCGTTGCCGAAAATGTCGGTGCCGGGGGTGCTGCAGGGCGACGCGGCGGGCGCGGCGGTGCGCTGTCTTCACGCAATGCCGTCAGGGTGTCGCCACCAGAAATAAGATCCTTCAGAAAATCCGTCTCAGCCATGATTGCTCGTTCTCCTTACAATCCGATTATTGTTCTTTCATGTTGCGGACGCCCCATGAGGGGGCATCCGCGTACCACTCACCCGTCGCTTAACGATAAGACTCGGCTTCGTCTTCGACTTCCTTGAGTTCCATTACGTTGCCGTCGACGTCTTCGACTTCGACCTGCAACGCCAGGCTCTGCAATTCTTTCACGAGGATGCGGAACGATTCAGGCACGCCCGGTTCACCGGCGCTTTCACCCTTCACGATGCTCTCATAAGTCTTGACGCGTCCTGTCACATCGTCCGACTTGATGGTCAGGATTTCCTGCAAGGTGTGCGCAGCGCCATAAGCTTCGAGCGCCCACACTTCCATTTCACCAAAGCGCTGGCCGCCGAACTGGGCTTTACCACCCAGAGGCTGCTGCGTGACCAACGAGTACGGTCCAGTCGAGCGAGCGTGAATCTTGTCTTCAACCAAGTGATGCAATTTCATCATGTACACCTGACCGATAGCGACGGGCTGCAAGAATGGCTCGCCGGTACGGCCATCGAACAAAACGCACTTACCGGTCTCGGGCACAAAGCCCGAGCGAATGAGCACGATCTCGCTCACCTTCTGCACAATCAAATCGATCTTGCGGTTACGATCGCTACGTTCGAACTCTTCAACCGGAGTGTTGACCTGTTCGCCAAAAGCCGTCAGACGTTCGTCATCGACAGTTCCCAAGACCTGGGTCAGCGCCGCTACCATGGTATCCATGGTGGCATCGATAGCGGCGTTGAGTTCCAACTCCATTTCCGATTCAACATAGTTACGCATCGTCGAAGCACGCAACTGATCGGCTACAATCGCCATTCCATCGTAAATTTCCGGTTCACGCGCACCCATGAAGATGGGGTTGATGAACTCGGTGCCCAAATGCTTACCGACCAAGCCCAGGTGCATCTCAAGGATCTGACCGATGTTCATGCGCGAAGGCACACCCAGCGGGTTCAGGATGATGTCAACCGGAGTTCCATCGGGCAGGAACGGCATGTCTTCGACCGGTAGAATCTTGGAAACGACGCCCTTGTTACCGTGGCGTCCGGCCATTTTGTCGCCTTCCATGATCTTACGCTTCTGGGCTACGAACACGCGCACCATCTGGTTGGTACCGGCACGCAATTCATCACCAGGACGCTTCTCCAGCGGGCCGCCCGTGACCGGGCACACCGGACGCTCGGGATCGCTCACGAAGTAGAACACCGATTGCTTCTCGGCCTCGGCATGGGTGTGGCCCTGCTTCACCAGATCGGCTTGCAACTGCGGCGAATAATACTGGTTGCGCGAGAAGACCTGCACGCCCACCACGGTACCTTTGTCGCCGTGCGGCATGCGCAAGCTGGCATCGCGCGATTCTTCGGCTTTCTTACCGAAGATGGCAATTACCAAACGCTCTTCCGCCGAAAGCTCACCCTGCGACTTGGGAGCGATCTTACCCACCAAAATGTCCTGCGGGAACACTTCGGCACCCACGCGGATAACACCGAACTCGTCGAGGTTCTTCAACTGGTCTTCGCCCACGTTGGGAATATCGCGGGTGATTTCTTCGGGACCCAGCTTGGTATCGCGAGCTTCGACTTCATACTTCTCGATATGAACCGAAGTCAGGATGTCTTCACGCGAAACGCGCTCGGAAAGAATGATCGAGTCTTCGTAGTTGTAACCTTCCCACAGCGCGAAGGCGACGGTCATGTTGGTGCCCAGTGCCAATTCGCCCTTCTTGGTGGAAGTGCCGTCGGCGATGGCCTGTCCGGCCTTCACACGATCGCCCTTCTGCACAATCGGCTTCTGGTGGATACAGGTCGCCTGGTTCGAACGCAGGAAGTTGCGTAGCGGATAGATGTGCAACTCACCGTCGTAGGCTTTCACAGTGATGCTCTTGGCGGTAACGTCCTGAATCACGCCGTCGGCGTCTGTGGTGACAGCCGAGCCGGAGTCTTTGGCGGCGCGCGATTCGATACCGGTTTTAACCAGCGGAACCTGCGGACGCAGCAAAGGCACACCCTGACGCTGCATGTTTGAGCCCATCAGAGCACGGTTCGCATCGTCGTTTTCCAGGAACGGAATCATGGCCGTGGCGACCGAGAACACCTGCAGCGGCGAAAAGTCCATCAGTTCGATGGCTTCGGGGCCAACGGTAGGATGCGAAGGGCCTTTACGGGCGATCACGAACTCGTCGGTGATCTTGCCCTTGTCATCGGTCATCGTAGCGGCTGAGGCGATGGTGTATTTCTCTTCTTCATCGGCTGCCAGGTAGAGCACTTCACCGGTGATGCGGCCTTCCTTGACCACGCGGTATGGCGTCATCAGGAAGCCGTAGTCATCGATTTTACCGTGCGAAGCCAGCGAACCGATCAGACCGATGTTCGGGCCTTCAGGCGTTTCAATCGGGCAGATACGTCCATAGTGCGAATGGTGAACGTCGCGCACTTCCAGCTTGGCACTCTGGCGGCTCAAACCACCCGGGCCAAGCACCGACAAACGACGCTTGTGTACGATTTCGGCCAGTGGGTTGGTCTGTTCCATGAACTGCGACAACTGACCGCTGCCGAAGAACGAACGCACCGCTGCCGTGATCGGCTTGATGGAGATAACAGCCTGCGCCGTCACCTGTTCGCGGTCGAGGCTGGTGAGACGTTCACGCGCCACACGCTCCATACGGAGCATGCCGCTGCGCAACTGGTTCTGCAACAATTCGCCCACGGCACGCACGCGCTTGTTACGCAAGTGGTCGATGTCATCGACGCTGTAGTTTTCGTCTTCGCCTTCACCCATGTTGATGAGGTAGCGAATACCGCCCAACAAGTCGTCCATGGTGAGCGTATGGATGCGTTCGGGAATCTCGACGCCGAGCTTGCCGTTGACCTTATAGCGGCCTACACGGCCCATATCGTAACGCTTGGGATCGAAGAAGAAGGAGTTGAGCAGCGAACGAGCCGATTCCTGCGTCGGCGGATCGCCCGGACGCAAGGTCTTGTGGACTTCGACCAACGCCATCTGTTCCATCAGCGTCGGGTCTTCTTCGCGGCCACGCTCTTCGCGCACCTTGTCGAGCACCAGCGAACCGGTGATCATCGGCGGGGTGGAATAAACCTCCAGGCGCTTCACGTTCAACGCCAGGATTTTTTCCATGATGTCCTGGTCGATATGAGTAAAGGCGCGAACCTGCACCTTGTCGGTGACCGGATCGACCAGATTGTTGGCCAGGAAGTAGTTGTATTCGAATTCATTACCACTGGCCTTGCGCAAGGTCTCTTCGGTCACTTCATCGAGGATGAAGCGCTCGCCGAAGAGGTCGAGCAACTGGCGCGTGGTGGAATATTGCTTGCGCGGTACGGTGACTTCGATGTTGGGGTTGGAGCGCAGGGTGCGGATACGCGCATACAATTCCTCGTCGATGACCTGGCCATCTTCGGCTACAAGTTCACCGGTATCGTAATCGATGAGCTGCTCGGCCAGGATGCGGCCAGCCAATTCCTTGGACGAAGGGGGCAAGCTCTGAGTACGTGCGGTGTGCGGCTGGGCTACGTCGAGCGCGGAGAATGCGCGCAGCAACGTGGTGATCGGCATACGCTTCGACTGGCCGATTTTCACACCCAGTGAGACGGAAAGAGCCGCTGCGGTTTCTTCGGCGACTTCGGCTTCGACCCAGGCGCCTTCCTGCGGGATGATCTGCATCTGCAACAGACGGCGGCCGGCGTAGGAGATTTCTTCTTTAAAGTAGGCACCAGCCGAACGGGAGAGCTGGGCCACCACGACGCGCTCGGCACCGTTGATGATGAAGGTGCCGCGCTGGGTCATACAGGGCATTTCGCCCAGGTAGACTTCCGATTCCTTCAATTCGCCGGAGACTTTGTTCACCAGACGCACCTTGACCTTCATCGGCATTTCGTAGGTCAAGTCGCGTTCGCGGCACTCTTCCGGGGAGAACTTGGGTTCACCCAGGCTGTAGTCCAGGAATTCGAGCGAAATATCGCCGGTAAAGTCGACGATGGGGGAAAACGAATCGAACATTTCCCGCAACCCGGTGTTGAGGAACCACTCGTAGGAATCGAGCTGCATCTGCACCATGTTGGGCAGTTCTTCGTAATTGAACTGCTGGAGGTGAGCGCGTTCCTGCGCCGTGCGGACAAGGGTGCTCCGCGTAATCGGGCGACCGGTACCGATGGACGCTTCGCCCATCTCCTTCGCCGACATTCTGTAAATCTCCAGCAACTCTTCAGTTTTAGTTTGCGTGCGCGCCATCGAAAAAATTCTCCTCGAATACGTGTGCGTCTCTTTCTATCGAACGACTTGTATATCTATATTGCGCCATGCCAAGCACTTCGCGCCGCCAAACAGGCGCGCGAAAGCAATGAGCGCAAAGTCACAGACTCAGGCCAAAAAGCGAAGTGCATGAGGACTTCTGCGCTTCGCCGGGAACAAAAAACGAAAAAAGGATAGTGAGTAACACCAATAGGAACGGGGTTAAGACTGGTCAACCGCCGTTATTCAGCATATTGTTACTGCAAGACAAAAGCACCGCCCGAAGCGGCGTAGGAATGTGTGCTCCAAAAATCTTGTGCGACACAATTGATATATTTTACGGCAGCGAGCATTTCTTGGCAAGGCGAGGTGTCGTTCATGCCGAATTCAGTTCTTGGAGACGCTGTAAACCTTCCAACGCTCCGCACTCAAGCGAAATCGTTCCCTGCGGGCCTTCGGCTTCACGCGGGTTGATGCGCACCAATACTGCCCCACTCTGCTGCAATCCCTCACACTCGGCGCGCACCGATGGCACCGCCGTTCCCACTCCGCATTCGATAATCGCCACTTCTTTATCGCGGAGTGAACTCTGCCACACTTGAAACGCTTGTTCCTGGGCGTAGGTGCGGTTCCAAATCCAGCGGCGGTCGCTAAACATCAATACATTGGGACGTGCCGTATTGCCGCACTTCGGGCAAACCGGCAATTCGGAAACCGCCTCAAAAGTTTCCTCGTCGATTTCGATCTCTAAATCGTCCGCGCTCCAGATGTCATCGCTACACGGCACCGTGCATTGCAGATGCTGCAGCGAGCCATGGCATTCGACGATACGCGACTCATCAAACCCGGCTTTCTGGAACTGTCCATCGACGTTGGATGTGAAGATGAAATACTCATCGCCCTTAGCTTTGGCCCATTCCCGCATGATGCCAAACCCGGCGTGCGGCACAGTGGTGCGATAGAGGTTCAAACGATGCCCATAAAAGCCCCAGGCAGTTTCGGGCTGCTCGTCAAACCAACGAGGATTAGCCACATCGTAAAAGGAAAGCCCCCGCTCGGCAAACGGCGGGTAGGCTTTCCAAAAACCTTCGTTACCGCGGAAATCGGGCAAACCGGAATCGACGCCGATACCGGCACCAGCGGCGAAGATGAGGGCATTGGATTGAGAGATGACTTGATGGGCTTGGTTTAATGCGTCGGACATAGGATAATCACGCTTACTTTACATTCATGGGAACATAGCCTGTAGGTATGTCTTTAGTGTTTAAACCTAAATTTAATTCACTTGCAAAAAAGCACATAAACTCTCTATACCGATCTTGTATATCTTGTGGCGACGGACATACATCCGTATCCGCAAAGCATCTCTCCCATTCCCTCTTCCAATTCGAACCAGCAGCAACTTTACGACGTTGGAAGGCTGTTAACAATTTCGCATCTTGTCCCCAATCGTTATAAGTCTGGAAACAGGATTGTATAAATTCGCTATATAATTCTGAAAATTCTTCTGAGAAAAGAGGAGAGTTCACATAAGCAATTTTATCCAGCTTACGTTTCAAGCTAACGACCTCAGTCGGTTCAAGTTCCTTCCAACATCCCACGTAAGTAAAGTAACATAATAAATCATTAAGAGACGGAGCAAGTTCTTCGTAGACAGAAATTCTCTTTTCAATAATTTTTTGATTTGCCCATTGGAGATGTTCTAAGCGCTTCAAATATTTATTAAGCCAGAAGCCAACCCCAATTACGGTCAAGGGGGTGAGCACGGCGACTATCAATTTAGCAATTTCCAAACTATTCCAAACAGGCACTGTTGGTTCCATAAACACAATTCCTAATGTTTACAAGATATAAAAAGGGCGCAGCAACCGCTGCGCCCTTTTCACTTCCACTTAGACTTTAGCTATTCTTCGCTTCAATCTGACGAATTTCTTCCAAACAAACTTCCACTGCAACCTTACTCGCAGCTGGGGTCACGCGTTCCATCTTGCGGCCGGTCTGCACGCAGTCTACGAAGTCGTCGATTTCGAGCTGGTAGGCAAAGCCGTCGCCGACTTCGATTTCTTCGCTGCGGTCGCCGTCGCGGTCGCCCTTGATGACTTTCAGATTGTTCACGCCTGAGGCCGGGTCGTGCAGCAGAGTAGCGTTTTCCAGCGTGATGCGGAACTTGTAGTCGAAGTCGCCGCCGTTGTTGTCCCAGGAGCCATGCAGGAAGACGACCGGCCCGCCGTCGTTGTAGCGCCAGGTGGCGTCGACCGTCCACGGAGCGCCATTCTGGATGATGCCGTCGGCGGTGATGGAATCGGGGCGTCCGAAGAACCACAACGCGGTGTCGACATCGTGAATGTGCATGTCGAGGCCGGGGCCGCCGCTTTCTTCGCCGGTGGCGAGCCAGTTATTGTAGCTCCACCACGGCGTGCCGCCGCTGCGGTGGAAACGGGCATAGAGCACCTTGCCGTATTCGCCGCTGTCGATGATTTCTTTGGCCTTCACATAATGCGGCCAGTAACGCAGGCAGTGACCGATCATGAGCTGCTTGCCGCTTTCTTCCTGCGCGGCTGAGATCAGGTCGCACTCCTGCGCTGTGAAAGCCATCGGCTTTTCGCAGAAGGTGTCTTTGCCAGCGCGCAGGGCGATGGAGGAAACCTCCGCGTGCAGCTTGGTCGGCAAGCAGATGTCGACGAGTTGCACGTTGGGGTCGTTGATGAGGTCGTTGTAATCGGCGTAGGTCGCAATACCCGAGAGGTCGACCGTGCCGGCGTCACCGGTATCGATATTGAGGGCGGTGCCGCTCCAATCGCCAGCGAGCTTCTTCTCATCCACATCGCAAATCGCCACGATCTGCGCGTTGGGGTTGTTCTGGTAACAGGTAAAGTGCGTGCGGCCCATGCCGCCGATTCCGATAAGTCCGACTTTAATTGGCTCTGCCATGATTTTTCTTCCTTTTTCGTTTTTAATTAACCACAGATAAACACAGATGAACACAGAGAAGTGGTTGGCGATGTGCAGCGCAATCCGCTTAGTAGGAAAGGATGACGTAGCATACGGCTCCGCCCGTCTTCGCTTTCGATTCTCTATCTGTGTTTATCTGTGTTCATCTGTGGTTAATTCATTTTTTCAACACAAGCGATGCTGCGCAATCAGTCCGTTGAGCAGTTCCACCGCTTTGAGGATGTCTTTTTTCTGCTGCTCGCCGTGGATTTCGCGTTCGATGGTCAGCGGGCCGGTGAAGCCGGTGGCCAGAAGCGCTTTAATCCATTCGGAGATATTCACATCGCCTTCGCCCAGCGGGGTTTCCACGCCGAGTTTGTTTTCGGCTTTTTGCTGCTCGGTCGGCCACACGCCATCTTTACAGTGAATGCCGTCGATCCAGTCGGCCAGAATTGGCATGGCTTCGATGGGGTTATCGTTTCCATAAAGAATCATATTGGCCGGGTCAAAGTTGACACGGATGTTGTCGCGCTTCAAATCGTCGATGAAGCGGCGCAGGGTTGCAGCGGTTTCCTGCCCGGTTTCCAGAGCGAACACCTGGCTACTCACACCCAGTTCATCGCAGATGCCCTGCACGGTTTGAACCAGCGCGGGGTAACGCGGGTCGGTTTCGTCTTCGGGGATGAAACCGATGTGTGCGGCAACGCGGTCAACGCCGATTTTATAGGCGAATTTAGCGATCTCCAGCACACGAGCGACACGTTCGGGGCGGGTTTCTTCGGGAACCAATCCTACCGTGGCGCGCACGGTGGGAATATCGGCGTAGCTTTCACCGGGAAAGCCGCAGAATACGGTGGTGATTTCTACCCCGGTTTCTTCAACCGCGTCACGAATCGTCTCGATGCCCTTCGGGTTGTTTAAATGTTCGGGGTAGCCCAACTGAACGGTAGACAACCCCAACTCTTTGGCGGCGAGCAGCGCGGCGCGCGGCTCTTCCTGCATACGTGTAATAACGCCTAACGCTAATTGTTCTGCCATGAGGTTATTGGTTTCTTAAATGAGGAAACAGAATGCAGGAAGCAGGAAACTTGCTCTTGAGATAAACAATTTGGTTTTATCCTTATCAACAAGCCGTGTACTGGATCCCCGCCTTCGCGAGGATGACGGGCATTGAGGTTACGCGTTGGCGTTATCGCCTGGTTGCCTCACCTGCTTCCTGTTTTCCGTTTCCTGTTTCCCGCCTATTACATCGCCAGAATCTTGTCCATTGCGGCGGAGATTTTGGCCAAGTCGGCTTCGGCACCAAAGAACTCGGAGGTAACCGGGCCATCGTAGCCGATTTCGCGCAGGGCTTTCATCACTTCGGGGTAGTTCACGTCGCCATCGAGCAGGTCGCAGAAGCCGTCGAGGTTGCCGACATCGCGCTTGAAGTCTTTGAAGTGAACGCGCTTGATGCGGTGGCCCAGAGTGCGAATCCAATCCTCCGAGTAGCCGGTAGCGATTACGTTACCGGCATCGAAATAGACGCCGATCTGGTTGCTGTCGAGTTTGTCCACGAAGTCGCGCATTTCGAGCGGCGAAAGCAGGAACTTGTTCCACACGTTTTCGATACCTACGGCGACACCGGTTTCTTCGGCGACCGGCTTGATCTGCTGGAAAGCGTCCAGCGCGTTATCGTAGGCCACGGCATAGGGAGCGCCCTTGAAGCCTTCGATGAACTCAGCCCCTACTCCACCGGGAACGCACAAGATGGCGTCGACGCCCAGCCATTTAGCGGCCTGCAGGCTCGACTTCACCAGTTCGATGCCTTTATTGCGGGTGGCTTCGTCGGTAGTGGTGAGCGGGTAACCCCAGCCCAGGCCGCTGGCCAGCGAGGGAATCTGGATACCGGCTTCGTGAGCCTGTTCGACGATACGCTTGAGGTCGTCTTCCGTGCTTTGCGGGGTGATTTCGCCGTCTTCAGCGATGGCGACTTCCACACCTTCAAAGCCGTTGTCTTTGGCCATTTTGAAAACTTCGTTTAACGGGCGATCGTTATTGAATGCCCACGCGCTAATGCTTTTCAACATGATTTCTTTTTCCTCGACAGTATTTTTATAGTTTTCACGCCACTTTGCTCTCAAAAGCGAAGTGGCGCGAAGGGTTGGTTGAATGACGTTTGGATAACGCCTGTTTACGAACGTTTAATTAGGCGAGTTTCTTCGCGCCCAGCAGTTTTTCCAGGATGTCGTCCTGCGGATGCGGATGGCCCAGATGCTGGCAGAAGGCTTCGGCATACTCGGTGCCGATTTCGCCGCCACGCTTGGCGCTCCAAGTCTTCATGCTCTCGATATAGTTATCCATGCCGTGCTGCTTTTGCAGCCATGAGCGCTGCGAATCGTGGGCTTTGAGGGCTTCGGATTTCTGCTCGATCTGAGCGGAAATATCGACTACACAAGTAACAGGAGAATCGTTACCGAAGATGTCGTGGCCTTCGATGGCGTCGGAATAGTAGAGATAGGGCACGCCTTCCATCGGCTTGCCATCGATAGGATAGTTGGGCACACCGGCGTTAAAGCAGGCATCGCGCACCAACTGCGAGGTGATCTCGTGATCGAACATATAGTCTGCAGGCGGCGTGGTAAAGATGAGGAACGGACTCACATCGCGCACTACCTGGGAAACGCGGCGGCGGGACTCGTGATCGAAAGTAATCTCCAGATCGCGGAACTCCAGGCAGCGATGGCTGGCCGCGCCCAGGATGGCACTGGCGGCTTCGCCTTCTTTGCGGCGGATGGCGGCAATTTCATCGCAGGAGAGTGTGGCCGAGCCTTTATCGCCCGGAGTCATTGTTGCAATGTGGATTTCGTAGCCAATCTCAGCCAGGCGGAGCAACGTTCCGGCACAGAGAATCTCGATATCGTCGGGGTGCGGCATGAGCGCCAGGACGCGCTTGTTGTCAGGAACCATAAATAAACCCTTTTTTAGACAGAAATCGCTGCTCACTTTAGCAAAACAGCCAACCGATTTCCAGACGCAGTGATGACCATTCATTCTATTGAAGCCCTTCTATGTCTTCGATAAGATGTTTTCTGTTGAATTATCAAGCAGGATAGGATTAGCCAAGCACAATGCATAAAGGTTTCACGCTCTGGTTCACAGGGCTTTCAGGTGCCGGGAAAAGCACGCTCACCGCACGGCTCGAAGAAGAGTTCAAGCGGCGTCAGTATAAAGTGGAGTTGCTCGATGGCGACATCGTGCGCACCAACCTCAGCAAAGGCCTCAGCTTCTCCAAGGAAGACCGCGATATCAACGTGCGCCGCATCGGCTTCGTGTGCGATTTACTCTCACGCAACGGCGTTATCGCCATTTCTGCGGCTATTTCACCCTACGCAGCCATTCGCCAGGAAGTGCGCGAATTGGTTGAAAGCAATGGCGCGGCATTCGTGGAAGTTTATGCCAAATGTTCCTTAGACGAACTCGTACGCCGCGATGTCAAAGGCCTCTACAAAAAAGCCCTGGCCGGCGAAATTGAGAATTTCACCGGTGTCACCGACCCCTACGAAGAGCCGGAAAACCCCGAGGTTGTGGTCGATAGCGCCAAACAAAGCATCGAGACCTCTTTCCAGCAGATACTGACTTTCCTCGAAGAAAAAGAATTGATCGGCAAAGGCGATTAGTTTTCGTCTCCCGCTCAACGGAGTTGTTATGGTTGATTTACACGCACACACCACTGCCTCAGACGGCTCACTCACCCCGGCGCAGTTGGTGGCGCTCGCGCGCGAGAAGAATTTACAAGCTGTCGGCATCACCGACCACGATACCATCGCCGGTTGGGACGAAGCCTTTGCCGCCGGCAAGGAATTGGGCATTGAAATTGTGCCCGGTGTCGAACTCTCCACTTCCTATGAAGGCGGACGTTTCCATCTGCTGGGTTATCTCTTCGACCGTGAATCGGAGCTTACCCAGGTCTTGGAAGAAATTCTGCGTGAACGCGGTAACCGCAACGCCATTATTTTTGAAAACCTGGCCCGCCTGAGTGTGCCATTGGAAGAAACCGAAGTACGTGCCTTTGCCGGACGCGACGACGGCGAACTGGGCCGCCCTCACTTCGCCCGCGCTATGGTGGCGCGCGGCTACGTGGAAACCACCCAGGAAGCCTTCGATAAGTATCTGGCCGATGGAGCGCCGGGCTATGCGCCCAAGAAGGTGCTGACGCCCGAAGAAGCCATCGCTCTTATTCACCAGGCCGGTGGCGTGGCAATTTGGGCACATCCGCCAATGCGCAAGAAAGTTTCCTACGACGAGTTGGAAGAGCGTTTACACGAATGGATCGGCTGGGGGCTGGATGGACTGGAGATTTTCTACTTCGACTACACTCCCGAAGACGCCGCCTGGACGGCAGCGATGCGTGAGAAATACAATCTCATCGGCAGCGGAGGCAGCGACTTCCACGGTGCCAGCAAACCCCATATAGAACTGGGAAAAACCCAAACCGGACAAGCAGTTGCGGCTGAGGTGCTGGAAGAGATTAAAGCCCGACGCGCGCGCAATGTAGCGGCTATCAGCGGCCAGTAACCCCCATTTATACCATTTTTGCAAAATAGCCTTCTCTTACGGCAGGTAGGTAGGTAGGTAGGTGATGGTAGATAGCATACAGGAAGGCAACCGGGCATCAATGCCAAGCCTCTCTTTTCTGTCGTTAATTGCGAAAACTTACGACGAAGTTTGCGCAGTCGAAGGCTTTGCGTGCTATGGAACGGTGACGGATTAGGATTTTAATTTGCAGCATTGATATTAGAACTCAGAGAGGATAGGAATGAAACCACGTATTACCGTCATTACCCTGGGGGTTGACTATCTGGAACGCGCCGTCGCGTTCTACCGTGATGGACTTGGCCTGCCCACCAATGGCATCATCGGTCAGGAGTTCGAATACGGCGCGGTCGCTTTCTTCGATTTGCAGACTGGGTTGAAATTAGCACTCTGGCCGCGCAAAAGTATCTCTCACGATTCCGGACTCACCGGCACAGCACATAATCCCACGGAAATGACGCTGGGGCATAATGTTGCGTCGCGCGAAGAAGTGGATACCGTCATGGCCCAGGCAGCAGATGCCGGTGCCACCATCGTGAAACCCGCCCATGAAACGTTCTGGGGCGGGTATGCCGGTTATTTCCAGGACCCGGATGGGCACCTCTGGGAAGTGGTCTGGAACCCTGAACTTATTCCTGAAGATTAGGACGTTCAAAAAAATGCGCGTTTGGTCTATCCATCCTCAATACCTCGATTCGCGCGGCCTGGTCGCCCTGTGGCGCGAAACCCTGCTCGCCCAGGCCGTGCTGCGCGGCGAGACCAAAGGTTACCGCAATCACCCTCAGCTCGACCGCTTTAAGAATCATCACGCGCCACAAACGCTCATTGCCCTCTATCTGCAAGGCGTATGCGACGAAGCCACCGCACGCGGCTACAAATTTGACCGCAGCAAGATTCATCCTGTCGAAGGCATCTACACCTTGCCGGTCACTCAAGGGCAAATCGATTACGAATGGCAGCACCTCATGGAAAAACTCCGCGTGCGCCAGCCCGATGTGCATCAGAAATGGCTGCACGTCACCTCCCCTGCCCTTCATCCGCTTTTCACGGCCTGTCCTGGTGATATTGAACCCTGGGAAAAGTGGAACTAAACGTTGGGTAACACGGCAGATGAAGCCACTACCAGCCTCCAGCCCCTAATCTCCAGCCTCGACATTAAAACGCTGCATCATACATCTTGTCGTCGGCTTCACTAATGGTATCGCCACCCGGCACCAAACCGAATTCACCCGAGCGCAAGCTGGAACTGCGACGCCATTTGACATGGCCATCGCCAAAGAGAAGCACACCGCCTTCCATATGGATATTGGAGTATTGCTCTCGTCCACTTTCAGTGTGGTGCCACTGAGTATATTGCGTGCCGCTGCGGGCAGGACGCAGACGCGCATAGTGACTGCGCAGCCTGTTTTCCTGGATAAAGATAATGGAATCGGGAGTAGGCAGAACGGCCAGATTACGCCCGGCTATCACGCCGTTAGCCATGTAATTGGAATCGCTCGCCTGGGTCGGGGCATCAGCCCCACCCGCAGCCGATGCGCTGGGGCACACGAAAATTTGCGTGCTCCCGGTATAGCGAGAAAGGGTGCTCAGCACACTGGCACCGGTTGCCGTGCCCTCGGCGAAATTGGCGACATCCGAACTGGTTGCCCCCGGCAAGGTTTCGGAATGGTCTTGCGCATACATCTGCAACCCCATACCAATTTGCCTTAAATTAGAAACACAAACAATACGGCGGGCACCCTCACGGGCCTGGCTAAAAGCAGGAAAAAGTATCGCTGCCAGGATTCCGATAATGGCAATTACGACCAAAAGTTCGATGAGAGTGAACCCACTGTTACACCTGGAGTGACGCATAGAAACCTCCTGTCGTCCATCTCATCAGATAACGGACGCATTGCTTTCCAGCGGAGTTCCCCTCAATCGGCGACATAATTTATCCTATCGAATAGGCGATGCGCTCTTCCTGGCTGCAAACCGGACAAATCGTTACCGGATCGCCATCGCGAGTTCCGGTCCGAAAACGCTCGCGAGGCCCCATATATCCACAGCCCTGGCATTGCGCCCACCCGGCCGGAATGGAAGATTCTTTTTTGGTTTCTTTCTCTTCCTGGTAATCGTAACGATAGACACGGCGCAAGTGGGCAATCACCCGGGCCGTCATCATTTTGGGATTGAAGGGTTTTGGAACATAATCGTCGGCCCCCCCCTTAAAGCCAGCCAATTGGGCGTCTTCGCTATCGGCAGCCGTCATCATGATAATCGGCACCTTGCTGGTTTCGCGAATCTTCAAAACCAACTCCTGCCCATTCATGCCCGGCATCATAATATCGGTGAGAACCAGATGCGGGTTACTCTCTTTAAACGCAGCCAAGCCCTCGTTTCCATCAGGAGCATAACGACATTCGAAGCCGGCGCGTGTCAGGGTAGTCAGGATCAAACGGGCGATATTTCCATCATCCTCAACAACGAGAACACGAAACTTGCCGGAATCTGGCGGCGTGGGAAGCGACATGGAATTCTCCCAAAATAAAGGATTAAATTAAGATAACAAGCAGATTATATCTTTATCAGATTTTATCGGCCAATGTGAGTGCCACCACGATTGCACTCCATAAAAATACCGTCGCCAACATACGTCCATCTCTCAGCATGCGTTCAGGCTCACCTCCCACCGGCGTCGAAATCGCCAAAAACAGATACCGAAACAGTCCGTATACAACGAACGGAATCGTCCCCATCAAAAGCGGTGTGCCGTGCAGCGTATTCCCCAATGCATCCACGTGCGAAGCCAGAAAGGTGTAGAACGAATAGCCGATAATAGTGAGTCCGGCTGACACTGCAATCAGCATATCGAGCATCTCGCGCGTGTAACGGCTTAGAACGTTACGCGTGCCGACATCCCCGATTTCATTTAACTCCGCACGACGCTTACACAGCGCTATGAACAGCGCGAGACTAAAGGTACAAAAGACAATCCACGGTGAAATAGTGACCGGAATCGCCAAACAACCGGCAACTACACGCAACACAAAACCAACGGCAACACACAAAACATCGACGATGACTTCATGCTTGAGCGCAAAGGAATAGGCCAGCGTCAACGCAAAATAACTTATTGCCGCCACGCCAAATCCCCAACTCTGCGCACTCCCTTGCAAAATCCATACCAAACATAACAGGGCAGTGAGAAAAAGGACGATAACAAGGGCGACCGCGCTCTGCCGTGAAATCGTCCCCGCCGCCAATGGCCGGTTCTTTTTCACCGGGTGCAGCCGGTCGCGTTCGATATCGGCCCAATCATTGATGACATAGGCTAAGCCTGACAGTGCGCAAAAACAGACAAAAGCCAGAAAAACCTGCCCGGCTTCAAAGGCCAGGTCAGGCCCGGCTTCGCGCAGACGCCCGGCGAAGACAAAACCGGCAAAGAGCAGCGAGTTCTTCGCCCATTGACGGACGCGAACCAGGTGCAGAACGGCTTTCGCCGTGTTCAAATCGCACGACTCCTTTGAGCATCGCGCATCAGCTTCAGTGCTTCTTCCACCGCGCCGGGCGCGACGCCTTCGACTTTCTCGACATACCCCAAACGAGTAGGTAGCAGAAAATTCACTTTGCCACTGCGCGATTTCTTATCCAGTAGCATTGCATCCCACAGCTTTACAAAATCAAGTTCCGCAGGCATTTCAACCGGCAATCCGGCACGTTGGAATAATTGTGTTTGCCGCTCGATGAGATCATCCACATTTTCGCAGATGCCCAGAACTTTGGTGAGATAGGCCGCTGCCGTCATACCGACGGCAATCGCTTCGCCATGCAGATACTGCCCATAAGCCGTATTGGCTTCAATAGCGTGGCCGATGGTGTGGCCGTAGTTCAAAATCGCGCGGCGACCGATGGCATCGCTTTCGCGCTCGTCTTCGCCCACCACTTCGGCCTTGATTTCACAACTCCGTGCAATAATCTTTTCCAGCACGCGCGGCTCCAGAGTGAGCGCGTTCTCGATGTTCATCTCCAGCCAGGCAAAGAAATCGGCATCGGCGATGACGCCGTATTTGATGACCTCGGCCAGTCCGGCACGCACTTCGCGCGGCGGCAGGGTTTGCAGCGTATTGGGATCGATGAGCACGCCGACCGGCTGGTGAAAGGCACCGATCAGGTTTTTGGCACGCGGGTGATTGATGCCCACTTTGCCGCCCACGCTGGAATCGACCATCGCCAGCAAGGTGGTGGGAACTTGCAAAAACGCCACACCGCGCATCCAACTGGCTGCCACAAACCCGGCCCAGTCGCCGACTACGCCGCCGCCGACCGCCACCAACACACCACGCCGGGAAAGATTGAATTCGGCCAGCGCATCGTAGGCTTTGCTCATCCATTCCAGCGACTTCGATTTCTCGCCTTCAGGCGCATTGAATACCAATACCCGTTTCCCGGCAGCCCGCAACTCCTCGGCCAATTTCTCCGCATAAAGCGGCGCGACCGTCTCGTTGGAGAGAATCGCCACTTCGCAAAATGATTCGAGAACCTGTGCCCCGGCCACCTGGCCCAGCGTGCCGGCCTGAATTTGAATATCGTAAGAGCGCTCTGCGAGCGCGACGTGAACGGTAGACATGTTTTGGAATGATGAATACTGAATGATGAACGATGAATTAACAGTTCATAATTCATCATTCATCATTCCTAATTTGTCTGTGGACAAGCCTGTAAGCCGGATTCTGTAGACGTCTCTCCCGACGCCGACGGTCATTTCTCTGCCGCTACGATTGCTCGTAGCGTGACGAAGCAGGTTTCCCCGCTTCGCAGCAACCAACCCGAAAACTCGACGGGCCGCGTCTTTCCGAAGGAAACCTTCGGAGTTGCGTTTTCTGCTTGGTTTTGCACCGCGCAAGGGTTGCCGCGCTTTGCGTCACCGCAAAACGGGTCGGCTTATTATCCGACCGTTTCAACCTTACCCGCCGCCCGAAGGCCGCGAGAGGAATGCTTTCTGTTGCCCTGTCTCGCCGCAAGCGTCGCCGCCTGCGTGGTCGCCGTTAGCGACTGCGCTGCCCTGTGGTGTCCGGACTTTCCTCACAATGGAATAACTCCCACCGCGCGACCGTCCAGCTTGTCCAGAGGAAATTATACCGTTTTATGAGGCAATATATGCAGGGAATGCCGCTTAATCTCTCCGCTCTACATAAAAATCATTGTAGGGGAACAAATCCTGATGTGGTTTGGTGGTTTTAACAAAGCAACGATGCCGTAGGAGTTCAACCCGTTCCAGTAAAGTCATTCCAACCTCGTCGGAAGAGGGAGGTAGCGTGGCTATCGTCTTTTCCGGCATTTCGTCTACATTGTAATAAAACGCCGTTTCGGTTTGGTAGTCACGGCGAAAGGTCGTGCGCCACTGGGAATTGGAACCCCAACCGTGTGAAAGATCATCGACAGGACGATTTCTTCGAATGTATGTCCAATAGAGCGTTGATTGTTCGGCAACTTCTTTGCGAATATGATTGCCTCCACCGCGCACTTTGATACCGGCACGCGAGAAGAGCATCGAATCCAGCATAAAGCCCGGCCAGAAGGTTTCCAAAATGGTGATTGGCTCGTCAGAGTCAAGAACCTGCTCCACTTCCACTATTTCGTGAAAGAAAGGATGAAACCCAGCTTGCTCGATTTCAGTGAATTCCAGCGATAGCATGAACTGCCGGTATTCTTCTAGTGTAATGATTGGCCCCAGCCACTCGCTTCCTACTACGGTAACAGGTTGGAATGGTAGGAGGAGGAATTCGTTCACACGCGAAAAAGCGTAGAGGTTATACAAATCTAATAAGAGCGATTCATTGATATTTGGTTGCTCCCCTACTCGCCACTCCATCGCCTCGATTGAGCCGTATTTACGCAATGGCTCCAAAAACGAAAATATTTGCGACTTATGGGACAGGAGGAGTTGATTAGCAGAATCTTCTGCTTCGGGGAGCGCCATGAATAGACTGCGAAATGAGAAGTTCTCCATAACAACCAACTCACGATGTTTTTTTCTTACTTATATCAGCCAATTTATAGAACCGCACCGGGTTCTCGGTGGAACTGTCACCACCCACGGCAAGAGTTTTATTATCGGGTGAAAACCGAACTGTTTGAATGCTAATTAAATTGCTTTTTAGCATTCCAACTTTGAAACTCTGTTTAGCATCGTGCTGCCAGACAGCAACCTGGTTTCCCCCAATAATCTCCGCGAAGTATTTGCCATCTTGCGAAAAGGTAACGTCGAATTCGCGCGTAGAACGAGGAGGCTGAATACGTTTACCTGTTTTCACGCTCACAAAATGCGGTCGGCGACTGCCCCAAAACTCTACCCTAACGATGTTGGAAATTCGTCCAAACTTAATGCGTGTGCCTTGACCACCGGAATGTTCATAACCTCTCAAAAACCGATGATTGCGTGCATCGTAAAACTGCACGCCTAGAAGCGTTCCTAATGCCAGGATTTTGCCATCAGGTGAAAATTGTATAGAGGTAACAGTTGCTGCCCATCGCTTGTCTAATGTTGCGATACTAATTTTATGAAGCGGGAATTGATTACGAATATCGGCAACGACTAACGGCCAAAAATGCGCGGCTGAAAGCAGTTTCTTGCCATCGGGGCTAATCTGCATATGGATCCATTCCCCTTTAGCAGTATCAATTTTGAAGCGTTTTACTGTTCTTTCACTTTCTACATCAATGGTGCGCAATTCTATTTTTTGCCCCGCTACAACCATCAAGCTTTCTTCGGCAGACGGAGACATATCCATATATCTATTTATTCTTATCGCCGCTAAAAGCGACTCACCATTCGGTGAAAAATGAATGGTATATGCCCCGGTATTACCCAAAGAAGATACTTTCGCACGATTACCATTGAAATGACGTGGAATCCTTCGCCCGGGAAAGAACCAATAAACCAAAAACGCGGCCACCCCAAGATTCAACAATATAAGAATTGCCGTTATCCTGGAAATGGCCGCGTTTTTCATTGCGCCTTAAAACTTACTTACGTCGATTCGCCTGCAAAACCTTCTTGCGCAAACGCACCGCTTCGGGGGTGGCTTCTACCAACTCGTCATCATTAATGAATTCGAGCGCCTGCTCCAGCGACATCTTGCGCGGCGGGATGAGCTTCACACCGATATCGGAGGTCGAGGAACGGATGTTGGTAAGGTGCTTTTCCTTGACGATGTTCACATCGAGGTCGTTTTCACGGGCGTTCTCGCCGATGATCATGCCTTCATAAACCGGAGTCTGTGGGTCAATGAAAATAACACCGCGTTCCTGCAGGTTGGCAATGGCGTAGGGCGTGGCACCTCCGGTACGGTCGGCGACCAGCACGCCGTTGGGGCGCTGCGGGATGGGGCCGGACCACGGAGAGAAGCGCAGGAAGAGCGTGTTCAAGATGCCCATACCCTTGGTGTCGGTAAGGAACTGCGAACGGAAACCGATGAGACCGCGTGAGGGGATTTCGAACTCCATGCGTACGCGTCCGCCACCGTGGTTGCTCATCTTCATCATGGTGCCTTTACGACGGCCCATAGCTTCGGTCACAACGCCAATGTAGATTTCGGGCGCATCGACGAACACCTGTTCGATCGGTTCTTGCAATACGCCATCTTCTTCGCGGGTCACAACTTCAGGGCGCGAGACCTGCAACTCATAACCTTCGCGGCGCAGGGTTTCAATCAGAATGGAGAGCTGCAATTCGCCGCGGCCCGAAACCTTGAAAACGTCGGGGTCTTCGGTCTGCAAAACGCGAATGGAAACATTGGACAGGGTTTCTTTTTGCAGACGCTCGCGCAAGTGGCGGCTGGTAACGAACTTGCCTTCCTTACCCGCAAACGGCGAGTTATTGGAAGAGAAGTTCATGGCAATAGTTGGCTCATCAATTACCAAAGGAGGCAGCGGAACGGGGTTCACGGCATCGGCAATGGTTTCGCCGATATTGATGTTCTCCATACCGGCAATGGCGACCACGTCGCCTGCCTGGGCCGATTCGACTGCTTCGCGCTTGAGGCCTTCGAAGCTAAAGAGCTGGCTGACCTTGAAATTCTGGATGGTGCCATCGACGCGGCACAGAGCGGCTTCTTGTCCGCTGCGAATTTCACCCGAAACGATACGGCCAATGGCCAGGCGTCCGACGAATTCGTTATAGTCGATGTTGGTGACCAGCATCTGCAACGTCGCATTGACATCGGCGCGCGGTGCGGGCACGTTTTCAATGATGGCATCGAAAAGCGGCATCAGGTTGTCCGACTCTTCATCCATGCTGGTCTTGGCAATACCATCGCGGCCGACGGCGTAGATGACGGGGAAATCGAGCTGATCTTCTTCGGCATCGAGGTCGATGAAGAGCGAATAAATTTCATCGAGCACAGCATCGACGCGCGCATCGGGGCGGTCGATTTTGTTGATAACGATGATCGGTGTCAGTTTCGATTCGAGTGCTTTACCGAGCACAAAGCGGGTCTGGGGCAGCACGCCTTCGGCGGAGTCGACCAGCAATAAGCAGCCATCGGCCATCGAGAGGATACGCTCCACTTCGCCACCGAAGTCGGCGTGGCCGGGGGTATCGATGATGTTGATTTTCATCTCGGTGCCGTCGGGGCGCGAGAGGCGCAATGCGGCGTTCTTGGCCATGATGGTGATGCCGCGTTCGCGTTCGAGATCCATCGAGTCCATCACACGCTCGCGCACTTCCTGATTGGCTCGGAAGGTCTGGGCTTGGGCCAGCATGGTATCGACGAGCGTAGTCTTACCGTGGTCGACGTGGGCAACGATAGCGATGTTGCGCAGGTCGTCGCGGGTAGGTTTTTCTGATTGTTTCAAGGACATAGGGGGGCAAGTTTATCAGTTGAATGCAATTTTCGCGTTAAAAAAAGATTTAGGCCTTAGATCTTGGGGCTTATATCTTAGACTATGCCTGGAAAAGGATTGAGTGCATGAGAAGAATTTCCATGAATCACGTGCGTTCCCCACTCTCGTATCAGGAATTTCTCCGCGCCTTTAACGGGCGCTATCGGCTTTGACAACTTCACGGGGCAAAAGCAATTCCTTGCCGGTGCGGGCTAAGTAAGGCGGCACGGTGAGAAGTAGACGCTTGCCCGAACAACGCTCAAATTTCCAGAGCTTACCATCCTGCCCCTCCGGTACGGGAATCTCAAAGTATCCTGGCGTCTGTATCTGAGAAAAAGAGAATACGGTTTTTCCTGCTCCGTCTATAACCATACCTGACTTATCGGATGCAAAACCGCCGACGACCTTCGTTCCCTTCGGCACGTAAAAGTAGAGGCTCCACGGTCCTGTGAGAACATTAACGTCGTCCATTCCCGCATCCATGGTCCAAGAGGTATTTGCCTCTGCGGTATCCACCTTCGCGCGGTTGGCTGGCTGTCTCACTTCGACACGGAGCAACCCACCATAACTGCTGTGGAGTGTGATCTTCTTTTCGATACCGTCTGGCTCCACGCTGGTATCGGATGCAATCGCTTCCCCCAATATCGGGTTGGCTTCTGCATACAACCGGGTTTGTACATTGCTGGCCAAGTGGCGGTTTTGCACGATAAGCCCACCCGTCACTCGCAACTGTAGTTCGCCGGGAACGCCCAGCCAGGTATAAAACTTTTGTTGACCCGCCGGAGCACCGTTGCCATAATTTCCGCGCGCAACGTCTGGTAACTTAAGCGGAGCTGCCGGAACGAGGTCGTCACTGAAAGAGAATGGTTGAAAACTCACCCTGGCAAGCTCCGTGTTTGCAATCCCATCTGCCAACATTCTGCTTAATTCCAGAGCATCGAAGGGATGCTCCACCTCGATACTTGCCGGTGAAGGTTTAGCAAGCCCGCCGTCGCGCCGGATGAGATGCTCAACGATCGGTTTGGAATGAACCATCATCGTCTTCCGCATCCGATAGGCGTGGCGCACCAGCGCCTCAGCAGCCTGTTGGCGTTCCTTACCGGAGGCTACCTCATATATCTGGTAGAGTTCCTCGTAACGCGTGAACAACAACAGATCGTCGAGACGGGCGTTGATTTGCGCATCGCCCGCTGTCAATGTTCGCGCTTCGGCGAGGTATCGGTACATGCGGGCTAACATGTCGCGTCGGATCAAAGGCCGACGATCCTTCTCGTCGAAACGATAAATCAGGCGATAGAAGTCTTCCATCGGCGTTTTTGCCGGGCCAAAAGATTTTTCCAGGAAATCATCGACCAAGGCATCCACCTGTTTTGCCTCATCTACATGCCACGCCAACCGGGCGGCTATGTAGTGTCCCAGGCCAATAGCGCCCCACAAGTCGCTCGATTCGACCATGAGGAAACGAGCGCCCAACTGATGGAATTGAGGGATAGAAGTACGAATTTGGTAAAGATCCGACCCTTTTTGCTTCTCCGTGGCTGGCCGAGACCCGTCCCATTGGAAAACGCTATAGTAATCGCCTACACCAATGACGGCCCCTTTTTCCTGCCAGGCTTTGGTCAATTGTTCAAATGTGTAATTACCGGTGATGAAGCTCGTCTGAATCTTAACCAGAACGTTTGGGTGAACCCGGACCGTGGGGGGAGGACAATGCAAATAATACGCCAGAAAACCGACATACTTTCCTGGATACACCTTGTTCACCGCATCCGCCGCTTCATTCGCGAGAGTTAAGACCCGGTCGCTAATGCTACCCATAGCCGTGCATTTTTCGCACTCGCACCAATCTCCGCCATCGGACGGTTCCAACGATACGCAATCGCTTTGCGGATTATTGCGAAAATAGGGCAAAACATACTGATTAATGATGAATTGACGCAAATCGGTATTAGAAAGGCAGAATTTGGACTTTTCTGAGAATTCCGTCTGTCGTTTCCCATTAATCAGGGCCAGGTATTCTGGATGTTCTTTAAAGACCTGCTGATTCTGCTTAATTATATTTTGATAAACGTGCCCCGTGCTCAGGCCGAATCCTCGCACCGCCCGGTTACGTGTGCACCAGTCGGCGTAGGGCTGGTCGTTGTAGCCCCATAGCCCAAACCCGTACCAGATACGCCGCGTATAGAAATCGGGCTTTTCAAACGAGTCAACGTCGATTTTCAAAGCCGGGCTATGTGGAACGATTTCCCAGTGCGGCCCGGGAAAAAACTGGCGGTAGCCCAGGCGATATAAAAGATCCCAGACAGCATGTTCCGTTGCCGCAGGTGTTGCACCGATCAACAATACGCCTTTCTCCGTCGAACGCAAAAGATACTCTTCGCGGCGGAAAGGCTGCTGTGGTGCGAACTCTCCATCTATTGCGAGGGCGGGAAAGTCACTCCCCCGCCCCACAGCAATCCCCGCTTGCCCGTCACCCGTGGCGACCTTGAATTGAGCACCGCTTATTTTACCCAGATAATCGGCCAGGACCGCGGCAGCAGCCCGCGTTTTATCATCCGCATTGGCCGATACCACAACATCCATCTTTGCAATTCCATCGTGCGCAAGAGTAGCTTCAACCGCTACCGCGTGGCGGGTTATGGCCATGACGCTACCTAAAAGGAGTAATAATGCGCCGGTACGGCGCACCTCACGACATAATCGCCGAAAACGGCAAGAGATTGTTTTCATATGTTCACACAGACTGGAGACAAGACATCAATCGGAGTACATGGCGCACCAAGTTCGATTCCCGCATGCTTACTTCGCCCAGGCAAAGACAATGGGTAAAGTTGCCCCCACGGCTTCCGTCGCCCCCGCAGTGGTTTGCTTTACATAAACATCATTGACTGCTTCTTGCTTAAGCCATTTAACGTGTCCGTCCACATAAGCGTAGTTTGAGCCTTCAAGATGCCGGACCCGGTTCCCCCAGTTGATCAGAGCATCACTGGATGTCGAGCCAAAAGCCGAGCCACCGTAGCCGTTATTCACATAGTTCGCATTTGTCGCAGAGATATAATTCGTTTCGCCCAACAGACAGGTCCGCGATGCTTCCGGCAAGGAATCAATTGCGGTTGTAGTGGGATGATTGGTGTATCCCGCAGTTGTATTCACAACCGCCGTCATGATGGGTCTATTGCTCGAATCTGCAGGAAATCCATATTGGCCATACCCAACAAAAGTATAGTTGCTACCTCCGCGATAGGAGGGAGCACTGGGGCAAAACTGGACTTGCCAACTTTTAATGTAGGGCTGAATGGGGACGAACCGATTCCAGTTCGAGGTAGCGCCTCCCAACCCATTATCCCCGACATAACTCATTAATTTGCCGTCATGATCCGTAACATATTGCAATACGGAAAATGCCAACTGCTTCATGTTGCTCATACAACTCGCACGCCGGGCATTTTCCCTGGCACGGGCAAATACAGGAAAGAGAATCGCAGCTAATATTGATATTATTGCAATGACAACTAATAACTCTATCAAAGTAAAGCCGGGGCTTTGCGGTTTTTGCATGGTAGTCTTCTCCTGAATTACGTTAAGAAATGTTGGTTTCATCGTTTTAACTCCTTGGGCAGCAGGTCACGATCATTTCAATCAAGCCTGACTCTGCCAATTTATTCAAATTTACTCGCTGCGGATTTTTTAGAATTTGCCACTGCGGTTAACCCACCGGAAGAAGCAATGCAACATTCTCTTCCAGACACTGGCCGTCCCGTTCCAGCTGGGTTCTCAGTTCATTGTAATCGACCTCTTGCACACTACATTTATTCTCGATGGACAACACCGCCACTGTGGCTGCGCTTTGTCCCAGAATCATAAATACCGGTTCCATACGGATGGAGCCATAGGCGATATGGGAGGCGGCCAGGCAGACCGGCACCACCAGGTTTTTACATTGTGAGCGCAGGGGAAGAATCGAACGGAGCGAAATTCCAAATGGCTCGACGGGTATTTCCACATTCCCCTCGTTAAGCACCCTACCATCGCGTATAAATCGTCGTGCATTATGAGCGTCCATGGTGTAAGAAGCCATTCCTACCGGGTCGTCCGCGCTCCTTCTGCCCAGGCAATCATGTTCCGTCATGACATAATCGGAGATCATACGGCGGGCTTCACGAACGTATAATTGATGAGGCCACCCTCCCGTCGAGGTGAATTCATCGGCCGCCAGGCCCCATTGTGCAATTTCTTCCCGGAGAACCTCCGGGACACGCGGGTCGTAGCGGCAAAACCACATCAACCCTTTGTGATACGTTACGTGTTCCTGGTAGATTTGCTCGCGACGGGCATAACTGCCTT
>DAITOV010000007.1:0-33467 GCA_036833945.1 Abditibacteriia bacterium
CCGGCAGCACCCGAATTGTCCGGTCGATGACATCTTTGCCCACATCCCACAGTTTGACCTGCATTGTCCGGTCGTCGAGTTCTGCGCCCACAGTCACCAGGCGTTTTTCGTCATCGAAAAAATCAAAGTCCTGCACGACTCCATTGTGCCCACGCTCAGAACCTAATCCGCTTCCAGACAGATACTTGCCAGGCTGAAATGTCTGCGGGTTGAGAAGAGCCAAACCTACCCTTAAGCCGCTTTTTCCCCAATGCACAGGGCCATAGAGCGAGCTAATCATGCCGTCTACCGTAGTCGCCGGACGGCGCATTTGCCCGGTTTGGAGGTTCCAGACTTTCACTCCGCCTCTACTGGACGCCGCCACAAATTTATTGTCGAGAGACCAGGCTACGCTGTTATTGCCGCCTTCGTAGATAACCAATCCTGGCCAAACCTTGATTGCCTTTGCTGCCCCTTCATCCACCTTGGCAACATCCCACACTGTGAGATTATCCAGGTCGAGCGCCGCAATTTTACGTCCATCAGATGACCAGGCGATAGCGACAATATCTTTGGAAGGTCGCTTCAAAGTCGCTTTCAGGACACCTTGCTTCCAATCCCAGATACGCACCGCCGTATCCTCGCCACCCACAGCCAGATAGCGCCCGTTGGGGGAAAGAGCGATGTCGTTCACGGCTTCGGTGTAGCCCGCTGCAATCCAGCCGGGGAGTGCACTCTTATTCTTGCTTATTTTCGGCGCTGGCTTTTCCCACGGATAGGCAGCGAGCAACCCCACCAGATCGGGAGAATGAGCCGGTGTGCTACCAGCACGCACCAGGCGAGTGCCCGGCAAAGCGGCCAGCGAATAAGTCGCACCACGCTGGAGTGCTCTTAGCGTGCTAACGCTTCCCGTTGGCCAGGAGACAGAGCGCACAAAGGTGCGGGGCATCCCCTCAACCGGGCCATATTCAGGATCGTCTTTGGCATCGGGCCACCATGTCGCTGCCACGGCAATGCGTTTTCCATCGCCCGACCACGCCACGCTGTAAACCTTACGTCGATACGGTGAGTCCTGCGCGAATTGCTCTTTTGCCGTCGAGATGGGAAACACGCGCGGCGCAGCATTCACTTTAGAACCGGTTACGCTCCAGACCTGCAAGCTAAAACCATCGAAAACAGCCACATGTCTGGAATCTGGTGCCCAGGTAGCGCTCCGGAAAAAATTCTCATTAAGACGATGCGAGAAAAGCTTTTTTAGGGCGGAGCCATCCCAAATCTGCAAGCCTATTGAATCAATTTTGGCCAGCAACTTACCGTTGGGCGAAGGCATAATCTGCCCTTGTAAATGCGACACCGAGCCAACGACACCTGCATCTACTTTTTGGAGAGTTTTCAAGTTCCAGAACACATCTCCTTCTCCCGAAATGACTCGCAGAAGATCTTTGTGCAAGAATGTGAGCGAACTTACCGTATTATTGCCATGCAACAGGCTGCCTATTAAAGTGCCATCTTGCGCACTGCGGAGTTGGACTCCAGCGGAGTCGCCATTTCTCCCAACGAAAAAACCCTCTACGCCGCCAACACCGACTGCGATAAAGCGGCCATCGGGAGACCATGCGACACGGCGCGCATCGCCAGCAGCCGATGCCGACCACACCACGGAGCCGCTTGGCGTCCAGACTTTCACTTCACCGCCGCCTACGGTCGCCAGACGAGTTTTGTCCGGCGAAACAGCGACTTGGTAGATGGCGTCGCGATGTCCGCTTTGAATGACAATTTTTGGAATAGATTCGCCCGGCGCGTTCGAAGCAGCCGATATCAGTGGTTCGGCCTTTAATGAGTGTAGGCAGGACAAAGATAAACTCGTGAATAATCCGACTGCTATCAGGCAGCAGCGATAAGGTATCGGGGAATTGCGACGACCCTCCAAAGCAGAGTTAGATGTTGACATAGCTCCATTATAAATCAATGTAGACCACGCCCTCTCTTTAAATTTAATAAATCGCCTGACGCCTTTTTCGAAACTTTACCTGCAAGGTGGCGTCATATTACTTCGTAAGCGTAGTATTTTTACGATTACAGAAAGAGATTATTGTTGAATAGATGTGGACTCAAGGAGCAGAAAAATGCAGAACAAACGTGGATTTACCCTCATCGAACTGTTGGTCGTCATAGCTATTATTGCAATACTGGCATCCATCCTCTTCCCGGTATTCGCACGCGCACGCGAAAACGCGCGGCGCGCCTCATGCCAGAGCAACCTCAAGCAAATAGCCCTGGGTATTTTTCAATATACCCAGGACTACGACGAACGGTATCCCGTTCGCCTGATTAACGGTAGCGGCATACCACCGGTTGCCAATGGAGCCAGCCCGTCTAACCCGTTTGGCTGGGCCGATGGTTTGCAGCCTTATTTAAAGAGCACGCAGATTTTCCAGTGCCCCAGCGAAACCGGTGCCCCGGCCACGGCAGGTTCGGGTGTTTTCAATGGACAAGTCGATCCCACTGCGGACGGCTACACCGACTACTGGTTCAACAGCCGCCTCTCGGGCCAGAGCCAGGCTGCTATCGATTCGGTTTCGCAGATTGTGATGAACGGTGATGGTAATGGCAGCCCTTCGTACTACTGGTATAACGGCTGCAATGCTAACGGCGACGACGCCAACCCGTGCGACGACCCGGCCGTTCCCGGCATCAGGGGGCTGGGACGCGGACATAGCCGCCATCTGGACGGCGGTAACTTCGCCTTCGCCGATGGGCATGTCAAGTGGTACAAAGGCATCGTGACCACCTCGCTTACCGAAATCGGGAGCAGTGCAGTTGTCCATTCAGGTATCAACGTCGCCGATGCGGGTGGCAGGCCCACTTTCAGCCGGAATTAAGCCAAAGTAAATGCCTCGATTCAAGTGCTACCTGAATCGGGGCATTCTTATTTTCAGGAAGCTGTGCGAACCTGTCACCTCAGCAAACGTCTGGTAACTCATAAAATGTAACACGCGTGGTTGCGTTAAGAACCCAAGCTCGCTATAATGGCGAGTAGAGTTGTTGGCAAAATTGTAAACTTACAAGAAAGCTTACTCTCGGTAAGTATTCCGGTTTCAAGGACAAAAAAATGGTAACACTATCAGATCGCGCAGCGGCAGAAGTAAAGGGACTGTTGGAGCAGCAGCAGAAACCCGACGCCATGTTACGTGTTTTCGTCGCAGGCGGCGGCTGCTCGGGTTTTCAATACGGCATGAGCCTGGAAGAAGAGCCCAGTGAAGGCGACCAGACTTTCGATATCAACGGTGTGAAGGTCGTTGTCGATCCCCGTTCGGCTCAATATATCGAAGGTGCCGAGATCGACTATGTCGATTCGATGATGGGCGGCGGTTTCAAAATTGAAAACCCCAACGCTTCTTCGAGCTGCGGCTGCGGCCAGTCGTTCACCCCCAAAGAAGGCGAAGAAGCCGAACCGGCTGCAGCCGGTGGTGGCGGATGCGGCGGTTGCTCGAGCGGCGGCGGCTATTAATTGCGTCTCATCTCCGTTTAAAATGTGGTAAAAAGGACGATGAGCGTATTTGCGCTCATCGTCTTTTCGTTTGTGAAAGAGTTTTTGCCGGGAGGTTTTATGAGAGGAATCGGAGTACTAAGCGTTCTGGCCGGAATTGCGATTTTCGTTTTACCGCTTTTGAATGTGCATCTTTCACTCATATACGCACTCGGTGAATTTCGCCCCATGGCGGCAATTATCCTTATTCTAATCGGGATTGGTATTTTCTTGTTCAGTGGTAACGATTAAATTCGAATCGATCGAATAAGCGCGGCGCTTTCCTGAAGAGCGCCGCTTTTTTTGATTGACCCGGAGACTTTTATAATTTAGATCTTAAGAGGGGCTTGGCAAAGCGATGGGCCTAAGTTCTAAAATCTAAGTTCTAAGTTCTGCCGTTCCCATCTGTGGTTAATTTGTAGGATGGTTATTAATATTCGATGAATCTTGAAATCTGGCAATGGCTGGTTGTGATGTGCGGCGCGGCTTTCATCGGTCTTTCCAAAACCGGTATTCCGGGAGTCGGGATTTTCGCAGTGGCGCTCTTCACTATGGTGTATCCGGCGCGTGAAGCGACTGGCCTGGTGCTGCCGTTGCTCATTTTAGCCGATATCGTGGCTGTGAAAAGCTACCATCGCCACGCGGTGTGGTCGCACCTCTGGCGCATGTTTCCCTGGGCGGCTTCGGGCATCGTGATCGGTTATTTCACGATGGAGCACCTCGATTCCACCACCATCGGCAAGCTCATCGGCGGCATTTTGCTGTCGATGGTCGGGCTTCATATCTGGCGCAAATCAATTAAGGAAGAAGAAATTCCCGACGGCATTGCCTTCGCGGCCGCCATGGGGCTGATGGCCGGTTTCACGACTATGGTCGCCAACGCCGCCGGGCCGATTATGATTCTCTATTTGCTGGCAATGCGCTTGCCTAAAATGGCGTTTATCGGCACCGGGGCCTGGTATTTCTTCATCCTCAACTCATTTAAAGTGCCGTTTGGAGTCGATCTGGGTATTATCAATGTTTCCACACTCCAGGTGAATGCCATTCTCTCACCTTTTGTGATCGGTGGAGCGTTGTGGGGCCGGATGTTGCTGCCGAAAATTAACCAGAAACTCTTTGAAAACGTGGCGCTTGGTTTTGCCGTCATTGCCGCCATAAAGCTGCTACTTTTCTAACCCAAGCAAAGGTCTTTTAAAGAGAGGTCACCGAGCGTTGATAGCCTCTCAAAAAATTTAGCCACAGATTAACACAGATTTCACAGATGGAGGCAGAAGTAATTTAAACGTTTTACCTCGTCATCTGTTGATGCAAGTCTAATACGGGTCGTAAATTTAACCTTAATCCGTGTAATCTGTGTCAATCTGTGGCTAATTTAAAAAAACCGCGAAGACTTGCGACGAAGTTTGCATAGCCGAAGGCGTTGCGTGCTATGAGATCGGGAAATGGTTAGGGTGTTAATTTGTAGGATTGGTATTAGTTGGTGGTTACAATAACGCGCCGAATGTTCACGTCGCGCACACCACGCACCGCCAAGATCAGGTTTTGAATGTGTTCCATTTCTTTCTTCATATTCAACTCACCGGTATGGCCACGGGGCGGGCGCACGCGGCCATAAAGCTCGATCGTGCCGCCGGAGAACGCGATATTGAGTTCCGAAATATCGAGCACCGACTTGGCAATGGCGTGACGGGCACTCTTAGCGATCGCGTTATTTTCCTGCTTGGTGTTGACTTTAACTGCCATTGTATTGCTCCTGAAAACCGTTTCTACTGTTAATTATGCCACGCTCGCCGCTCTCACAGCGAGACGTAGCTCTTGAATTGAAGGAAATTTAACATGCCTCTCGGCGCTCATCTTCCCACATCCAAAGGTTTTGTCGCGGCCCTGGAACACGCCCAGCGCCTGAACTGCGACACTCTGCAAATTTTTTCCAAGTCGCCGCGCACCTGGTATGCCGCGCCGTTAGATAAAGCCAAAGCCGAAACTTTTCGCAACGCCTGGGCTGCTTCGTGCTTTACGTCGTTGGTGGCTCACGACTCCTATCTCATCAACCTCGCCGCGCCCGACCCGGTGGTACTGGAAAAATCCATTAACGCCATGATCGACGAAGTGCAGCGCGCCGATTTACTGGGCTGCGACTACCTCGTCACCCACTGCGGCGCTCATATTATCAAAGGCGATGCCGATAATGGCGTGAAACGGCTGGCACAATCACTCGAAAAAGTACTCGAAGCCACGCCCGACGCACGAGTGAAAATTGCCCTCGAAAACACCTGCGGCCAGGGCACCTGCCTGGGCGGGCCGTTCGAGCATATCGGCGATGTGCTGCAAACCCTTAAGACCTCGCGCCTGGCAACTTGTTTCGATACCTGCCACGGCTTTGCCTACGGACACGATCTGAGCAACGCCGAAGGCATTGAAGCCACCCTGCGCCATTTCGATGCCACCATCGGCCTTGATAACCTGGCGGTGATCCATCTTAACGATAGTAAAGGCGAAGCGGGGAAGCATCTCGATAGGCATGAGCACCTGACGCAAGGGAAAATTGGGCGGGAAGGACTGGAGTATTTTGTGAGTCATCCACGGATTCGGAATTTGCCAATGATTCTGGAAACCCCGGAAGTGGAGACGATGGTGGAGACGAATTTAAATGTGGTACGTGAGATGCAGAAATCTGGCACAATAAGGGAGTGAGCACCTCTTCTTCGAGCGAACCATCCGAACCTGACCAACGATCTCACCCTCTAACAAATGAGATTGTGATCGGGCGTCAGCCACGAGCAATCTTATGGTTTGCGGTTTTCTGGTTAATCTTTTGGATTACTAGTTCAATCGCCTTGACATATAATCCACCCCCAACCTTTGGGAGGCTCGAACGCAGTCTATTTGTTGGTAGTTTTTCTCTGTTCTTCTTTTTACCCGGACTACTTTGGTTGTGGACAGCAATTCGGGTTTGTGTCATTGCCGGCGCCAAGGGTTTGCAGTGGCGAGGCATGGGCGGCTGGCTTTCGGCCGATTGGTCACAAGTACGCAGTTACTATCATACCCCTAAGAATGAATGGCGCGTAGAAACAGAGAACGGCTCATTTACTCTCCACGAATTAACTCATCGCGTACTGCTGAAACAGGCCATCCAAGAACGTGCAAAGTGGGCTGACGTTACAAGCTGGGAAATGAAGGGTGAGCCCCGAAATACACTCGACTTAACCGAACCCGAAACATTCACAATCAACCGCAAACAGATGCGTGAATACGTTTTTCTATTGGTGATGGGATGTGTGGTTTTGCCGTTACTCTTACTCTATACATCGATCTCCCGGTGGGATGCGCCTCTCGTTCTCTATCAAAACCTCGAACAAACCTGGCAAACCATCGGCCCCTGGTGGGCTTTAGGGACACTGTTTATCTACCTCTTTCCCGGCCTTGTCTACGGGGTTTTACTTGCATTCGGCTGGCCCCTGGCTCAATTCTCACGACAACGGCAGGGAGAAAGTATTACGGTTTCGCCAGAGGGAATTTTGTGGCGCGATGCCACCACCGGGCAGCAGATTTGGTCGCCGTGGAAGGATGTTACCGATTACCATTTTGACATTCTGCCTGGATGGGTTAAAACCAAAAATCTCCATGTGGTTAAAACCACGCATGGTGAGATTCAGTTCGCAGGGTATAACGGTAGTGTGCGCCTGCGGGCACTGATTCAAAAATACTGCGCGCAGCACAGCCTTCAATTGGAATGGGAAAATAAACGTGACGGCGAGCGTTCACCACGCCCCGACGAGACTTCGCAAGTCTATAACTATCGTTCCAGTGAAATGAGAGCCATGCTTTGGCTTGCCATTGCTTACAGTTTCATCATATCGGGAATTCTGGTTTTGGGTTATTTGGGTTGGCTACAACCGCAGGAACGTGACGATGGAGATAGTCCCCTTTTCCTTGTAATTCCTCTCCTTCTGGGCACAGCTTGGCTAGTTTGGACGTATTACCGGTTCCAAATTATCACCGATGAAAGCGGCATTACCCAATACAACGGACGGCGTTCCAAATTCATCGCCTGGGCCGATATTACAGAATACGAAAGCGTTTTCGGCAGATTTATCGTCCGAAGCCCTGATCAAACCATTCGTTGCTGGAGTTCAATAAGTCACCGTAAAAAACTGCAAGAAGTGATTCGAGAACGGGCCGTAAACAGCAAAACCCGTGATTGGTGAGGTGAAAAAGATTTCAGGGCGCGTCCTCATCGTTCCCTTCAACTAAAGAAAACTTAACCTCGAATACTCAAAAACATGCAACAATACATTTTGTGGATAGCCCGCTCATGATTGAAGAGACTTCTTCCGCCACAGGGCCTTTCCCCTTTCACTGCCGCCCTCATCGATGGCCCTGGATTTTCGTCATCATTTTAGGTGCCTTTACCCTGGCAGGATTTCTAATCCCTAAAGCGCCAAACACCCAGGCTTGGGAGCATCTTCTCATGCTCGGTTTGTTCGTCGGCGCACTTGGGTTGCCAGCTTTCTTAGGCGGCCTCTGGCTGAGCCGCACAGCAATCGTGGCTGATGACAACGGCCTGAGATGGCGTTCTATTGGCGGTTGGCATCAGGTCCAATGGCAACAGGTTGAGGATTACTACGCTCTTTTCACGCACCGGCCCGAATTCACGGTTTGGAGAATTGAAACGGAGGCAGGCAAAATCGCTTTTCAGGAAGGGCATTTTAGACAGACTGCCGCTTTGCGAGATATAGTTCAGCAGCATGCTCAATGGGCCAAGCCTAAAAAATGGGAAACCAAAGGCCTGCGTCAAGACATCGACTGGCCTTACACCTTTAGTTACCGTGCGCAAGGAGAGCGAGAGTTTCTCATCGGCCATCTTATCTTGAGTGTCTTTTGGGTAGGCTTCGGGGTAAAAGAGCTTATTGCCAAATCAAGCGCTTTTTATGAAGTATGGAACTATTCCGGGCCGATAATGGCCCTTATGGGTTTGCTTCTCTGTTTGGGATTTATTCTTTTCGCACCGCTTTTCACCGGTTTATGGCTGATGATGTATCGCGAGTTCCAGGCCCGTCGTCATGAACGGATCACGGTATCTGCAACAGAGTTAATCTTTGAAAATAATCAGGAGCGCATTGCCATCCCGTGGGATGAAGTCCAGGATTATTACTCCACCTACACCAAAAGCGGACTGGCTCAGCACCGCTTTGTCGTCGTCGACAAAAATGGCAGCTTCGATTTTGCCAAGATTGAAGAAGTAGGGCTGCTCCAGAAACTTATCTCCCAACTCGCCTGCCACACGCCCTATCACGAGTGGCGAGAGTATCGCCCCACCTCCACCAGCCCCATAAAGCGTTACGACTATCGCAATCGGAATGTACGCTCTTTACTGATGGGCTCTGGCGTGCTTGGTGTCGTGCTATTACTATTGGGGTTCTACGTCCAAACAGCTCAAGTTTATGATACCGAGGCACGCCCCGACCCGATTATCGGTTGGATATATGGCGGCGTATTGGGAGGCTGCTTTCTTTGGCTGTGGCGTCATTACAGTGTCAGTTCCATGACAATTAGCGACGAAGGCATCACTCAACGCGGTTGGTATACAGAACATTTTCTGGCGTGGGAAGATATTAAGGAATTACGCACATCCGGCTCATCGCAGCATACCTGCTGCATTATCGGGCACCAAAAACTCAGTTTTGGCTACTACATCACCGATTATCGCGTCTTAAAAGACGAAATCCAACGCCGCGCCGTCAACGCAGAAATTCATCCTTCCTGGAACCGCACAACAACCTAATCACGGCACGCTCATTGCCATTATACGTCGTTAGAACAAAATCTATGACTAACGAAGCCTATACGATTACCGATAACCTGAACGACCTGTTGGCGATTCTGCCCAACGGGCTTAAAGAAAAGATTGCGCCCGAAGAACGCGCCGATCTCCTGGAAATTGTGCTTGATCTGGGCCGTCGCCCCGAAGCCCGCTTCCAGAATCGGTATGAATATCTCAGAGAAACCGTCGTCACCCGCGAAGAACTCGATTTTGTCGAAGAACATTTAGGCGCCTTTGGCGACGATAACCGCGCCGGATTGCCTGCCACACTTCATCGCATTTCAGCCATGCGCAACCGGCGTGGCGTGGTGGTGGGCCTCACCCTGCGCGTGGGACGCGCCGTTTCGGGTATTGTGGATATTCTGCGCGACCTGATTGAAAGCGGGCAAAGCCTGCTGGTCATGGGACGTCCCGGTCTGGGCAAAACCACGCTTTTGCGTGAAATGGCACGTGTCTTGGCCGATGACCTGGATAAGCGGGTGGTGATTGTCGATACCAGCAACGAAATCGCCGGAGATGGCGACGTGCCACACCCGGCCATCGGGCGCGCGCGGCGCATGCAAGTCGCCAAAGTGGCGGCGCAACATGATGTCATGATCGAGGCGGTGGAAAATCACATGCCTGAAGTGATCGTGATCGATGAAATCGGGCGCACCGAGGAAGCGTTGGCTTCGCGCACCATCGGTGAACGCGGGGTTCAACTGATTGCGACCGTTCACGGCAACACGCTGGAAAACTTGCTCGCCAACCCCACCATGAGCGACCTCATCGGCGGCATTCAGGCGGTGACGCTCAGCGACGAAGAAGCCCGGCGGCGCGGCACCCAGAAAACCGTGCTGGAACGGAAGGCACCGCCGACTTTCGATGTGGTGATCGAGATGGTCTCCCGCAATGAAATGGCGATTCGCCGACCCGTTATCGACGTGGTCGATGCCATCCTACGCGGCCAGACCGTGCCGCCTGAAACCCGCGCGCGCGATGAGAATGGTGATATCGTGGTTCATGCCGCGCCAGAGATCGCTCCCCCGGCCCATGCCCCGTTTCATGAAGAGCGCTCGAACTCACAATACGACAAGCGTCGCTACGGGCGCACTCGCAATGGACGCAATGCCAAGAGTTCACGTAGCCGTCGTTATGAACGCAGTGACGACGATTCCGACCGTCATCGAGAGCCAGAACAAGCTTCTCATGGTTATGAAATCGACACTTCCCTGCCTATTATTGAGTCTGAGGAGCAAAAACCGCAAAAGCGGGATATTGAAATGGTGCCACCCATTGAAGCACCTATCGATGTTTCGCGAGTGCGTTCCATCTACCCATTCGGAATTAGCCGTTCAAGGCTGACGCGAGTGGTAAAACAGCTCGGATTGCCGGTTTCGGTCGCAAGGCGCTGGCAGGAAGCCGATGCGGTAGTACTGGCCGTAGCGGGCGACGAACCCGATAATACGCCGTTTTTGCGCCAGGCGCGTGAAATCGGCCTTCCGCTGATTGGCGTGCGCGGTAATACCTACGCCCATATTCTGGCGCGCTTTAATGCGCTCTATGGCGAGGCCGATGGGCCTTCATCGCCTCGCGAACTGGCTGCGAAAGAAGCCCAGGAGGCTGCCCAACGGGTGTTGGCTTCTAATAACCCGACAGAATTGCGGCCACAAATCAAACCTTTGAGGCGCTTGCAACATCAGGTCGCTGAGAAATTCCACCTCCGTTCTTACAGCGTGGGCCGCGAGCCGAACCGACGCGTGCGTTTTTTACCGCGATTGGCAAAATAATACGAATCAGCCCGCCGTGGTGAAATAAGTCTTTTGCCTTGCCGGTTGCCTTCGATTAAGATTATTATTCTTAATCATCTTCGCTTCATTCTTAATCTTTCAGGAGTATTTATGGCTTTTGGTATTGGAAAAAAGAAGGACAACGCCGGCGACGACTGGTCGAATTCGGCAGCCACACCCAGTAGCGACCCTGCGGATTCTTTTACCGTGAGCAGTACACCAACTAAGAAAAACCCGCCCCCTGCCGTGCTGGCCGGTGTCGCAGTGTTAGTATTGGCTGTTCTGGGTGCCGGTCTTTACTTTTTCGTGCTCGCTCCAGGCGAAGTCGATGATACGGGAACTGTGGCACCTCCTACTGAGGTAACCACCGCGCCGGTAGATCCGGGAGATCCCTCCTCGGGTGCTCCAGCAGATGACCCCGCTGCTCAACCAGGTGCCCCTGCACCGGCTCCAAAACCTGCGGCTCCTAAACCGGCAGCGGCCCCCAAAGCTCAAGCGCCCGCCCCTGCGGCCAAGCCGAAACCGAAACCAACCCCCACGCCGGGTGTTCGCGAGGGCCTCACCGGGCAAGAAGGCAAAGGATTGGAGCCAGGTAATACCGTATTAGCCGTACAAGCCATCTCACCGGCCTTGAAAGCCGAACTCAGCCAGTTGTGGCTACAGGGTGCCAATGCCAAATGGCGCAAAGACTACGCCGGTGCCCGCCGCGCCTGGACCAAAATGCTCCAACTGCGCCCCGGACACCCCGGCGTGCAATCGGCCATCGACAAACTGCCCCGATAATTAAGAATGGAAAATTGAAAATGGAGAGTGGAAAATGAGTCGAGCGCCATTTTCCATTCTCCATTTTCCACTTTACACTCTTTTCTGATGTTCATTTCTTTTGAAGGTATCGACGGCTGCGGCAAAACCACTCAACTCCAGCTCTTGGCCAAGCGGCTGGAAGCGGCCAGGCATATTGTTTGCCTCACGCGCGAACCGGGCGGCACCTCCTTAGCCGAAGCGATTCGCGATTATCTCCTTCACTCTCCCGACAAACTCGAACCCCAGGCCGAACTCCTTCTTTTTGGGGCTTCGCGCGCCGCTCACGTTTCACAGGTCATCCGCCCGGCCCTGGAACGAGGTGAGGTCGTGCTTACCGATCGTTTTGCCGATTCGAGCGTGGCCTATCAAGGTGGCGGACTGAAGTTGGATGCCGACTTTATTCGCGCCATGAACGGCTTCGCCACCACCTGGCTCCACCCCGACGTCACTTTTCTGCTCGATATTGAGCCGGACGCCGCCCAGGCCCGTCGCGCCAGTGAAAAAGAAGACCGCATCGAAGCACGCGGCCTCGAATTCCAGGCTCAGGTGCGTGAGGCCTATCTGGAAATTGCCCGCCTCGATCCTGAGCGTGTTGTCGTGCTCGACGCCAGGCAGTCTGTAGAGGCCCTGCATGCCCACATCATCGGTGTTCTCGAAGAACGGGGGCAGCGACTGTGAGCGCTCATCCCCTGCCCGAGAACCGCCTCCTGGGCCACAGCGCCCGCTGGGCGGCGCTGGCGCGCGCTTTCGCCAGCGGTAATATTCCGCAGAGTTTGCTGCTCAGCGGGCCGCCGCAAATCGGCAAATGGACCCTGGCGTTGCGTTATGCCCAACTTTTATTGTGCCCTTCGCCGATTGAAGAAAACGGTTGGCCGGCACCCTGCGGCCACTGCAAAGTTTGTCATCAAGTGAAGATCGAGACTTTCCCCGATTTCAAGGTCTATCGCCCGCTGGTTTCGAGTGTCGAGGACGAACGAGACTGGGTGATTGCCCCCAAAATGATGAGTGGCAGCATTTTGCCGATACATGTGGCGCGTAAATTCGGCAACGAGGCCATGCGCAAGCCACTGGTTGGGCCGCGCAAAGTGATGGTCATCGTGCAAGCCGACCGCATGAACGACGAAGCGCAAAACGCCCTGCTCAAAACCTTCGAAGAGCCGGTCAACGGCCTTTCGATCTTTTTACTATGTGATAATGCCGACCAGTTGCGCGCCACCATTCGCTCGCGTTGCTGGCACGTGCCGCTCGGACTCGCCTCCGATGGCGAAATTACCGACTGGCTGCAGGCAACGGGAGCCGATGCCGCCCAGATCGACCAGGCGGTGAAAACGGCGGCAGGGAGGCCGGGAGTAGCGAAAAGGGAAATCGAGCGGCTCATGGCAGCCCAAAACGAAGAAGAAGGCCAGCCTCTCGTCTCTCGCCAACAACAGGCGGAAGCTTTCCTGCGCCGTTTAGAAAAAAGCTCGCCGGTGGGGGCGCTGGGTTTTACGGAAGAAGCCCTGCTGCTGGGCAAGCAGTGGTGGGATGAAGACCAGAGCGTAGGCGCTGCCACAACCGGCAAAAAAGAGCTAAAAAAAGGCGATGCCAAGGTGGTGCGCTCGTCGGTAGCCCTGTTTTTAGATGAATTGGCAAGCGTGTATCGCGCACGATGGATTGGGGATGTCACCTCGTCCAAAGCAGTGCGTTGGAGCGACGGTCTTGACCAAATCCGCAAAACGCGTCAGTATATTCTGAGAAACGCAAATACCAACCTCGCGCTGGATGTGCTTTTTGGGCACCTCATTTCCGGTCAAAGTCAGCGGTTGCCGGAACGCATAGCGAGGTAATTCGTAAATCCTTATTGGAAATTCAACCGCAAGTGGAGGATCATCATGGCGGAAGTTGCAGCTGTCGGATCAGGCAATTTTGAAAGTGAAGTCGTTAACTCGGAGCAGGCCGTCGTCGTCGATTTTTGGGCCGAATGGTGCCAGCCCTGCAAAATGTTGACGCCTGTTTTAGATAAAATCGCACAAAACTATAACGGTCGTCTCAAAGTAGTCAAATGCAATGTCGATGAGAATCAGGACATCGCCACCAAATATGGTGTGATGAGCATCCCGAACCTCATTTTCTTCAAAGACGGTCAGATCGTAAACCAAGCCGTCGGCTATATGAATGAAGCTCAGCTTTCCACGAAAGTTGACGAAGTTTTGAACTCGTAAGTCGTCTGAGCGAGTTATCAATTGTAGTTCGTCAATTTTTGTTTACGGTTAGCCTGTGAATTCATCCCCCTCTTCCTCGCCGGAAGTTTTGAGAGCAGCAGCCATTGTCCCGGCCTATAACGAGGCCGGGCGCATTGGCGATGTTCTGCGCGCCATTGCCGCTTCGCAATTGGTAAACGAGATTATCGTCGTCACAGACGGCTGCTCGGATTCTACCGCTGAGGAAGCACGTGGGGTAGCCGCTCGCACCCAGGAACTCGTGGGTCGCGAGATGCCGTTTCGTATCTTTGAACTGCAGCAAAACATCGGCAAAGGCGGTGCGATGGCCTACGGTGCCCATCGCACCGATGCCGATGTTTTGTTGTTTCTCGATGCCGACTTGATCGGCCTCAAATCCGAGCAGGTCGATGCCCTGCTCAAGCCCACCCTGGAAGCCGAAGCCGATAAACGTGCCGACATGACTCTGGGCCTGTTTGGAACGCCTCGTGGCGGCGTTTTCGGCTGGTGGCTGGGCTTTTGCCATCGCAACGTCGCCGCCATCACCGGCCAACGCGCTATTCGCCGCGACGTGTTTCTCGCGATTCCCGACCTCACCCGGTCGCGTTTCGGCGTGGAAATCGCCATTACCCGTTATGTTCATGCCTGGAAATTACGCATGGAAGGCGTGCCTCTGCATAACGTAACCCACCCCATTAAAGAAGAAAAAATCGGTATCTTCAAGGGCATGCGACATCGCGTCAATATGTATGGCGAAATCGTGTTTTACGTCATTGCCGATACCGTGCGCAACAGCCTTTCCGAACCCCATCGCCACCAGACACTGAAGATGCGCGAACGGTTTGGAAGCGATGGCGATTAAAAGTTTTCAATCAGCCTTTTTAACCAGCTGCGAGAGAATTCATTCCGATCCATTTTTAATGCCTGGATGTTTATATCGCTTTTACGCATAGTAGGTAATAGACGGTAGCCAGGGAGGCAACCAGACGTCGGTGCCTATAAGTAGGCAGATGATAGTAAATAAACGCACCTACCCGGCACTCAAAGTAAGAAGAAGGTTATTTTACAGCTGTGGTTTGCCTGAAGAACCGCGCGCGTAAGCAAGCCGGGTATCCTCGTGCTTCTTGCTTATTCTGAAATTGTATTTAACTTAGCACAATGTCTACCCATACCCGACTCAATCCCGCGCGCGGTTCTTCATGACGGGCTCCTCGCTCGCAAAGGGATAACTAGTTATTTTACAGAGTAATTAATACCAATCGCAGAAATACTCTTCCCTACTCTGATGTTCTTGATTTAAACACAAAGTCCACAAAGAAGAGAGGCTTTGTGGTCGCTTTGTAGCCTATGAACCGAAGGGGTAATTTTCAGGAGGTAATACCATTTTTGTAAAATAACCTCCTCTTACGGCAGATAGGTCGTAGATGGTAGACAGCATACAGGAAGGCAACCGGACATCAATGCCAAGCCTCTCTTTAATCTGTCGTTAATTGCGCAAACTTGCGACGAAGTTTGCGCAGCCGAAGGCTTTGCGTGCTATGGAACGGTGACGGATTAGGATTTTAATGTGCAAGATTGGTATAAGTGCTGGAACAAACAAAAAAGCCCGGAACACTTGGCTTGCTGACGCGCGCGGATCATCGGGTGACTCCCACCTTCTGTCGTTAATAGCGAAAACTTGCGACAAAGTTGACGTAGCCGAAGGCTTCGCGGGCTATGGACACGAGAGAATCAGAGTAATTAATAGGATTGATATCGTATCTTCTTAACGACTAATGTCCAATCGCTTAAACCACTCGCGAAACGCATTCTCATATCGCATAAGAGCATCGATATGCTGCCCTTGCGGTAAGCCGTTAGGAGGACCAAACGGTGTTTTATTGACATCGAGAATATATATTTTTCCGTCGTTAGCATCACGCACGATATCGATTTCGCCGTAATCAAGTTTAAATTCACGGCAGAATGCGTTAATAATGTTGCACTCTTGTGCTGAGAAGACGGAATGAATCTCGACGATGCGGACAAAGGCATTACTGTTGGAATATCGCGTAGCCTTGGCTCGATATTTGAGATACACGAAATCCGCATGCTGTCCAAAAATAGGCACTCTGATATCGCAAACTACCCCTGGCAATTTTTCAATTTCGCGAGGTATTTCAACCGGTGTATTATCGACAATCCGCTGATATATCGCTCCCTGCTTTAATTCCTTCAATGGTCCTATCACTTCAGTACCGTTATGCGCACCGTTCAGATTCGATTTTCTAAGCATGCGTCCCTGGAATTTCATCGGATCGACCGCTAAAGAATAATCGAAGACCAATTGGTGAACGTCCTGCACTCGCTCTTTGGAAATATCCAGACATTCGCCATTCACCACAACCCAGCTTTCCCCTACTTCCGTTGGGTCTAAGCCGGGCATGAAAGTTTCATCGCGCCACAAAAAGATCAATGCCCCTTGAGCAGGCACCGGCAAGCCTTTTCTTATTTTAATCCCAATCTGATGTAATATTCGATAGCATACAGTCCGGGAATTAGGTGAGTCGGGGTAAAAATGAACCGGCAAGATAATAGGCCGGTCAGAATAACGACGTATCAAAAGAAGCTTGTGCGAGATGATGTGCAATGCACGCTGCCACGCTGCTTGCACCAGGGTGTTAATAGAATGTAAAGACAATATTCCTCATTTCGGCGTACGCGTTGATTATTCAATCAAAGTTATACTCTATATCGTTCCTCAATGCCATAAAGAGCTAAATACTTCCTATTCTATGATTTCTCCATACTCTTTTCAGCCTCGGTTGCAGCGGAAGCTCTCTTTGCTGCTATTGAGCGGTATTTTACTATTATCAACTCATTTCGAGGCATCTGGCGCTCCTATAGTCACGGCCGACGCAGTGCAGGACGCCTTTGTGCGAGCTGCAGAACGGATTACCCCCAGTGTCGTGACTATATATGTTGAGCGGCGCACCGGCGAGGCCAACAGCACCCCTCATACCGGCGAGGAACCCGCAGCACCTTTCCGTATGCCCGATGGTGAAAGTTCCGGGCTGGGCAGTGGTGTTGTGGTGGAGCAGGACGGCACTATTCTCACGAACTATCATGTTGTGAAGAACGCCACTTTAATTCGCGTCCTCTTTAACACCAATGAAAATCGGCCCGAACGTGCGATTGCCAGGGTCCTTGGCTTCGATGAAGAGAGTGATCTGGCGGTTCTCCAGCTAATCAACCCCAGCACCCTCCGCACGCCGTTAAAACCAGCTATTTTCGCCGATTCCGACAAGGTTCGCGTGGGAGACTGGTCGATTGCCGTTGGGGCGCCGTTCGACCAGGCCCATAGCGTCACGGTAGGCGTTATTAGCGCCAAAAGCCGCCATCTGGATAAGGATAACCGCCTTTCCCTGCAAGATTACCTTCAGACCGATGCCTCGATCAATCCCGGCAACTCCGGCGGCCCCCTTCTGAATCTGGATGGTGAAGTCATTGGCATTAACACGGCGATCCTTTCCCCATCACGTTTCAACGTCGGTATTGGCTTTGCAGTGCCGTCTAACGCTGCACGCAGCTACTTGCCACATTTAAAAGCCGGTGAGGCTATCCAACGCGGTTTTCTGGGTATCCGCTACCTTCCCGTAGATGACGAAGTCGCCAGGGAACTCAATATTCCCGGCGGCATGCAGATTGGCGGCCTGGCCCAGCGCGACGGTAAGTTTTTAGGGCCAGCCCAGGCTGCCGGGCTAAGTGAAGGCGATGTTATTACTCAGGTGAACGATCAAAGCGTAACCACTACCCAAGAATTTCGCCGGGCCGTCGCAACTTTACCCCCAGGCTCAAAAGTTGTCTTTACAGTGTTACGCCCCCACCTTCCAGGTGACCAGAAGCAAACTTTCACCGTGACCCTGGGAAACTGGAACGATCAGTTTGAGCAGAAGCCAAAGCTCCAACCGCCAGCCCCCTCTTCGCGCACAGGCTTCACCCGTTCTGGTTTGCGCCTGGGAGATATCGAGAAGCTCACGCCTGCAGTGCGCACCGAATTGGGCGTGGATGAAAAAGAGAGCGGCATTATTGTTCTGGAAGTTCTTCCTGGCTCACCTGCCGACATAGCTCAGCTACAAAGAGGGCTTCGTCTGGAAAAAATCCGTTACGACGGCAAAAATTGGTTACCTCTCACTAATAGCACTGCCTTCAACACAGTAGAAGAGTCTCTCCCTTCAAAATCGCGCATACTATTTCAAGTGAGAGACAGGCAAAAGACTTTTATCTACAAAGCAATTGAGTTGCCTTAATGCTGCAGGGGGTATGTTTCACGTGAAACATACCCCCTCTTCTTTGCTTGCAACCGGTGTTTCACGTGAAACACTCACATTCTTCTGCGGGCGGTTGTTTCACGTGAAACATTCGGCATGAGTTAATGATTTGCGTTAAAATATCACATGACTTCTCCCGCACTATATACGTCCCGCACTACACTATACACACTTCTTCGCAGCAATGATCATTAGCGTTATCAATCAAAAAGGCGGTGTCGGTAAGACGACAACGGCCATCAACCTGGCGGCTTGCATCGCCCAGCAGCAACAATCTATTCTCATGGTCGATCTCGACCCGCAGGGCAATGCCACCAGTGGCCTGGGCGTGCATACTCCCTCCAGCCCATCCCTCTATGAGTCCTTAGTAGCCGCTACTGCCCGTTATAATGAAGGGAACACCAAAGACGCAGGAGCTTCCGAGATACTTCTCCCGCAAATCAGCCCCAGCCCCTTGCCTGAACTTGGAATTGTAGGGACTTCGCCAGAACTTGCCGGTGCGGAAATCGACCTGGCCGGCAATCCGGGGCGTGACGATCTAAAGTCCATCTTGGATACATTCTCCAAAGAATACCCGATTATTGTGATCGATACCCCACCCTCACTGTCACTTCTCACGGTAAATGCCCTGGTGGCGGCCGATTATCTCATTATTCCCGTACAATGCGAGTATTTTGCCCTCGAAGGCTTGGGGCATCTGCTGCGCACTCTGGAACTGGTCAAACGCAGTTTGAACCCTTCGCTGCAAGTTTTAGGGCTGGTGCGCACCATGTATGACGGTCGTCTGGGGCTGAGTGCCCAGGTTTCACAGGAAATGGAACGCCATTTCCCGCAATTACTCTTCCAAACCCTCATCCCACGCAACGTGCGCCTGGCCGAAGCACCCAGCCACGGTCAGCCAATTACCCTCTATGACAAGCGCTCACAGGGTGCCGATGCTTACCGTCGCCTGGCCGTGGAAGTGCTCCAGCGCCTTGGTGCCACCTACGATCGCAAAGAATCGCGCTACCGTCTACCCGACCCATCGAACTCGTAATTAGTAATCAGGAGTCAGCAATAATATGCAAAAAGCACGCAAAGGATTGGGAAGAGGGCTTTCCGCGCTCATTCCAGAAGCCGATATGGACTTTTTAAGCCGCGTAGCCCGTGGTGACGATAAAACTGTCGAGCAAAAAGGCAAAAAAGCATCTAAAACACCTAAAAAAACACCTGTAGCGGCCGCACCCAAGGAACCGGAAAAGGAAGAACACCCTATCGCGGCTTTAGCTGTACATATTCCCGTAGATAGTATCGAAGCCAACCCTTATCAGCCACGGCGCATTTTCAGCCCCCAGGAAATGCAAGAGCTGGTCGATTCGATCAAGGAACACGGGGTTCTCCAGCCTATCCTGGTGCGTCCCAATCCCGCCGATGAGACGCGATACCAGCTCATTGCCGGCGAACGGCGCTGGCGAGCGACCCAGGCAGCCGGTCTCAAAGAGGTGCCGGCGATTATCCGCCAGGTCAGCGATCAGCAAGCGCTTGAAGTGGCAATCATCGAGAACGTGCAGCGTCACGATATCTCTGCTCTCGATGCTGCCATCGCCTATCGTCGCCTGGCACAGGAGTTCTCGCTCTCGCAAGAAGCAATCGCCCAACGCGTAGGTAAAAGCCGCGTCTCCATTGCCAATACCATCCGTTTGCTCGATTTGCCCCAGGAAGCTCAGAAAGCCATTGAAGAAGGGGCCATGACCGAAGGACATGGACGCGCCATCCTGCTTGCAGGCACCGAAGGGGCACGGCGTGCGGTTTTTCGGCGTGTTATCCGCGACGGGCTTTCGGTGCGTGAGACCGAAGAACTCTCACGCCGTATTCTTGACGATGAAGAAGAGGACAAGGCAAGCAACAACGACGACCTTCCCGCCAGCTCCCGTGTCGCGCCGGAAGTGCGCCGGATCGAAGAAAGCCTGCAGAAACAGTTGGGAACCCGGGTACGCCTACGCCCAAGGCGCAGGGGCGGCCAGGTGGTCATTCAATATTTCTCGAACGAAGAACTCGACCGCTTGTTAAAATTATTGATGAAATAGGGATAAGTACCGATTCGTGATTGTTTCACGTGAAACAATCGCTATTAACGACAGTGCCCTGACGAGATTGTTATGAAGTGTCCTCATTGTGGAGCCAGCGATACACGCGTTGTCGATTCTCGCCCGGCGGAAGATGGTGCGATTTTACGGCGCAGACGGAGTTGCGATGCTTGCGGCATGCGTTTTTCTACGCACGAACGTGTTTTGGAAAGTGCACTCATCGTGGTTAAGAAAGATGGGCGGCGCGAAGAATTCGATCCCGAAAAGTTGAGGGGTGGCATCGCAAAAGCCTGTAATAAACGCTCGGTTTCAACCGATCAAATTACGCAGCTTCTCCGCGATATTGAAAGCACCCTGCGTTCAGAAGCACGCAGTGAAGTCGAAGTGGAGCGTGTTGGTGAACTGGTCATGGAAAAGCTGTTTCATCTCGACCAGGTAGCCTATGTGCGCTTTGCCTCGGTCTATCAGCGCTTCGATGACGTGAAGCGCTTTGCCCAGTTGCTCGAACGAATGTCGCGCCGGGGACGCCGGGGAGCGGCTACTTCAAAATCGACTTCCAAACAAGCGACAGAAGATAACGATTTAAAATCATAGAAGCAAGTCGTATCCGCTTCATTTACGTAAAGAAGAATGCTGTGAATAATTTCACAAACTCTATGCCAGATAATCACATTCAAAATCCAGCGATAGCTAAGCAGATCTTAGCGCCCATCATCGCTCACGCCGAGGTGGCTCCCTCGCACTTTCGCATGCGCTTGAAAGCGTCTCACCTGGCCCGGCATGCCGTGGCCGGACAATTCGTGCATGTCTTGCCGCGCGACGGCAGCCTGACCGACCCCATGCTGCGCCGCGCTTTTTCGATACTCAGCATTGATGGCGATACCTTTGAAATTCTTTACCGGGTTATGGGGCGCGGCACAAAGCAGATGAGCGGCTGGGCCATTGGCCAAGAAGTCGATGTCATCGGCCCGTTAGGACAACCTTTTGCGCCTCTAGCTGAAAATGCGCTGTTGGTAGGCGGCGGTGTCGGTGTGCCGCCGATGGCGATGCTGGCTTCGCGCCCCGACCGCCAGCAGGTAACGGCATTGATTGGCGCACGTAGCGCCGATGACGTGCTTTGCCTTGAAGATTTCCAGCGGTTGGATGTGCCCACAGAAGTCGCTACTCAGGATGGCAGCATGGGCCATCACGGCCTGGTGACCGAACTCCTTGAACAACATCTTATCCAAGCCGAAAAAGATAAGACAGCCGTCTACTCCTGCGGCCCGCTGCCGATGCTGCGCGCCGTCGCTGCACTGTGCGAGCGTTTCGATATTCCCTGCCAGGTTTCGCTGGAAGAGAACATGCCCTGCGGTGTGGGCATTTGCAACGGTTGCGTGGCACCGGTAGTAGGGCACGGCGACGACTACAGCCGTTATCGCCGCATCTGTATCGACGGGCCGGTTTGCTGGTCTAACGAAATCGATTGGACACACTGGGAGACGCCAAGCCCATGACATTGAATACGACAATCTCCTCATCCGTGAAGCCGGTAGTTTCACTGGAAACCCGCATCGGCTCACTCACTTTGAAAAATCCCGTGCTCACCGCTTCGGGTACCTTCGGCTATGGTGAAGAACTGGCCCAATTCGTTGATCTCTCCCAAATTGGGGCTATTATAGGAAAGACCGTGACTCGCGCACCCCGAGCCGGAAACCCACCCCCACGCACCTGCGAAACGGCTTCGGGCATGCTCAACGCCATCGGTTTGCAGAATGTGGGTATCGATCGCTACATCCAGGAGAAACTCCCGTATTTACGCGCTCTGGAAACTCCCGTCATCGTCAACGTGGCAGGCGAGACGATTGAAGATTTCGCCGAACTGACGCGCCAAATCGGTGAGCAGCCGAACGTGGCGGCCATTGAGCTGAATATTTCCTGCCCCAATGTCGCTCACGGGTTGGATTACGCCACCGACCCGCACCAGGCCGAAGCCGTGTTGAAGGCGGCGCGGCGTGTCACCAATCTTCCATTGATTGCCAAACTCTCACCCAACGTCACCGATATTTCCGTGATCGCACGCGCCGTGGAAGCGGGCGGTGCCGACGCCCTCTCAGCGGTGAATACCTTTGTCGGTATGGCCATCGATATCCGTACGCGTCGTCCACGCCTCTCCAACGGCACCGGTGGCATGAGCGGCCCGGCGGTCAAACCACTGGCGCTACGCGCCGTCTATCGTTGCGCCCAGGCGGTTAAAATTCCCGTGATTGGTATTGGCGGCATCACTACCGGCAACGATGCGATTGAATTCCTCCTCGCCGGAGCCAGCGCGGTGCAAGTGGGCACTGCCACTTTCACCCAGCCCAACGCAGCCGCGCGAATAGTCGATGAGATCGCTACCTATCTGGAAGAAAACCACTGCTCCAGCGTGCAAGAGATTATTGGTGCGTTGCGGATGTAGGGGTTTGTAGAACCGATTCCGAGAATTATCCTCTATCCTCGGAACAGAGAAAACAGAATATAGGAAACAGGAAACATACTCTCAGGTTAGGCAATTTGGTTTTGTCCTGAACAAAAAGCTGTGTTCTGAATCCCCGCGTCCGCGAGGATGACGAATGTAGAGGACCTACATCGCCATCAATGTCCGGTTGCCTCCCTGTTTCCTGTATTCTGTCTACTGTCTACCTACCGGGGTGGCCTGTTTCACAACCGGGCGCGGCGCGACGTAGACCGAAAAGGTGAAAGCGCCGGGGCCATAATCGTCGGCGTAAAAGTCGGTGCGCACGCGATGGCGGCCCGGCTTGAGGGCGAAAAGGCGCAAGCGCAGAACGCTTTCACGCGGTAAAGAATTGTAATTCATATACCGTCCGCCGTTGGTGACGAGAATTTCATCGGGCGGCGGGTCGACTGAAACGAAGGCAAATGCATTGCCCAGAGTGCGAGGCAAACGCATTTTTACATTTTGCAAGGGCATGCGGCGTTGCGCGCGTGTTTCCGAGACGGCATCCACAGTCATCGTCACCACCACCGTCTGCTGCAAAGCCACCTGGCGTGAAGCGCTACCGTAAATGAACAGCCGGGCATTGCTCTCGGCGGGTGTGCTGAGGTAATCAAACGCCAGTATCAGAGCCGCCACGACACCGCCAATCCCTAAAACCCACAGGATAGCATGCAGTTCGCGCCGAAAAAACGACGGTTTACTCGACTTGGGAACGGGCAAAGTGCTGCCACAGCCAGCGCATTGAGGAAAAGTGAGATACTTTTCCAGATTAATGACGCCGCAACGCGGACAGCGGATTTTTTGCATTTCCTGAAGAGATGCCGTCGAAGTTGTTAGGACTGAGCTTGCAAGGCCGCACGAATCGCGCTGACATTCTGCGCTACCGGCGACTTCTTGTTGAAAACACTGCTACCGCACACCAGCACGTTAGCACCGGCCTGCACCACCTGTGGCGCGGTGGCCGGGCCGATACCGCCATCGACCTGAATCAGGAATTTCAAACCTTGCTCACGGCGTGCGGTGTCTAATTGCGCAATTTTATCGGTCGCCAACGACAAAAACGGCTGGCCGGAAAAACCCGGATTCACACTCATCACCAATACATAATCGAGTTCAGCTAAGACGCATTCCAGAGCGCTCACCGGCGTGCCGGGATTGAGCACTGCACCGGCCATTACACCCTGTTCTTTAATGCGCGCAATCAGGCGATGCAGATGGGGCTGGTTTTCGGCGTGTACCGAAATGCTGTCGGCTCCGGCTTTCACAAAATCGTCGATGTAGTCGCCCGGATTGGAAATCATCAGGTGGGCATCGAAATGCAGCTTGGAATGCGGGCGTAGCGCTTCCAGGAACATCGGCCCCAGTGTCAGGTTGGGCACGAAATGACCATCCATGGCATCGAAATGCAGCCAGGCACATCCTGCTGCTTCGGCATCTTGCACCTGCGCGGCAACCTGCCACCAATCGGCGGCAATTAGCGAAGGTGCAATGACAACGTCACGATTCTCGTTTTGGTTCATCAGTTAAAAGTGATTGGGAATGGCTAATAATTGGAGACGGTGCAGATGCAGGCGAAACCGGCGGTGGCACCGGTGAATGCGCCAGATTCGGCGGCACAGGACTCACCGTCGGCGGCTTTTGCTGGCTCTGTAACTGGGCATTCTGCTGCGCCACCCAATCTTCCATGGCATTGGCCATACGATCGAGGCCCGACGCGGCGCGTCCCAGGCAAAACATCATATAAATGCCGCCCAGCACCAACGCTATCGTGACAATGAGTTGGAGGAACATCCAAAAGCCAAGCAGGCCGAGCGCCGGATTCGATTCCATAATAAAAAAGGTGATGGGTTATAGGTAATAGGTGATGGGATTCATCACTTATAGGTAATGCGTTTTTCCTGGTCTTCGATGAATGCCAGGGTTTCGTCCAGCGAGCGGATGCCGTCTACAGTTCCTACTTTAGTTACGCAGCAGGCACCGGTGGCGTTGGCCAGCTTGCCGGTTTTTTCCAAATCGTAACCGTGCATCACACCGGCCAGGAAGCCCGCCGCAAAGGCGTCACCGGCACCGGTAGCGTCCAGGGCTTTCACCCGGAAAGGCGGAATGCGATATTCGCGGTAATCTTCTTCTTTACCGGCACGGATATAGCTGCCGACTTCGCCCATCTTGAGCGCCACAACGCCTACGCCCTGATCCTGGAAGAAGCGCGCCACATTCTCGGGCGAATCGCGGCCTTCGAGGTTCTCCACGCAACGGCGGGCCTCGGAGTAGCTGGGCACGAAATAGTCGATATAGGGTAGGGTGGGGCGCAGGGTTTGCAGCCATTTACCGCTGGCATCCCAGGCAGTATCGAGTGCGGTGGTCACGCCAAGCTCTTTGGCTTTGCGCAGCACGTCGGCACAGGGCTGGCCGTCGAAACCGGGCATCAGGAAATGACCGGCAATGTGGAGCAATTTAGCTTTCTTGACCAGTTCCCAGTCGATATCATCGGCGGTGAAGGTCGCATTGGCACCCAGGCAGTGGATGAAAGAGCGCTCGCCGTCCTGCGAGACCATCACCATCGTCGCCGAAGTGCTGGCTTTCTCGTCGCGTGCCACACCGGTGGTGTCGAGGCCGTGTTCATCCAGAACATCACGCACGAAATCGCCAAAACCGTCGGTGCCGGTGTTACCCATGATGCCGGTCGATACACCCAGTTTCTGCATACCGATACCGGTGTTGGCGGCGCAGCCACCGATAGACGGCTTCATTTCCGCGCACAGGGTCAACTCGCCACGCTTGGGGTACTCGTCGATGGGACGAGCAATCACATCCGCCACCAAAATTCCCAGACAAATTGCGTCAGCCATGACTTACTCTCCTCGTCTCCCTACCAATCGATTTTAAAACTGATTGCGGGCTTCAATACCCAGAGCGCGCAGTGCATTCACGGCCACCACATGCCCGGCACGTAACAATTCTACCGAAGTATTCCGGTTGGGGCGCATCTCCGTCAATAGCAAGCGCACAACCTCGGCTAATTCCAACACAAAACGCGCCACCCGTTGCGGACGTCGCTCCTGAGCGGCCTGAGCGGCTTCATCGGGCCATAGTGCTATTAGACGCGCTAATTGCCGCTCGGCTTCACTCCATTGCGCCTCATCAACAACCGTCGAGGCAGTGGCCGCATCCTCCAAAGTCTTCAAGCGAGAAGGCAACAAACGGGCCGCATAGGCCGGGTTGCTTTCATCGTCGCGGCGGGCTTTATCCAGCTCGATTGCCACGAACTCATTCCACTCTGGCAAGAGCCAGAGAAAACGCAGCGATGCGCCATCCACTTCCTTGAGCGCCTCGTTCAGCGTCAATTCCGTCTCGGAGGTTGCGCCATCGCGCTGGAACAGGGTGCTTTCGCAGACCAGAACCTGCAAATTATCCGCAGGATAACCCGCAGCCTGCAACGCGGCGTGGGTACGTGCCAGATACTGCTCATGCTGCGCGGTCCAGATATTCACCAATTGATCGAAACCACGCTCAAAACGATAGGCATGGTAGGCGATATCCCAGGCCAGATAGGTGTATTCACCGTTGGCACGGCGCAAGGTGCGGTCGGCCTCGTCACCCAAATCAGTGGTTTTTAGCCACAGCGCTCCGGCGTTTTCATAGAGATAACCGGCATTTTGCAGACGCTCGATAATCGCGGCGATGCGGCCTTCGCGGCCCAGTGAGCTTTCCGAGGTCCACACATCGAAGGCTACGCCCAGGTCGCGCAGCGTTTCCTTCTGGTTTTCAACAGCAGCTTCTCGCGCCTCGTGGGCAAAAACGGCCAGCCGCTCTTCCTTGCTACGCAAAAAGAAGCTTTCGCCGTTATGCTTGGCTAACCGGGCAGCGATATCACGCACGAAAGCATCATCGAGCATGCCTTCGGGAGCCTCTTCGGCGCGGCCGAAGCTGCGGTTATAGTGGGCGGCTACGCTTTCGCCCAGCAGGCGCAGCTTGGACGACTTTTCGTTGTCGTTGAGAAAATATTCGCGGGTGACATCGGCTCCCGCTAAAGCCAGTAGGTGACAAAGGGCATCGCCGGCGACCGCAATGCGGCCATGAGCTAATTGCAGCGGCCCCGTAGGGTCGGCCGATACGAACTCGACGTTGATGCGTTGACCCTTCAGCAGATCGCTATTACCGTAACGATCGCCTTCGCTCAGTGCGCGCGTGAGGGAGTGATGGAGTGTTTCGTCGTTCATGCGAAAATTCAGAAAACCTTTGGACGCCATGCAATCAACGCCCCTTAACAAAAACCCGTTTCGCAACTTCTCTGCGATATGATGCGGGTTACCCTTTAGTTTAGCCGCCAGCACGAAAGCGATATTACTGAAATATTCACCCCGCGCCGTAAATTCATTCACAGCTTGCCGCCGAATTTCAAACTCGACCGCTTCACCGGCACAGGCTAACAACGCCTTTCGCAAGACCTGGCGCATACTACAGACCCAAAATCCAGTGTGCCGCTAATTCCAGCAGCTCACTCAGCACCCAAAGTCCCAGCAGCATCCCGGCAAAAGAAAAGAGCATGCCGGAATTCAACAGGCGAAATACCAGCGGTGGCATAACCTGCGCCTGAGACTGATATTTTGCCATAATTTCGCGCCCGGCTTTAATACCACTCTCCAACTGCGCCCGGGTAGCAGGGCGGGTGGTTAAATGCTCCTGCAAAGCCGTGCCGAACTGACGCCAGAAAAAGAAGGTAAAAATGAAGGAAAACAGGATCGTCACACTGTCGAACGACGGCATATGCTGCAGCCAGATCGTTACCAGGCCAATCAGTGCGATTAGATTGGTGCCGCAACGCGGATGGGCACGCGGCATCTGCTCCACGATTTCAGGCGTCAGCGGTAAACCTCGTTCAATGGCCCATACCGTCTGGTGCTCAGCAGCATGAATACCGGCCAGCGGTGTGAGCCGCATCGCCAACAGGAAGAGAAAACCCTGTGCCCCGGTCACCAGCAGGCTGAACAGCCCGCCGCCACCTGCATCCAGCCCCACCCGGCCCGAAGCGAACTGCACCGCCCACTGGCTATTGATGGCAGCCAGCGCCAGCAGCAGCACGAAATGCGCCAACGCATAACAGGTCGCCAGCACCAGGCCGGAAAGGAACAGGCCCAGGGGCGGCGCGCCACCGGTCAGGCGGCCATCGGTCAGCCACACGCCCAACGGGGTGGCCATGCCGCCCACCACTGGCGGCCGCACATTTTCTCCCAGGGCCGCGACGGCATCAGATCGTGAAAACATGCCCAGATAGCGGCCTTCACTATCGAGCACGGGCAAAGCCGACGCTTCGTAACGATCGAGAGTCAGCAAAGCGTTATGCAGGGAAAATACCGCCGGGATAAATCCAAAATCGGTGCGCATCACTTCGCGCGCCGTCACGGCTGCAACGCTAATGGGTTGTTCGTGCGCCGCTAACGGCGCAGAAACGGGCAAGGCAGAGGGTATCGGCTCGCCAGGTAAAACCGCCACGGCCCGCGCCGGGTTGGCATTGAGAATGGGCAGAACGGCATGGGAAAGATCGCGCTCGTCGATGAGTCCCAGCAAGCGAGGCGGCACGAAGTTGCGGGCAGCACGCTGGGCCTGCCCGTATTCCCCCTCGACGGGGAAAATTTTATCGACCACGGCAATGGTGCCGTAGTTCGAGGAGCGCAGGTTTTCTGCGACAAGCCCCAGGGAATCGTTTTCCAGGGCCGTCGGCGCGGAGCGCACCAGTTGTCCGGCTGTCACGAAAGGCATTATTGAGTGCTACGCTACGAAATGCTCGGTAAAAAATCAAACGCGCGCCGTTAAAAAGCGGCGCGCGCAAAAATCATTGCTGATTGAGAGTATAGCTTTTTATGGCAAAAACGGCGAAAACGGCACCTCAAGTTGCAAGATACCGTTTTCATTTGCCGTCCAAAGCCTGATTTTAAACTTCGCCTTCGATGGTACCGACTTTGATATCCACTTCCGAACGATGCCTGATACGAGCGATCTTACCGTCCGAAATCCACACGATGCGGTCCGAAACGTCCAGCATTTTGTCATCGTGAGTCGCGGTGATAATGGTCACGCCGCTTTCACGGTTGAGCCGCTTGAGCAGCTCGATGATTTCCATACCGGTTTTCTGGTCGAGGTTTCCAGTCGGTTCGTCGGCCAGAATGATGGCGGGATCGTTGGCAAGAGCACGGGCAATCGCCACACGCTGCTGCTGACCACCCGAAAGCTGGCTGGGTTTGTTGTGCATACGATGCGCAATGCCCACGGCTTCCATCAACTTGCGACCTTTTTCCATCTGGTAATCGAGATCGCGGCCCGCGAAGATCATCGGCAGGGTGATGTTTTCCAAAGCCGTCATAACCGGGATGAGGTTATAGCTCTGGAAGATGTAGCCGATCTTGCGGCAACGCATCCACGCCAGTTCAAACGCGTCTAACTGAGCGATATCGACTTCGTCGATAAATACCGTGCCTTCAGTCGGCTTGTCCAGGCCACCGACCATGTTGAAGAGAGTACTCTTACCCGAACCCGAAGGCCCCATGATCGAAATATATTCGCCACGCTTAATGTCGATATCGACACCACGCAACGCATGTACCGAGGTGCCGCCAATTTCGTAGGTGCGCTTCACGCCACGCACACGGACCACGCTTTCATGTCCGCTGTAATCGGTTTCGACCGCTGTACCGTTAGCCTCGTTTTCGTTCTCTTCGATGATTTGGATTCCGCCACTTCCCATACCAGATACTCCCCGCAAAAATTCAGAAGTTGTTAATTAAAGTTTAGATTTCGGCGCGCATCGCTTCTACCGGCGGCATTTTCGCCGCACGCATGGCAGGAGGAATAGCCGCCAGGATGCTGAGTAATGTGCCAAGCAAAATGCACGCACCGAACCGCATCAGCAACCCGACCCAATCGATACTACCCAATACACCCATACCGGTCAGCAACATGAAAACCATACCGATAAGCGAACCGATCAGTGAACCGAAGAAACCAAGCAACGCCGATTCGATCAGAAACAGCTTCACCACGAAGTTATCGAGAGCGCCCAGGCATTTCAGGGTGCCGATTTCCTTATACCGTTCAGTCACGCTCATCAACATGGCATTGGTAATACCCACCACCGACACCAGCAAACTCATCACAACGAGCCAGGTGTTTTTCTGTTGCTGTTCGGGAAGAATTTCGATTCCCTTGGCCATTTGAATCGCGGTCGAAGTGAACACGCTCATCAAAAAGGCGATACCGAGCATCGTGCCTGCGCCGGTAATGGCCGCACGTCCTAAACGAATCGTGATATTACGCAGTGCAATTTTAAATGCTTGCTCGGGCGGCAACGATATTTGCCGCTCGATTTTTGCTGGTCCCGCGCTCATGCTTGCCATGTTTATTAATGATGAATTATGAATGATGAATGATGAATTGACTCATCGCCATCGCTTCACTTCTCATCGTTCTCCTTAATAAATCCGATATAACCGCGCCGTCCGAGTTCTTTGAAATACTGCTGCAAAGAAAGTTCGGCTTCGCGCGACGATAATTTATATTTTTTCGCCAGTTCCTTGGCGATCTGTCCCAACGTATTTTTTCCGTCGATCAGATGCCACACGTCACTGCCGATGGCATCCAGGCCCACCCGGCGATCTTCCGGTAACGACACGAACAGACGCAAGAACCGCGATTTCCAACTTTTTCCCAATTCGTGCCGAATCAGTAAAACAACTTTACCTTCTTCATCGACCCAATCCAGGTTCGGATTACGCGTCGGGCACAACTGTAACATCTCGCGCCACGTCGATTGTTGGCGCGCCCCTTTGCTTTTTCCAAAAGAAGGCAAGCCGATGTCTGGAATTTTCATCCGTAAAACCTATCGACGAAAAGTGGATTAATTATACCCTCTTCGCCCGTTTCCTGTTTTTCCGGCTCGCGAACCATAGCTGCGCTGACCATCGCCCTGGCTGCTGGAACGTTCACTACGCTCGCTCCGACCGCGATAACGCTTGCCGCCGCCACGATCGTCGTTGCCACGGCTGGGACGCACACCGGCCGGGGTCACGACAACCCGGCGCCACGGTTCACGGCCATCGCTGGAGGTGGAAACGCCCGCATCTTCAAACAACGCCAGGTGAACCAGACGACGCTCATGGCCCGGCATCGGCTCCATGCGAATCGAGCGCTGCTCGCGCTTGGCGCGTTCTGCTGCTTCACGGGCGGCGCGTTCAAGCGCCACGGCGCGGCGGCCGCGATATTCACCGGCATCCACCACGACATGCACGCCACCCGCACGCACACCGTCGGCGGTGGCTTCTTCGTCTTCAGAAGTATTGTTGAGACTCAGGTTAAGCAAGTATTGGAACGATTGCAGCGTCTGGCCGTGCTTGCCAATCAGGATGCCCACATCTTCGCCTTCAATGCTCAAAAAAGCACGCGGCACGTCGCGCACGCGCTCAGATTTATCGTGCGAAGTCGGCAGGCACCAGGCCGGGAGATCACCGGCTAAAACTTCAGCTTCCAGGCCCATATGATCGAGCATCTCCTGCGCCAGGGCACGTGCATGCTCGACAACTTCGGCATCGGCCTCGCGAACTTCAGGAGCCTGATTCAATTCTACGACCGGGGCAACTTCTTCCTCTTCGCCTTCATCCGACGTGATTTCTTCTGCCACGTCGATATCTTCCTCAGCGTCGAAGCCAGCGTCTTCCTCAACCTCTGCTTCGGGTTCAGGGGAAGGGGCGGGTGCTTCTTCTTGTGCCGGGGGCTGGGCCGGAGCGCTTTGCGCCTCGGCAGCCGGAGCGGCACTGGCTTCGCGAGCGCTCAGAGTGCCCAGAGGAGCGACGCGAACTGTCACGCCTTTCTCGGTTTCTTCCACGACTTCAACGTCAACCTCTTCGCGAGCGGCACCCGTCATCTGCAAAGCCTGGATAATAGCTGCTTCCTGGGTTGCTGCGCGAACACGGACGGGGCTGAATGTCTTTTCTGCCATATATGGTTCCTTATCGCTGGAATAGTTTACCGGCGGCGACGGCGGGCGCGTTGAGCGCTCGATCCGCCCCGGTTATTTTTTTTCGATTCTTCTTTCACTTCACCACTTGCCTGGACTACCGGCGTTTCGCCATTGGCTGCTTCGGCTCCGGCCTGAGCCGCCTTTTCGCCTTTTTTAGGGCGAGACGGCAGCGCACCGGGGGCAGGCGTTTCGTTGCTTAAACTGGTTGCCAACGGCGGTGCGCCACCGATGAGCGTCTTGACCAGGTTTTTTTCCGGCTCGGCCTTTTTCATCATACGCCACTGGAAGATCATCGAAAGCACGTTATAGGCCAACCAATACAGAATAAACGCCGAAGGATAGCTCCATAAGACAACCGCAAAGAGCGGGGCCATCAAGGTCGTCATCTTCTGCATCTGGCGCTGCTGTTCATCGGCGGGCGGCGTCGAAGACAAACGCACCGAGATAAACATCGAAATCGCATACAGCACCAACAACGGGATATCAGGACGGGCCAACGACTGCACCCAACCAAAATGAGCACCAACCAGCTCCAGTTTAGCTTGATAATGGTTGATCAGTGGCAAAACGAAGAAGAAAAACACCGGCATCTGCACCAACATAGACAGGCCGCAGCCCATGGGATTGACGCCATGGGATTTTTGCAGCGCGCGAATTTCCTGCATCATCTTGCGCTGGGCTTCCGCGTCGGACTTGTTCTTGTATTTCTCCTGAATCTTCTTCATTTCAGGAGCAATCACGCTCATACCCTTCATGCTGTCGTACTGCTTTTTGATGAAAGGCTGCATCAAAGTGCGGGTGATGATCGCCAGCAGCAAGAGCGCCAGGCCATACGAATAGCTCGGCTGTGAGCCAAAAAGCTTGACCGTGGCATCAAACAGGCCGTGTAAATCGACCAGACCCATAAAAATGGGCGTGTTGGCGTAATATTCGTCGACACGCGTCAAGATGGCGCGCGGATCCGGGTCGGGGAGATCGCCGCGCAACTGCTTGAGCGAGAGTTTTTCCCAGGCCGCTGGCGGTGCCAGGGGGTCGCCATGATAGGCGGCTAAAGTCGGAACATGGATTTTTACGTCGAGAAAATCCTGATGTCCACGGGCGCGCAGCGAAATTTGCTCCAAAGTCGTGGCTGCCGCGTGGCGCATATCAACGATGCGCTGGGCAGCCAGTTGAGGAGCTTTGTTGACATCGGCGGTTGCCGGCTCTTCGTGCGATTGGCGCCACAGCATGTCGCCTTTCTGGTAGATGGCCTGGGCGTCGACTTCCTTGTTTTGGTGACGGTTAATGACGCCGTCATACGCCTTGACCGCCTCGGTATCGTTGTGCAGCACATACTGCTTTAAAAGGCCCATGCGCAGATGCGCCCAGGCCGCATACTCATCGGATGAATTCGCTTCAATCTCTTTTTGGAGCTTGGTAACTTCAGTAGCCGCTTGTTCCTTGCTACCGCTGTTTAAACCGGCAAAGGCCTTGTCCAACGCGGGCGCTTCCCGCGGCTT
>DAITOV010000008.1:0-30951 GCA_036833945.1 Abditibacteriia bacterium
GCTTTATCGCCCGAAGCATATACCAGCGGGATATCATAGTGCCCCGCATAGTAGGCAAACTGGCTCATCTCACCGTGTTCTTCACCATTAATTAAAAAACGGCACAGGTTTTTGGGCGACTGGGTATGGTCGAGAAAGCCGTTGATGGTTCCGGCCATGGAGTGCTGGCCGATAATTGCCACCGCGTCGATGGATTCGTTGAGTCCTTCCAGGCGGATAGGGGTGAGAGAATCGATCCACACTTTCTCCACACGCGGGTCGAGTAGTTCGGTAACGAACCCGTTGTTACGGTTGCGGCCATGTCCATCAAGGACAAAGACCCGGGTAGCCCCGCCATCGAAGCAGCCTGCCACAGCGGCGTTTACTTCCAATGTGAGTTGCTCACAGGCGTAGCGATAACCGGGGTCGTTATCGTCTTCGGCGTAACACTGCTCCCAGCTATCGACTCCGGCCAGGCCTTCCATGTCGGTGCAAATCCAGACGTTCATTCTCACGCTCTTTTTGTAGGTGTTGAGGGGTGATTATAACGCAGGAAGCAGTGAAGAACCGCGCGCGTCAGCAAGCCGGATTGTTACAGCGTTTTGTTTATCCCGACATCTACTCGGCCTATTAAAAGTCTTCTTCAATCCGACTCGCTTACGCGCGCGGTTCTTCAGGCCACGCTTTCGGCCAGAGCGATAGCTCTGAGTGCCGCACGCGCCTTATTACGGGTTTCATCGTGTTCGGCTTGCGGGTCGCTATCGGCCACGATGCCGCCACCGGCTTGCACATAGGCGGTGCCGTTTTTCACCACGATGGTGCGTAGCGTAATGCAAGTATCGAGATTGCCCGAAAATGCGAAATAACCGATTGCCCCGCCATACGGCCCGCGACGCGTCGGTTCAAGCTCGTCGATAATCTGCATGGCGCGAATCTTGGGTGCCCCCGAAAGCGTTCCAGCCGGGAAGGTGGCGCGCAGCAGGTCGAAGGCGGTTTTGTCTTTGCGCAAGGTGCCGATGATGTTGCTTTCGATGTGCATAACGTGCGAGTAGCGCGCAATCGACATCAGTTCATCGACTTCCACCGAACCGAACTCGCAGACGCGGCCGATATCGTTGCGGTGCAGATCGACCAGCATGATATGCTCGGCAATCTCCTTGGGGTCGGCCAGCAGGTCTTTTTCCAGTGCCAGGTCTTCTTCGGGAGTCGCACCGCGCTTGCGGGTTCCAGCGATGGGGCGGGTGGTGACTTTGCCTTCATCTTCGGTGACCAGGATTTCGGGCGAGGCACCGATGAGTTGCACGTCGTCGAGATCGAGGTAGAACATATACGGTGCCGGGGAGATGTGGCGCAGGGCACGGTAAACATCGAAGGTATCGGCTTTCAGTGGTACTTCAAAACGCTGTGAGGGCACGATCTGCACACAGTCACCGGCGCGGATGTATTCCACGCACTTGAGCACCGCGTTCTTGTAGCCATCGTCGTTCATGTTGCTCTTAGGCTCCAGCTCCTCGGCCTCTTTGGTAAGCGGCAACAGCGAAGCACTACCAGCGGGCTGGCTTAGCTTCTGGAGTGTGGCTTCGATTTTGGCACAAGCCTCATCGTAGGCGGCGCGCACGTCGCCTTCGATAAGGGCGTTGTTGAGCACGACCACCGAATGGCGCACCGAGTCGAAAATCAGCAGCGTATCGGTGAAGAGCAGGTGGGTGTCGGGCAGGTCGCGGTCGTCTTTGGGTGGGTTGGGCAGCTTTTCAAAAAAGCGTACCAAGTCGTAGCCCAGAAAGCCGACTGCACCACCGCAAAAACGCGGCAGCCCTGGCGTCTGCACATAGGTGAACTGCGCCATCTGTTCTTCCAACACATGTAACGGGTCGTGGCCCGGCTCCAATGTGAACTGTTCCACGCTGCCGTTTATGGTGAGCCAACCTTCATTTCCCCTGGTTTTGAGTGAAGCGCGTGCGCCCACACCCAGAAAGGAGTAGCGCGCCAGCGCTTCTCCGCCTTCCACGCTTTCCAGCAAAAACGCGGGCTGGTCGGCTGTCTTGAGTTTCAAGAAGGCCGAAACCGGCGTTTCCAGGTCGGCCAGCACTTCGGTGCGCACCGGAACCAGGTTGCCCTGCTTGGCGTAATTTTCGAACTCTTCAAAAGTCGGTGTAAAATGAATCGGCTGCATAAGGGGAAATGAAAAACTCCGTAGAACGGGAGTTTAGCAAATCATGCTTTTTATGATTGTTGATATTAATATCAACGGGAGTTAGAACTGATAAACTGCCCTGCAATATGGATAACGACCGCATCATCTCGCCCGAAGAGCAGGGCGATGACGAATTTAGCTGGGGACTGCGCCCGAAATCGCTGGGCGAATATATTGGGCAAGAGGCCGTGGCGCAACGCCTGAGCATCGCCATCCGCGCCGCCAAAGGCCGCAACGAACCGCTCGACCACCTCTTGCTGCACGGCCCGCCGGGGTTGGGCAAGACGACACTGGCCTACATTATCGCCGAAGAGATGGGCAAGGAAATTTCGCTCACCGCCGGGCCGTCGCTGGAAAACCCCAAGGACGTGATGCCGTTCCTCATCAATGCCAACGAGGGCGACATCATCTTTATCGATGAAATCCACCGTCTGCCGCGCACTGTGGAAGAGTTTCTCTATTCGGCGATGGAAGATTTCGTGGTCAACTTCACGCTCGATAAAGGCATGTATTCCAAACCGCTGCCGATTCGCTTGCAGAAATTCACCCTGATTGGCGCGACCACCCGCCCGGCCATGCTGACACGGCCCTTACGCGACCGTTTCGGCATCCAGCAGCATTTCGATTTCTACGGCGAAGACGATCTGGTGCGCATCGCCCACCGCTCGGCGCATATTCTCGATACGCCTTTGGAAGATGCCGGTGCCCGCGCCCTGGCCCGCCGTGCGCGCGGCACCCCCCGCGTGGTGAACCGCCTGCTCTCGCGTGTGCGCGACTTCGCCCAGGTGGAAGCCGAGGGCGTTATTACCGAAGAAGTTTCCGGCCGTGCCTTAAAACTCGAAGGCATCGACGATATCGGCCTCGACCGGCTCGATCGTGGGGTGCTGACAGTGATGAAAGATATCTACAACGGCGGCCCAGTCGGTATCGAAGCGTTGGCTGCTACGCTCAACGAGGAAAGTGATACGCAGGTCGATGTGGTGGAGCCGTATCTGTTGAAGATTGGTTTTGTGGCGCGCACTCCGCAAGGGCGCAGACTCACGCAGCGGGCATATGAGTATTTAGGTGAAGACCCGCCGCCGGGTGCGATTTCGTTTCAGCCTTCGTTGTTGGATTGAGGAAACTTTCAAAAGACAATTTTCAAGATTTTTAATAATGCCCCGACCCAAAGTAGAAATCATCGCTCACCGTGGCGCTTCCCACGACGCTCCCGAAAACACTCTGGCAGCGATTCGGCTTGGGTGGGAGCAGCAGGCCGATGGCACGGAGGTGGATGTTCACCTGTCGCGTGACGGGGAAATCATCGTCATGCACGATGCCAACTGTCTGCGCACGACTGGCTTCAATGGAGCCATTGCCAGCCTGACTGTCACTGAGTTGCTACAACTGGATGCCGGTTCGTGGAAGAGTGTTCAATTCAAAGGCGAGCCGGTGCCTACCCTGGAACAGGCACTGGCTCTACTACCGACCGGAAAATATTTCGTGGTTGAAATCAAAAGCCACGACTACGCTCTTATTCCCGTTTTGAAGGAGTTGCTGGCGCGGCTGGAGATAAAACCAGAACAGCTAATGCTGATTGGTTTTGATTACGAACTGATGAAGGAAGTGAAAGCCACGCTGCCACAGTACGGCGTCTTGTGGCTGTGCGGGGCATTGAGTGGTAAAACGCTGGACGAATTGATTGCTCTGTGCCACGCCGCCAACTTCGAGGGACTTAATCTTTCATCGTTGTGGCCTATTGATGAAGCGTTTGTGCGTCAGGTAAAAAATGCCGGTTTAAAGCTGTATGTCTGGACCGTCGATGACCTTGAAACGGCCCTCGCTCTGGCGACTGCTGGAGTAGATGGGATTACGACCAACAAACCGGGCTGGTTGCGAGAGCAGTTGGATACGGCTTCTTTTGACCTTGCGGCGATGTGATGCCCCCTTTTTGGAGTGCGGTGACTTGTCACCGCGAGGGCATAACAGCAACGTCTTCGTTTCAATAAACGCTGACACGACGCGGCGACAAGTCGCCGCACTCCAAAAAATGCCGGGACGCGCATCCGCACGCCCCGGCTTCCTGACACCTATCACCTTACACCTATCACCTGATGTAAGCTTCCGTCACATACTGCCGCATCATGCGATGGGTGTTGAAATAGCAGGCGTTCTTGCCAATGGCGCCTTTCATCACGTTAATCCATCCGTTGCGGTCGTTGTAGTAGAGCGGTAGCACGACTTCTTCGAGCTTCTGGTAGAGACTTTCGATATCGGCTTCTTCGTTATTTTCGGCCAGCGAGGTTTCGGTCGGGGCTGGGCCGATGCTCCAGCCGGTGACGCCTTCGATCCAGCCTTCAATCCACCAGCCGTCGAGCACCGAGAAGTTGGGCACACCATTGTGGGTGGCTTTCATGCCCGAAGTGCCCGAAGCCTCGCGCGGGCGCATGGGCGTGTTGAGCCACACATCCACACCGGCTACCAGTTCCAGTGCCAGGGCCATTTCGTAGTTCTGCAGATACACCACTTTCACTTCACCGCCCAGGCGTTTGGCGGCTTCGACGATTTTGTGGATGTTCTCTTTCCCGCCACCATCGCGCGGGTGAGCCTTTCCGGCGTAGATGATTTGCAGTTTGCCCTGGCCGATTTGCACCAGGCGCTCGATATCGCGAAACAGCAGGTCGGCACGCTTGTAGGGCGTGGCGCGGCGGGCGAAACCGATGGTGAAGATGTTTTCGTCCATCTCCACACCGGTACGGTGGCGCACTTCATCGAGCAGGCCGCGCTTGATCTGCTGGTGAGTTTCCCAGATGCGTTCGCAGGGAACGTTGTCCACCCGCACGAATAACTCCGGCTCGTCGCGCCAGCCGGGGATGAACTCGTCGTAGAGGTCGGCAAACGCCTGGTGCGTCCAGGTGCGGGTGTGGACGCCGTTGGTGATGGAGCGAATATCGTAGCCGGGGAACATGTGCTGTGAAACCTGGCCGTGCTTTTTGGCCACGCCGTTGTGGAAGTCGCTCAGGTTGAGACCCAGCGTGGTCATGTTGAGCTCGTTTTCGCCAGCCAGTTCCTTGAGGATATCGAGCGGGAAATAATCGCCCAGCACGCCGGTGACCAGGTCGTAGGAGAAGCGGTCGTGCCCGGCTTCGACCGGGGTGTGGGTGGTGAAGATGCAGAGGTCTTTCACCGCTTCTTCGTTCCAGATTTCACGCTCGTCCCAGGTGCTTTCCACGCTCGACTTGGTTTCTTGCAGCAGTTCGAGTGTCAGCAATGCGGCGTGGCCTTCGTTCATGTGGAACTTCTTGATGGGAATACCCAGCGCGCGCAGCATCCGCGTGCCGCCGATGCCCAATACGATTTCCTGCTTGAGGCGGTAGTTCTCTTCGCCGCCGTAGAGGTGGTAGGTAATGCCCCTGTCCCACTCGTTGTTTTCGGGCAGGTCGGTATCGAGGAAATAGATCGGTAACCGCGCGCCGGTGGAGCCGGGCACTTCATATTTCCAAGCCACGATCCACACGTCGCGCCCTTCGAGGCGCACTTTCACCTTGGGGCTTTGCAGCGCCATGTGCTCGGCGGGGTCCCAATCGACCGGTGCTTCCTGCTGCCAGCCGTCGTCGGTGAGGGTTTGGCGGAAATAGCCTTTGCGATAGAGCAGCGAAACGCCCACTACCGGCAGGTTGAGGTCGCTGGCCGATTTGAGCGTATCGCCCGCCAGCACGCCCAGCCCGCCCGAATAGGTGGGGATATTGCTTTCCAGCCCGATTTCCATCGAAAAATACGCGATTAACGGTTCGCGATTGTGTGTATTGTTTTGTCCGTTTGTTGCCAAGATAACTCCCGTCGGAATGATGAGTGAATGAGGTTTGCGGTTTGTCGGGTGAAGTTAAACAGAAAAAGTTTAAGGGGATGAGTACAAATTGATTTCACCACCACATGCACTAAGAATCCAGTTAAGATCAAATAATAAGACCTAATATTAAGAGAGCAAGTGGGATACCACAATAGGATTCATCTTTATGAGCAACACTGTTACCTGGCTACATCTTTCCGATTTGCATTTTTGCAAACCCAAAACAGGGTGGGATGCTGCGCGAGTATTAGAGAGTTTACGCACTGATCTCCAAAAAATGGAAAGTGAACATGGCCTACAACCAGACTTCATCTTTTTCACAGGTGATGTTGCATTTGGTCAGATAACTAATTCTGAGCCAGGATGGGGAATCACAGAGCAATTTGCAGAAGCTGAGATTTTCTTCGAAGGTGTGCGCTCTGCTTTTACGAATATAATTCCCAAATCCAATTTCTTTATCGTGCCAGGAAATCATGACGTTAATCGAGACTATATTGATGTGACTCAAACGTCATGGCTTGATGCTCAACAGTCCGTCGAAGAAATTAATACTGTCATTAATAACGGTAGCTTACAATGGCGCCGTTGTGCTGAACGATTACAAGACTACAGTGACTTTCTTCAGAAGCATGAATATGAGCATCTCCTGCTTGACAAAAGTCGTTCAATATATAGCATACTTCATAAAAAAAATAACATAAAAATCGGCATCGCAGGTTTTAATTCTGCGTGGTCATGTGGAAAGGAGAACGAGAAAGGAAAAATTTGGATGGCCGGTCGATGGCAGATTGAGAACCTATTGCCGAACATCAAATCTGCCGACTTAAAAATTGCTTTATTACATCATCCTCCGAATTGGCTCATAACACATGAAGACCCCACTTTTCGTCATGCGATAGAACGTGACTTTGATTTTTGCTTGCATGGTCATGAACATCAGGAGTGGGTCGAACAAAATAATAAACATATCAAAGTCGCAGCGGGTGCTTGTTATGCTAGTTCTGATTCAGAGAATGCTTATAATTTTGTGCACCTAGATTTGAGTAAAGGAACCGCAGAAGTTTGGTTGCGCCGCTATGACCATCGAGGAGGCGGATGGGTTCCTGATAATATTGCTAACAAGACAGATAATGATGGAGTGTGGAGGCTATCAGGATTAAATCAAATAGATTCAAATCAGGAAAAAATAGTTTCTTCGACGAACGATATATCTTCAAAAGATAATAATCCAAAATCAGAAAATCCAGAAGCTCGACCTGCACTTCCTATCCTTTCAGACTCGCCTCCCGTTGTTAGTGTTTGGGTTGGGCGAGATGATGAATTAAATTCGCTAAAGACGATGCAATCTGGTGTTGTCGCGATTACAGGGATAGGAGGGCAAGGGAAATCAAGTTTGGTGGCTAAATATTTAGAGACAATTAACAAAAAGAATCAGAATCTTTTTTGGGATTGGAGAGATTGCCGGGAACAGAATGAACGTTTTCATAGTCAATTTGTTGCCTTAATAGAGCGGTTTACGGAAGGTGTAGTGACAGGCGAGAAGCTTGCTGGGGTTGATACCAAACATCTAGTGAAACACTTCTTCGCAAATTATACACAGCGCCCAGGTATCTTTGTGCTTGACAATGTTGATCATTACGTTAATGTGGAGGACCAACGGTTTACTTTGGGGTTGGGGGAATTTGTCGATGAAGCATTAAATAAAGAACATAATTTCTTAATCATACTTACGTGTCGACCTCGTGTAACATATCCTAGTGCTAGATTTCAAGAACTACATCTGTCAGGTCTGAATTACCCTGAAACTTTACAAATATTTCAGTCTCGCAAGGTAAAGATGGGAGACAGGAATGTGCAGGAGCAGATAAAAGAAATCTGGAGACGGACTGAAGGGCATGCTTTTTGGTTAGATCTGATAGCGACTCAAATGGAGCGTAGCCCTTCGAAAGCTTCGAACATTGTTGAAGAATTGCGTAAAGGCCAAAGTGATGATCGCGCGCTCGCAATGTTCAAAGCGTTATGGAAGGGCCTGCATCAACATCAGCAGACAGTCCTGCGTTACATGGCTGAGATGAAATATTCAGAGACAAAAGATTCTATCCGATGCTTTACTAGCGCAACAATAGTAGCTTCAAAACATTTTAATAAAGCATTTAACGGTCTGCTGACTTTAAGTCTTCTTGTAGAAAGAAAAGTCGATGGACTCGAGAGCCAGTACGATCTTCACCCTCTTGTTAAAAGTTTCATCAATAAGGAGTTTTCGAGTAAACAAGAACGCCAGCCTTTTATACTACAAATCCTGCGATACATTACTAATTTGCACACAGGAAATTTTCAACCAACGGATGATTCCCCTCAAGAAGATATTGATAGGTGGGCATATAAAGCAGAGCTGGAGCTTGAGAATAATCAACCATTAGCGGCCATAGAAACTCTAGAAAACATTGCTAGTCAACTTGTTGAGCGGGGTTTTCATGAAGAATTATTCCGAATTGGCCTATCGGCTTTCAATAAACTAAATTGGCACAGATCTGAAGTTCAAGATTCAGTTCAATTTAATAGTATCGTTAGTACTATTATTGTTTTGCTTGCGGAACATGAACGTGAAGCCGAAGCGAGACAATATTTAGAACTCTACCATAAAATTACACCAAGTGGCACTGCAGCGTTTATTAATTTTTGCGATACAGCGTGTAGTCTTGAATGGACATTAGGGAATTTTGCAATTGCTATTGATTGGGGAACTCAAGGAGTAGAATTTAAAGAAAGATCGCGTATTGATACGAAATATGATGCATCGCATAACTTAGCTTTAAGTCTACGCGACCAAGGAAAACTAGACGAGGCACTAGAAATATTTGCTCCTCAACAGAAAATTGAAGACATACTATCAGATGATCATTTAAAATCTGGAAAATACTCTTCTTTTTATGGCAATGTTGGTAGATGCTTACAATTCAAGAATAAAGTAGAAGAAGCAATAATTTGTTATGTTAAATCCGCAGAGCTACTTTACAAAGAAATAAATATCTTACCTCCGAAAAATCTTGGGTATGCATGCTTGTGGATAGCAGAAGCGTTAGAGAGTTTGAAAGATTTGGAGAATGCCTATATCTTTTATAAAAACGCTAACAATATCTGGGATAAAAGAGCGCCTATAAAAGCTTTGGAAACTCAAGAGAAAATTAAGAATATCCAACATCTCGTAAATTCTAAATGGCATATTGAATCTGAATACAATATTGATTTTCAATGTCAAAGATGGATTGCGGAACGTCTAAAAGACAGGTAAATAATTTCGCTAAATTTCTCAAGATGCCCTGTTCTTGCCACATAAATTACTCACGACAAGCTGTTATGCCTCAAATTACTTCTTTTACCTCTCCCGCCGGTTACCTCATCGATATGGACGGTGTGCTCAATCGTGGCAATACTCCCGTCACCCACGCCCGCGAGTTCATCGCTCGCCTGCAACAGCGCAACATTCCCTTCCTCCTCCTCACCAACCACAGTTGCGACACGCCGGTGCAGTTGCAGCGCAAGATGGCGGGCATGGGGATGGAAATCGAGCTGGAGCAGTTCTATTCGGCAGCCATCGCCACCGCCCACTGGCTGAGCGACCAGGGCGCGCGCCGGGTATATGCGATTGGGCGGGAAGGCTTGTTCGATGCGCTGGAGCGCTATGATATCGAGCGCTGCGAGAGCGACGTTTCGCACGTCGTGGTCGGTTTTAGCCGTCATCTGGATTACGACCAGTTCAAGCTGGCGATGCGCTTGATTAAAGCCGGGGCGCAGTTCGTGGGCACCAACCCCGACCCGACCTATCCCGTCGAAGACGGCGAAGCGCCCGAATGCGGGCTGCTGCTGGGCGCGTTGCAAGGCGTGACCGGCCAGGCACCCCTCATTGTGGGCAAGCCCGAAGCGATCATCTATCACCAGGCGGCCTCGCGGTTGGGGCTGCCACTCGAAAACCTCACCATGATCGGCGACCGGCTCGATACCGATATCATCGGGGCGCTGGGGGTGGGGGCGCAGAGCATTCTGGTGCTGACAGGGCACACTACGCGTGAGATTCTGACGCAATCAGCTATTGTGCCGCATCGGGTGTTGGAGAATCTGAGTGAGTTGGAAGTCTAAAGCCGTTAAACTGGTTCATTCCCGGCCACTCAACGTCATCTTGGCCGGAAATCTCATCAAGGAAGGTGCCATCATGAAGCATGCACACAACAACATCGAAAACTGGGATGAAAGCCTCTCCTTTCGAGCGCACCAGTAAACGCCGTAAAGGCTTCCCCTCCGAAACGCGCGTCGGGCGCGGCGACCGGTTCGTTCACGGTGATAAGGAGTTGGTGGAAAAACTGGGCCGCAACGACCTTTGCCCCTGTAATTCAAACCGATCCTTTCAAGAACTGCTGCCTGCGCACGGGAAAGTTTGACGGCGCGCTGCGCAGTCATTACCAACGAGACGATTAAAGTTGTATCACAAGGCACGTCTCTCGCACGGAGGCGTGCCTTGTGGCTTGTATTCCTGTAAAACGCGGAACGCACGCTGCTACCAGGCTTTCCTATAAGGGAGGGCATTGCCCCTCGTTTGTAATATTTCGGAGGAACAGTAAAGACCATGACAGCAATTGTAAAGCGCACTTTGGGGCGCACCGGGTTTGAAGTTTCCACGTTAGGCTTTGGCGCTGCGCCTATCGGCTTGTTGGAAACCGAGCAGCAGCAAATAGCAAATATTTTAAACAGTCTGTTAGATGAAGGTGTGAACCTCATCGATACCGCTGCCGCTTATGCGGGTTCGGAAGAGGCTATCGGCAAGGCCGTGGCGCATCGCCGCGACGAGTATGTATTGGTTTCCAAATGTGGGCAGGAGTTCGATGATCTGCCGGGCGGGAAATGGTCGGAAGAGCTTATTCTGGCGACCGTTGATCGCGCGCTCAAGCGTCTGCAGACCGATTGCCTCGACGTAATGCTGTTGCATTCGTGCAGCCTTGCAACCTTTGAACGCGGTGAAGCGATTGGCGCTCTGGCCAAAGCTCGCGAAGCCGGGAAGATTCGTTTTGCCGGATATTCGGGCGATAACGAAGCCGTTGCCGTAGCCGCCGCGCATCCTGAAGTGGCAGTCGTTGAAACCTCCATCAATATCACCGATCAGGCTAATATTGCCGGACTGCTGCCGGTGGCGCGGCAGAATAACGTCGGCGTTATCGCCAAGCGCCCCATCGCCAATGCGGCCTGGAAAGAATTGAGCGAGCAACCCGGTTTTTACAGCGACTATGCCAAGACCTATCACGAACGTTTCAAGGCGATGGGTTTGAGCCTGGAAGATTTGGGCGTGGATGACGGCGAAGATTGGGCTTCGGTTGCTTTGCGATTTACGCTTTCACAACCGGGAGTGCATACCGCAATTATCGGCACCACCAACCCGGATAATGCCCGCCGTAACCTTGAAGCCTCGGAACGTGGCCCGTTGTCGGATGATGCCCTGCAGAAAATTGCCGAGGCGTTTGCCAGGGCCGAAAAAGAAAGCGGCGAAAATTGGGAAGCGCAGACGTAATTTGTAGGGGCGTGCGGCGGCACGCCCGAAAACGTAATACATATGTTGTTTGGGGACAAGGCCCGGGCGTGCCGCCGCACGCCCCTACGATTATTGCGATTCCATGAATAAAACTGGGCGCGAGGCATCCCGGTGCCTCGCGCCCAGTTTCCTCGTGCCTTGTTGTTACTTCACGAGATAAAGCCCTTTGCCAAAGGTTGCAAATGTTGCGTTTCCGGCCTGTTGCAATTTGGGGAAATACAGGTCACTCTCGGCATAACCACCGGTATCCCACACCTTTGTCGGTTTGAGCGTGACGGCATCGACTTCATAGATGCGTCCATCCAGGCCGGGTGCCAAAAGCTGTGAACCGTTTTGCTTGACATCGGTGAGCGGCGCGGGCAGTTGGGTGAAGGCGGTGCGCTTGCCGTTGCCATCGACCAATGAGACGATGCCGTTGACGTTGGCAGCGGCAATGCCGTTGCCGGTTAACACCACGCCGTGAGCCGGGCCGCCGATGTTGGCAATCCAGGCCGGGGCCTTTTGAGTGTCGAGCGATTCGGTATAAAGGAAGCCATCCGAACGCGCCGCGAACACGCGGTTGATGCCCTTGTTGCCGGGATCGCCGATCACGGCCGCATGGTTACGCGGCGCAGTGGTGTTGCGCTTGGCGCGCTTGCCTTCGGGAGTGAGGATGGTGTGATAGTAATACTCGGCTCCCGCATACACTTCGTCGCGGCCATCGCCGTTGAGGTCGCCTGCGGCACCGGCCATTGCACCGTGGGTTTGGTCTTCGGTCCACCAACGTTCGTTGCCGCTCAAATCGAAAGCGGTGAAACGCCACGACTCTGGGCCCATGATGATGGAAACCGGTTTGTCCTTGCCATCGAGGTGGGCGGGGAAAATCGCCGCCGGTGCGCCCTGGCGGCCACGGCTGCCGGGAATCTCCTTGCTCCAAAGCTGTTTGCCGGTGGCATCGAGGAGATGTAAGCCGCCTGCTGCATCGGGCAGGTTTTGCGCCGGGCGGGTGCCTACAGCCCACAACAGGCCGTTGGCGGTGGGGATTTCGCCAATTGCCGTCACTTCGCCGGGCAGGTTGATTTTGGCCTGTTGCTTACCTGTGCTATCGAGCAAGTAGAACTCGCCATTTTTCAAACCCAGGGCGACCTGGTTCTTGCCAGTGGCCGAAGCCGAAATTTCGGCGTCGAACTGGTGCAGCGGTTTTAGCGTGGCATGGGCAATACCCTGCGGCAACCCGCTGTTGGCGTTTTTCACCACTGTGCCGGTGCGCGTCAGCAGGGCAGCGACACCATCTTGCTGTTTGGGTTCGATGGCCAATGTGCTGCGCGGCCCAGCAAAGAGCGCGCGTGCGTTCACACCGCCGAACGCGCCAATCACTGCGATACGGCGCTGCGCCCCGCTGCCCACTGCAAAAGCGTTCTCGCCCAGTTGCTGCACTTCTACTGGCTGGCCGCTGCTGCCGGGCACGGCGCGGAAGTAGTGGGCGAAGAACACGCGCTGTCCAGGTTGCAGTTTGGCATCTTTCCAGAACATCACCGTGCGCACCGCGCCGTCGGAGAGTTTGTAGTCGTTAAGGTTGCCCGTACCGCGGCCGTGGGCGCGCTCGAATTCCGAGTAGCCCAATCGCTTGGCCCCGGTACCTTCGCTGATGGAGAAACCGTTGAACTGGTCGTTAGCTGCGGCGGCTTTCTGGGTGACGAAAGCGCCCTGCGGCGTTTCTTTTACCTCGCCGGTGGTGCGCCAGCGCGAAGCGAAGCGGTAATCGCCGGGTTGCACGGCTTCGAGTTCGTCGATCACCCACAACCCGCCTCCGGCTTCCCAGCCGATGTGGCGATAGTAGTTGACGCCATTATTGCTTTCCAGGAGAAGGGTGGTCGCTGCCGACTGGCGGTCCTGGCTTTGCGCGCTACCCACCACCTGTGCAAAACGCTCCTTAATGGGAATGCGGTTGCGCTGGCGCATCGCGGCCTGTCCGTCGCGGATGACGCTAATCAGGTTGTGGTCTTCCGCGCCCCGGCGGATATAGTCGCCTTCGGTGAGCCAGAGGTGCTGTCCCACGACATATTGACTAATGCCGATGGCATCGTCGTGGCCGTGTGGCGAACCGCTGAGGCCGTTGACGGCCAGGAACTCGGCATCGGACGGATTCCACGAGCTGCGGAAGATGGCTTTATCGAGTTTGGGATAATTTGAGTTCACCAGGCCGATGAGCGCTGCACGTTCCTGATCGACGGTGAAAGTGCGCAGGCCCAGGAAGCGTGGGTCGTGCGGCAGGGGCAGGTCGAGCGGGACACCCCACTCACGAAGACTGTCGGCATAGAAACCGGTGTCGCCCACCGTCCGCCCCACCAGTGAAATGATAGCCGCCGATTCGGGGTCGCCGGTAAATTCCATGTTCTCGCACATCGGGACGAAGCCGCCACGGGTGCCGGTGGGGTTGGCATCGCCGTATCCGGCGGTGTAGCCAAGATGGTTAGTCGACATCTTGGCGTAGTCCATGTAGTTGATGTATTTGGGATTGGTGAAGATGGAGTTATCCAGCTTACCTTCGCCCAGCAAATGAGCGTTGAGAATGCGATAAACCAGATACTGGTAGCCACCGGCATCTTCGGGCGAGAGCGGCACGTCTTTGGCAGCCAACAGCGTATTCTCGGAGACGGCTTTGAAATATTTCATCGCTTCCATATCGAAGCGGCTAATCAGGTAGCGCGCCGAGGCTGCTGTGCTCCGGGAGGCGAAGTGGTAGTGGTTAGTGAAATATTTGCTTTTCCCGACAGCATAAGCCTCGGCGGGCTGTATCAGTTCCCAGCTATTCATCATGCCTTCGGCGGCTTCGCGCATCAGCTCACCGGCGCGGCGTCGGTCGGCATCGGTGAAGGCAGGGGAGTTCTCTGCCAGATACACGAAGTGCGGGAAGACGTGAAACTCGAAGCTGGGTGGCATCTTCCACGAATATTCCAGCGCCGCCTGGTAGTTTTCCGCCATGATTTTGGTCATCTCGGCAAACGACTTCACATAGCGCTCATCGCCCGTCGCCAGGTAGGCGTTGTGGTTTTGCTGCATGTGCGTGCTCACCGCGAGGTTGTTCTTGCGTGCGGTGCGCCCGGCGAACAACTCGCGCACGCGTTTGACATACTCATCTGGCTCTTCGAATTTTGCCGTTGTCTGGCCTTTGATGGTGAAGGTGAGGGCGTCGGGGCGGGGAAAGCGCTTTATCAATTCTTGCACGGCAGAGAGCACTTGCTCATCGTTTTGGCCACCCAGGTACACCACGCCGCGTTTCCAGTCGAGCGCTTCGGGGAAGATGCGCAGCTCGGAGCCTTTGATATTGCGCTGAATCTGCTGGTTTCCGGCCAATTCGCGCGAAAGCGGATGTGCCATGCCTGCGCCCAGCAAAATGACATTCTCCTGCCCGTCGCTGTGATTAGTCACCGGACGAATATTCAGCGTCACGCCCCAGGCTTTAGCCAGGGTATCACGCACTTTTTCGGCCAGGGCACGATCGCCTTTCTCCGGGAGGGCGATAACGGCGTTGCGAGCATCGAGCGATTTCTGAAGCTGGTAGACCGGAGTTTGCGCGGTGATGGGGGTCGTGGGCTGGCGCTTGAGTTGGCCTTCACCGGCGATAGCGAAAACCGAAGTGCCGGAGTAGATTTTCTGGATTTGGGCCGGGTTCAGCGCGCGGCTCCAGATGGAGAGGTCATCGATATCGCCCACCAACGCATTCCCGGCGGTGGAAGAAGCGCCGCCGACATAGAGGCCGCCGAAGGTTTCCAGCTTGTCGGTCAGGGCACGGGTGCCTTGCGACTTGCCGTTGATGAAGAGTTCGACGGTATCGCCCTTTTTCACCAGGGTGAGCATTTGCCATTTCCCGGCAAAGTTGGCCGGGAGAGGGAAACTGGCCGGGTTCGTGGTGCGTGAAGGCGCAAAGGTAATGACGCGCCGGGCCAGGTTCACCGACCAGAACCAGCTACCGGGGCGGCCCACCAGGGTTTGTTGGGTGCGAACATCGGGTTTGAGATTCACCGAAAGGTTGAGCGTGATTTCTTCGCCCAACTGCGGGGAATTAATGTCGGCAAAATAAAGCAGCCCGGCTCCGCCAAAGCGCAATACTTTCTTGCCGCGTTGTCCGCCATCGGCATAGGTTGGCGGAGTGCCGCCGCTGAGACGCCCCACGGCAGACGAACCGCCCGTCACACTTACACCGGTGGCAGGCGTTTCAAAATCGCCGAACATTTCCAGTGCCGCTTGTGCCGATGCAGTGTAGCCGAGCACCAGCGCTCCCCCCAATATCAGGCCGAGACGTGCCTTCTTCATAAATGAGACCTCACTTACTTAATCGGTTAAGTGACTTCTATTTTATAATAAAAACATTGATAATAGTTATTAATCTCAAAAAATTCGCAGTTTTGTATGCTGCCGAACTATAAACGAATGAAGTATCTATTCGTTGCTCCAGAGAAAAAAATGTTTAAGCCAGGAGCTATGTGGGTATAATAAGCGCATCTATAACGTTATAGACACGCTTTAGTATTGCCATGAAGATTCCCAGCAGCCCAAAATACCAAACCTTGGCCCAGCTTTTTGCCCAGCGCATTCGCAACGGCGAACTGCAACCCGGCGACCGCCTACCCTCGTTCACGCAGATGCGCACGCAATATGGCGCGACACCGGCGACAGTCGAGCGGCTGTATGCGCAACTGGAACGCGAGAAGCTGATCGAGCGCCGCCATCGCAGCGGGGTTTTCGTGGCCGAGGCCCAAACCGGCAAAACCCGCACCGGAACCATTGGTTTTGTGGCGTTGCATTTTAGTAATCGATTGCTTCATCCTTACAACCACCATTTGCTGCACGGCGTTCAGCAAGAAGCCCGCAATGCCGGAGTGCAGATTATGCTGCTCGACGATAATGCGATTGCTGATAACCTCGACAAGATCGACGGTTTGCTCATCTACGAGCACGGCCATACTGATGTCGAGAAATACCAGGATTACGATTTGCCCTGTGTTTCGCTTCTGCTGCAAAAGCGTGGCATTCCTTCGGTGGTAGCCGATGATTTCGACGGCGGGCGCAGCGTTACCGAGCATCTCTTGGAAATGAACCATCGCCGCATCGCCTGTTTGATGGGTTCCGACCTGCTTGATACCCGCGATACCCTGGGCGAACTGCGCATCGCCGGTTACCGGGCCGCATTGCAGCGAGCAGGTGTGAGCGACGATGCTCGCTACGTGCGCCCGGTGCATTACAACCCGCTCGAAACCTATGCCGAGCGTGGCTATACCGCCATGACCCAGTGGCTGGGTGACGATTGGAAAGAATTGGGCTGCACGGCGATTCTGACCCAGAACGATGACGTGGCGATTGGCGTGATTAATGCGCTCCGCGACAACGGCTATAACGTGCCCGGCGATATCAGCGTGATCGGCTTCGACGGCGCGGGTGTCGATGCGCATTATTCGCTCAGGCTAACGACGGTGGAAGTGCCTTTGGAGGCCATTGGCGCGCAGGGTGCGCGGCTTTTACTGCGCATGATTGAGGGGGAAGATAGTAGCTCTCACCAGGTGCTGCCTGCTCCCTTGCGTATTGGGCAGACAAGTGCCGCACTGCGGGACGCTGCAAAGTATGTTACGACACAACACCATTAAGGAGGTTGGAATGTTTAGATGCAATAAATCCCGGCAGGAGATTGGCTCACGGAAACGGCGTGGAGCCTTTACTTTGATTGAGTTACTTGTTGTCATAGCGATAATATCAATCCTCGCCGCTATTTTGTTCCCGGTGTTTGCGCGGGCGAGAGAGAATGCGAGGCGTTCGAGTTGCCAGAGCAATTTAAAGCAGATTGGATTAGCGGTCCTGATGTACACCCAGGATTACGACGAGCGCGCTTTCGCGATTCAAGACTATGCCTGGTGGACCGAACCGTATTTGCCTTACATTAAGAACAATCAGATTCTCAAGTGTCCTTCGGCGCAGGTTGACCGTGTTACGAACTATAGTGTCAACAATAACGCCATGCCACCAGCATCCACCACAGAAGGCCGTGCAATTCCTTTGCAGGAATATAATAGTTCCATGACCATGCTGGCTCTTGATGGAGGCGGAACAGTTGCCTATTCATCCGACTGGGCGCAAACAAATTATTCACAAACAGCTTCTGGTGTTGGGATATTTGGTGAAGGCACATACTACGCAGTATCCGAGCGGCATTTACAGGGGCCAAACGTGCTGTTCTTCGATGGACATGTGAAATGGATGCCCAAACAGAAGATATTCCTAAAGTACGACGGCACTCCAGTTCCCAAAACTAATTCATCATACGGCAGCACCTATTGGGATGTGTATAAGCTCACATTTACTCCCAGCATTTGGTACACGGCGCCTTGATAATCCTTCTCTAAAAATGAAAAATCTTTTTCTCCTTGCAGGTGCTCTTAGCATTAGTATTGCTTCTGGCTGCAACGCACAAACCCCTGTCACGCAAACATCAACTAACGCCGTGCAAACCGCGACTGAAATTCGTAACGCAATGACGGCAGCTAATAATGACCCTGCCGGTCGTCCACTCCCGGTATTGGCCTCGTGGAATGCTGGGACGTATACGCATGAGAATGGATTTAATCCGGCCTATCAGATCGGCCTGGTGGAAAAGGGTCATCATCTTATCCCCGGGTTCGCTTTTCCCAATATCCCCACAGATGCCATTAGCGGCGAAACCACCATTGAAAAAGGCCGCGCCTATTACGAAGCGCCGCTTAAACGCGCTGCCGAACTCAATTTGCCCATCACTCTCATTGGAACGCAGTGGGAGCAGTTGCTTTATCTGGATAAGCAGTATTTTGATTTACCCGCAGAAAAAAATCCCAATGTCATAACGCCGGATGGGAAAGTCCTCAAAAAATTATCCCCGTTTGGCCCTGTGGAATCGTGGCGCGAGGTGGGCGCGAAATGGGTTACCTCGCCGCTGATGAAGCAGGTGCAGCAGTGGTATCCCAATCCGTCGCATGTCGTATTGCTTTCCAATAATGAAGCAGGAAAGCTTGGCTGGCAAGATGTAGAAACCGATGCGCGTTACCTGGCAAAGTACGGCACGGGCCGTGATAATGAATTCAAACGTCAGGTTGTTTCCGATGGCTGGATTGAACGTTATCGCGCTTTGCAGGATGGAATGCGGGGGGCCTTGAGTCCTCAGTGGCGCGATAAAGTGGTATTTGTGGGTTACAGTGCTTTTGGCGGATCTGCGTTTGCACGTTGGCCCGGCTGGATTAATTACTCCATCGCGACATCCAGCCGAATTGCTCCCGATCCTTTGATGTGGGATGGAGGTACGCCGCCCTATTATACGGCCAGCTATAACGGCCTCACCGATTTTCGCGTGATGAGTCCACAGATCGAGGCTATGAACTGGATTTTTATGCAGAAACAGGCCTTGCAGTTAAATCCTGATTTCCGTTTCGGCTTTTCCATCTGGGATGGCTCTACAGATAAAAAAGAAACCGACCTTCCCACAATTTACGAGGGGCTGGGGCAGAAATATTCACCTGCGCGCTATAGTGGATATTCGCAATTCGGAATGTGGTTGTTGCGCCCACGTGTTCTGCGCGAATATCGCGGCTATACCTCACGCGGTTGGTCGGCCACCACTGCGGAATTAGAACCCTGGTTTCTGCCTCTGGCAGCGGATGTGGACCGTATTTATCGAAACGAAACTCTCAAGCAGTTCTGGCGCAAAGGCGAACTGGTGCCCAATCGTGCTTATCCCCATCCTTACCAGGTTGCTGTTCCCGAGGCATTCAAAAACGAAGACCGCTGGTTTCTGCTCGATACCAACCTCGACGCGCCCCGCCCCTGGACATTGAAAACGGAAGTTCCGGTTTATTCTTTGGCTCTCGTGGAAGGGGATGCTGGTAATCGGCGATGGTTGGTGCATACCTATTCACCATTGCAAGAGCGGAAAGATGTCGAAATTACCGTGCCCGAATACGGCACAATCAAAGTCGATGTGCCGGTGGCAGGTGCTTTCTACGTGATTGATGAGAAAGGGAAACGGGTAGAGAAATTAACCACAGATGGACACAGATGAACACAGATTGTGGGCCATGGCATATTCCAAGTCTCGGGCCTAAACAAGAAAGCAACTGAAGCAAAAAACGATAGGCGGCAGCAGAGCAGATTTCCGGTTCCCCCATCTGTGTCTATCTGTGTTCATCTGTGGTTAATTTAAAGGAGTTTCTTTGAAAGTTGGAGTCTTAGGGGCGGGTGCCATGGGTGGCACTGTGATTGAGCATTTGCGGGAATGCGAGTTGGTTTCGCAGATTGTGGCGCAGGATATTCGGCCCGAGCGGGTCGAGCAACTGCGGCAGCAATACGGTATCTCGGCAACAACCGAACTGCGAGACGTTTTGTGCGATCCGCAGGTGCGTTGCGTGTTTATTACTTCGTCTAACGATGCCCATGCACCGTTAGCGATAGCCGCGCTGGAAGCCGGTAAGGCCGTGCTGTGCGAAAAGCCGATGGCCGTGACCCTGGCTGATGCCAAGGCCATGGTCGATTGCGCTCAAGCGACGCGCGGCTTTTTGCAGATTGGGTTCGAGCTGCGCTACTCCCGCCTCTATGCCGGGGTAAAAAAGTGGATTGATGAAGGACTGCTGGGCGAGGTCGTGAATACGCAATGTAACTATATCGCCAGCTCGTGGGTTAAGAACACCTGGCGTGCGGCTGGTATTGGCGGCAACCTTTTTGGGGAAAAGCTGAGTCACTACGTCGATTTGCCGCGTTGGTGGGTAGGGGAAGAGGTCGCCGAAATCTATGCCGTGTCTGCGCCGAACGCCATTCCCTATTACAAAGTGCGCGATAACTACCAGGCGACGTATCGTTTTAATAACGGAGCCGTGAGCCACCTCACCTTCATGATGGCCCCGGCTGCCACTTTCCGCGGCGACCCATTGCAAAATGTCATCGACCAGCAAACCGGCGATGGGCACACGCTGCGTTTCTTGGTGCAGGGCACAAAGGGCGCGGTGGAGACCGATGTTTTTGCGCGTACGCTCAAGCGCTGGGAGTTCGGCGATGCGCCTGATACTTTCACTAGCACTTTGGTAGAGACCATTACCTGGGACATGGCTGAAGACCATCTCTGGTTCCACAACACCTATGACCAAACCCACGATGTGGTGCGGCGCGTAGCGCAAGGCTTGCCACCGGCGACTTCGGCGTGCGATGCTTATGAAACTATGCGGCTTTGCTTTGCAGCGGAAGAATCGGTGGAAAGCGGGCGCGTGGTTTCTCTCAAGGAATAAACTACGGATGCAGATTGCGCTTGGCCGGTCGTTTTCACTCTTGCTGTTTTTTATCGCTATGACTCAAACCGTGATAGCAGCCCCGGATATTCATTTGCCGCTGAAATCGCAAACTGCCGACGTGAGTGGCGATGCACAACTGCAGCAAACTGCTACAGGTATGACGTGGCGGTTGCCCGAAGGCACCGATAAAGCCACGCTCAGTTTCGACCTCGACGCCTTGAAAATTCGTCCCCGCGACTACGATGAAATCCATCTGCGCTTCAAGCCACGCGGCGGTGAAGTGCTGTGGCAGCCCGAACTCACCGCCTACCCGGTGAAGGGGCTGCGCCGCCACTGGTATAGTAAATCGCCGATGCGGCAGGGCGAGTGGCAAACCGTGCGCTTCGACCTCAACCGCGATGACGACGGCTGGTGGGTGGGTGGCGATAGCGACCTCGAAAAACGCGCGCTCAACCTCGAACTGCACAAAGTGTGGCAGCGCGTGCCGAGCGAAGAGAACTGGCGCGAAGTGGAGGTCGGTTCTCTGACTTTTGTGAAGCGGGTAGTGGGCGTCGATTTCGATGAAATGGCGGCCAAGCGAGCCGATTCCAAAAACGAGATTGCTTGGGCCTATCAGCTTGTCGTCACCAACTCCGACACGCAGCCGCGCACGGCACGGCTGTGGCTCGATGCGGCGCGTACCAGACATTTCAAACCCGATTGGAAAAGCAAGACCCTCACCCTCAAACCGCGTGAACGGCGTGTGATTCCAGTGCGGCTTGCGATGCCCGTTGCTGCCGCGAAAAAGTTGCCGCCGCTCTACAGCGAACCGGTGCAGGCGTTTGTGGCATTGAGCGAAGAAGACGCGACGCAGTTCACACCGTTGCGCGGCTATCGCCCCCGCTATTTATGGGCAACGCTGCCACCCACGCTGCGCGATTTTCCACCGGTGAGAGAACCGCAGAAAATCGTGGCGCAGGCCGAAAAAGCATTACTGGACGATTGGGGCGTGCCCACGCACGGGCCTGCCACCCATCCCCAGCAATACTATAACGCCGTCACCAGCAGCACCCCCGAGCCGCTTTCGTGGTTTCGCCATCGCGACCCGAAGACCGGCGAAGTTCTCACCGACGACAAATACGTCTATGGCTACATCCAGCGCATCCACACCGATAACTTCAAGCGCGCCGATCTCTTAGCCGATGCCTTTCGCGCCACTGGCGAGGTGCGCTATGCCGCTGCGGCGCGCGATATGTTGCTGGAATACGCGCGTCAATATCCGTTCTTGCGGCCCAGTGCGTCGGACGCTACTTCGGGGCGTTCGCGGTTGGGGCTGAACACCTTGATGGCTTCGTATATTTTCCCGCAAATTTGCGATGCTTATGCCAAAATCAAGCAAAGCCCGGCGCTGAGCGATGGCGACCGCGCAGTGATTGAAGACCAATTCCTGCGCCCCGAAACGCTGGCGATATATACCCACGATATTGGTTACTCCAACATGCAGGCCGAGCATTACCTGGCGACGATGCATGCCGCCTTTGCGCTCGACTACTGGCCGTTGGCGGGCGAAGCGATTTACGGCGATCACGGGTTTTATGAAATGGTAGAGCACGCCTTTAGCGAAGACGGCATCAGCCACGAAGCGGGAGCCTATCACTGGTCGACCCTGGCGGCGATGCTGCACTTTGCGCGTTACCTCGATGAGCGCGGCGTGAACGTGATGAACCAGCGTCTCAAGCGCGTCTTCGACGGTATGGTGGCGCATTCGCCCGAAGGGATTTACGAGCAAAAGAACACCTGGAGCGCCTTCGATTTCGCCTACCGTATTTATCGCGACCCCAAATATATTCCCACCCTGAAGGCCGCTAAGCTGTGGCCGCCTGCGTATCTCACAGCCGAAGAAATCCGCATCGCGGAGAGCCAGGCCGGAACGCGTTTGCATGACAGTTCCTTATTGCCCAACACCGGCTATCTCTGGTTGCGCGAGCAATCGGCGCAAGGTTTTCGCGCACTGAGCATCAACTACATTTCCCAGTGGGACAGAGGTGAGCACGACCGCCTGCATTTTAGCCTGTTCGATGAAAGTGGCCGGGTGACGGGCGAAATCGGCCGCATTATCTATAGCGCCCCCGAAGCCCACACCATGGAAAAAACCTTCGGGCACAACAGCGTGGTGGTCGATGGCAAAAACCAGGCGGTGCAACCCTCGAAGTTGGCGGCGTTCCTCGACCGCCCCTCATTGCCTGCCGCGCTCATCACCGAAAACGCGCAGTCGCCGCTGTATCCGGGCATTGAGCAGTCGCGCGTGGTGGCGATTCTCGACGGGATTTTCTTCGTCGGTGATGTGTTGCACGGCGAGGGTGAGCACACTTTCGACTGGCCGCTCTACACGCCCTGGCAGCCGGGCGATAAGGAAGAAATCGGCACACCGCGCATAGCGTTGGCATTAGCTCCGGTAGCCGACCCCAAAACAGCCTTCGGTTATGATTGGCTGGGCCAGGTTCGTGCGGCGCATAGCAACGAAGCGGTTACGCTAGCGTTGCGTATTGCCTCGAAAGACCAGCCCGCCCGCGATCTACACGTCACTTTTGCACCGATGCCGGACGCACAGTTCGTGACTGCGCAAGTGCCGCGCGGCTATCGCCCCCAGCCCGGCCCGATGCTGTTTGTGCGGCAGGAAAACCAAAGCAGCGCACAGTTCGGCGCGGCGTTCGATATAAGTGTTCCCGATGGAGTGAGTGCGGTGAAAAACGTTGCGACGCTTCCGGTGAAGAATGCAACCGGTGTAGCGGTGCCTCTTTCCCGTGCGGTGGCATGGCAGGTGGAAACGGCGACTGCAAGCTATGTCATTATTTTAAATCGCAGCGGTGGTGCGGTGCGGACTAAGCAGATTGAAACCTCGGAAAATCTGCATGTTATCAAGCTGCCATAAATGTTTGCATTGGGTCTCAAAATCAATGATACATCCTTGCATGCAATATATTCGAGGGCGAATATTGCGTTTTTCGTAGCGTTTGTAGGGGCGCCCCTTGTGGGTGCCCGCGACGTTATTGCTCGGTTAACATGCCATACTGTCTGATACGCACCGGGCACCCACAAGGGGAGCCCCTACTTATGCCCGGAGAACCTACAGTCCATATTCTTTGTTGACAGAGGTTTCAATCTTCGTGTAATATTAAGCATACAGTATTACAGTATGCGCAAAACACGATGAGCACAGTCATTCGAGAGGGTAAAGGTATTCCTTTAGCGCGGCAGGTTTCTTTAAGCCTGCGCCAGAAGATTCGCGCCAAAGAGTATCCGCACGGCGTGCCGCTGCCTTCCCTGCGTGTGCTTAAAGATGAATACGGCGTCACGCTCAACGTGATGCAGCGCGCGTTGCGCGAGTTGGAGAGCGAAGGCATCGTGCAGGCGCATCACGGTAAGGGCGTAATCGTGGTCGATGAAGACCCCGCCCGGCGCACGGCCATTACCTTTGGCTTGATTTATCCCTATTCCCACATGGCCTTCTCGCAGGCCGTGCTCTATTATGCCGAGCGCGTTTTTCGCGACCGCTACAATCTGCTGGTTTCGGTCTCTTCGGAGGATAATTCCGAGCGTGAAAGGGAAGTCGCCCGCCACCTGGTGCATAACGGAGTGAAGGCGCTCATCGTGTGGCCGTGCGAGAACAGCCGCAACGGCGAATTTTTCAACGAGCTTTCGCAGACGATTCCGGTGGTGCTGGCCGATCGTTTATTGGAAGGCGCAGAGTTGCCGGCGGTGGTGCTGAATGTTTACGATGTCGGCAAGGATGTCGCGACGCATTTCTTCCAGACTTTGAAGCGCAAGCGTTTGCTGGTGGTTATCGACGACCTGAAAATCACTCCCTATGCCGATTTCCTGCGTGGCCTGGCTGATGGTGCCAAACAACTCGGGCGCGAAAAAGACTATACCGTGCTGAGCGAGCCGGTCAGTAAAATCGCTCAATCGTTGGCGCTCAAGAATCTTGGCGAACTCCCCCTTTTGCAGCAGGCTACCGGGCAGGTTTACCGCACGCTTGTGGATGGGAAATACGACGCTTTATTCTGCTATCAGAACGATCTTCTCGATTATGGCCTGATTGATAGCGGCCTTTTGAGCCAATTTCCGAACCTGAGCCTGGGCACGACCGGCGGCGAGACCACGATCCTTTCCCGGCAATATTTCAAGGAAGAAGGCGCATTGTGGTTTTTCGACCACCCCAAAATGATCTCGACTGCGGCCGATAAAATCCAGCAGTGGATTTTGTCGAGGCAGCCTTGCCGGGATATTATTTCATTGCCGGTGCAGCGTATTACTCTTGAGCCTGGCAAGCGACAGGAGGAATATCAGCGTTAGTTTGCTCCTCATTTTCAGGTCGTTTGTCAGGCGTGAAAATGGAGAGGAATACGCATCTGTATGACTGTATGTTTAGAAGTTGAATTGAGGTGGTATAATAGAGCAGTCCTAATCGGTTGAAAGACCAAGGAGAAGCCATGAGAAGCATCCCGAAGCACCGTGGGTTTACACTGATAGAGTTACTTGTCGTTATAGCGATCATATCTATCCTTGCTGCAATTCTGTTTCCCGTATTTGCGCGGGCACGTGAAAATGCCCGCCGCACCAGTTGCCAGAGTAACCTCAAACAGATTGGGTTGGGCGTTATGCAATATATCCAGGATCACGATGAGAGGTTCCCTTACGGGCAGCGCCAGACAGCCCAGCCAGTCCCTACCGGGCTTCCCAATCCTCGCTCAGGGTACTGGCTTTTTGTGCATAGCGTGTATCCCTATGTAAAAAATCTGCAGGTCTTTTATTGTCCATCCACGAATTTTACGGATATCAGCCGGGGGAATTACGGGGCCAATCAGCATCTTCTCCAGATTGCCGTCCCGGCAACCACGGCTTCCCTGCATGTATCGCAAATCGCTTCGGCAGCCAGTGTGTTTATGTATATGGATGCAGGCAACCATGTCATGGACTACAATTCGGCGGTTAATATCGCACTGACCTCTACTTCCAATACCGGCTATATTCCCGGCATGTCGTATCTGCAACTGCCCGAAAGCCATGTCCGAAACTGTTACAACCCCAGCAGGAGCGGATTCTATTATCCGGTTTCTGCGAACTATCGTGACGACTGCGCCAACGGGCGTCATTTCAAAGGGGCCAACATGCTCTATGCCGATGGGCATGTGAAATTTCTCCAGACTGCGGCCATAGTGAATGAAGCTGCAAAATATACCGGCGCGAAAGGTGCCTGGAACGCCGATCTGGGGCAGTAGATTCGGAAGGAAATGAAGCATTATGAGATTAGAACACCTGATTAAAGTCACACTTTTTTTAATTCTATCGCTGGCGAGTCCGCTTGTTGCAACTGCCGATGCGCAGTCGAGGCTCAGCCCCCATCGAGATCGCCTTTCCGTTACTCCGCATCCGCAAGAGGTGTTCGATAATGGCCGCCAAAGCAATCCCTTTCAAATCAATGCCAATACCACGATTCGTGTTTTGCACGATGAAGACTTGCCCGGCGCTCAGCTTCTTGCTCGTGATGTGGAACGGCGCGCGGGCATCACATTAAAAACCCAGAAGGATACGCGTGAAACGCCGACGCTCTCGAACGTCATCTTCATTAGCCGAACTTCGGACGATGTAACGCTTCGCTTCCCCAATGCGTTATTTTCTCGCATTGATGTGAAACAGGCCGAAGGCTATTCGTTGGTGATTGCAAACGACCGCGTCTTGATTCGCGCGACCGATGCACGCGGGGCTGTCTATGGTATCCAGACCTTGCGCCAATTGCTTCGCCACGACCTGACGCTACCCGGCTTGATTATCCGCGACTGGCCCGAGATGCCCCGGCGCATGGTTTACGGCATTTATAACGGCCCTTTTAACACTAAAGCGGCACTCGATGGCTATGTCGATCGGGCGTTGCTCTTGAAATACAATGCCATCGTTTTCGAGTCGAACTGGAACGCCGGGCAAAACTGGTGGTTCAATCACGCCGGGGAAAGACGTGAATTAGCCCGTTACTTTCAGGAAGCCTGCCGTAAATATCACATCGACTTCATTCCGCTGGTGCAAGGGCCAGGGTGGGGGTACGGAGTGACCGACCAGGCACCGATGCTCTCGACCGGCGAATGGATCGAAAAAGAAAAACTCATCCTCAGCCTGGCCGCGCCCACGGCTCTGGCGCAAAGAAACGTCGTCACTAACGCGTCGGCACCGATTGTCGTGACCGATATTGAAGGAAAGCTCGAATATCAGAAAGATAAGGATTTCAAAATCATTCCCGGCCAAACCATCCGGCCTTATAAACCCGAAAACGCACCCTGGCAACTGCAGGCGGTGGAAGGTGGTGCGATTCAGGAAGGGCAGGAAGTTTTGGTGAGTTACAACGCTGTCACCAAATCGACGCCGCACCAGGCCTGGAATATCAGTGACCCGGAATCGTTTCGCATTGTCGATCGCACGTTGGACGGTGTGCAGGCAAGCCTGAATCCTTCTACCATCCATATCGGCCACGATGAAATTTGGCAGTTGGGCAAGGATTCACGCGACTTGCAAAGCGGCCTGACGCCCATGCAACTGGTGCAGCGCGACCTGATGCACTGGTACAACCGCATCAAGAAGAATAATCCTGATGCTGAAATTCTGATGTGGGATGATTTATTGCGTCCCGGCAGAACCGGTGTGAGCAACGGCATTCTCAACGAAGTCGCCGGGGATATTCCCAAGGATATTGTCGTGGTGCCCTGGTTTTATCATGCTAAACCAGGAAATGCAGATATCATTAAAAGCCGCCTCGAACACCTCACTGGTATGGGGTTCTCCATTATCGGCGCCCCGGCAGGTTACTTCCGGGATAATAGTTATCTTTGGTACCAGCAGTTGCAGCCCTATCTCAAAGACGGGCGCGCCAAAGGCATGATGTTCACCAGTTGGGATTTGCTGCATCGCGGCGATATGGTGGCGGCGGGCGAACTGATGTGGTCGGGCCAAAAGGTCGATCGCAAGCTTTATCAAGCTCTGGATGCTATCACCGAACGCGTGAAGCTTCAAGGCCTGGTGCTTACTCTCTCCCCCAAAGTGCAGTTAACCGCATTTGTAGATCTCATCGCCAAAGGCTTGAAGGAAAAGAAAACCCCCGACCAAATCAACGCCGAGTTCAAAACCAAAGTCATTGGCGATATTTCGGCCTTTCGCAAAGTATTAGGCGAAAGAACATGGAATACCTTGCCAAAGGACGCTGGTTTTCCCGAACAGGAAATGGCCAATCTGGTGCGTGTGCCGCTGTTTTTGCAAGCCATGACCGATGCTGTGAAAGCCGGTGCCACACAAGACAAACAGTTGCTGCGTAAAGTAATCGATTCTTTATATGAACTCAATCATATTGGTTTGGCCGAGCACGACGAACTGGTGGAGAAAAGCAAGACACAATGGATCGATTTCAAGGAACTCTTTGGCGTTGAATCACCGAAAACGAGCTGAACGAATTCTCTCGTTGCGAGGTTTTGTGCTTGACAACAAAATCGTTTTCAACGATACGGATACTGCGCTGTTCAAATAATAGAGAAAAAAGGGATTATGCTCAATATTGCCGTTATCGGGTGTGGCGTCGTGGCGGAGGGCCACCTGCATGCCATTGCTGCCTCATCGGATTGGAATCTGGCCGCCGTGGTGGAAACTCATCCACAACGTCTCCAACAGGTTGTGAATCAGTATCAGCCGCAACATAATTTTAGCGATTACCGCGAATTGCTGGAAACAGTTCCGCTGGATGCGGTCGTGGTCGCTACTCATGTCGAAACCCATTATGAGATCGCTCTTGCAGCCTTGGAGCGCGGCATTCATGTGCTGTGTGAAAAGCCAATGGCGCAGTCGCTCGAACAGTGCCGTGAGATGTGTGAGGTAGCCGTGCGCCACAACCGATTGCTGGCAGTCAATTTCAACACGCGCAGCTCCGACCCTTACCTGACGGTCAAGCGGATGATCGAGCAGCACGATATCGGTGCCATCCGTGTGGTACGCTTCGTATACGATTGGTCGGCTCATCAGTGGCAGCCGCCCGAACGATTCGAAAAGTTCATGGCGAACGGCGGGCCGGTGATCGATTCCGCCGTGCATTTCTTCGAAGGCGTGCGCTGGTTCACCGGGCAGGAGTTTGTGCGCATCGAAGCCTGTGGAGTGCGCATTGCGCCCCACGAACACCCCCAGCATGTGATTTCCACTTGCCAGTTGGAGGGTGGTGCAATTGCCCTGGTAGAAGCCGGATGGCTTTTTACCAAGCGCACTAAAGATACCGGCATGCTCTATGAAGTGACGGTCATCGGCGACAACGGCACTATTAGCTATAGTTCGGAAAGCCAGAAGATTCGCACCTGGACGGCCACCGAAACGCTGGAAGTGGAGTGCGGCGACTTAGAGAAGCATTTCGAGCGCGTGCATGAGGCTTTTGCCCGCAGCATAGAGGTGGGAGCGTTGCAGGGATTGGCATCGGGCGAAGACGGACTCAAGGCGACCCAGGCCGCTTATCAGGCCCTGGCTTCAACCCAATCGGGTTGAAATTTTCTCTGACAAAAATATGAATAACTACCGCGAAAAAGTAATGGGCTGCTGGTTGGGAAAAGCGGTCGGTGGGACGCTCGGCCTACCGTTTGAAGGCGTGGACGGGCCGCTCGATTTGCATTTCTACGAACCGGTGCCCACCGAAATGCTGCCTAACGACGACCTCGATTTGCAGGTAGTCTGGGCTTGCGTTCTCGATCAACTGGCCCAGGTCAAAGTGAGCCGCCACGTGCTGGCGCAGGCCTGGCTCGATCATGTGGATTTTCCCTGGGATGAATACGGCGTGGCGCTTCGCAACTTGAAGAACGGGTTGCAGCCACCGCTTTCGGGTTCGCACGACAACTGGTTCGCCAACGGCATGGGCGCGCCGATTCGCAGTGAACTCTGGGCGTGTCTGGCACCTGGCCAGCCCGCGTTGGCTGCTGCCTATGCCTATGAAGATGCCTGTGTCGATCATGCCGATGAAGGCATCTGGGGCGAAGTGTTTCTCTCTGCTTTGCAAAGCGCCGCTTTCGTTCAGAGCGATACCGCCATTCTTTTGCGCGATGCTCTGGATACGTTGCCCGCAGAAAGCCGGGTGCGCCGTGCCGTGGCCGATACGCAGACCTGGTGGCACGAAAAGCGCGATTGGCGCGCGGTGCGCGCGCTGATTTTGCAACATCACGGCCATGAAAACTTTACCGATGCGCCGATGAATATCGCGTTTTCGGTGTTGGGCTGGCTGGCATCGGAGGGTGATTTCAGTCGTGCCATCTGCATCGCCACCAACTGCGGTAAAGATACCGATTGCACCGCTGCGACGGTCGGGGCTTTGATGGGGATTATCGACCCCAACAGCATCGGCGAGAAATGGCTGGCCCCGATAGGCCGAGACCTGGTGCTAAGCCCCGGCATTCGTGAATTGGACGCTCCTGCAACCTTAGATGCGTTTACCGACCTGGTGTTGAACCTGCGGGAGCGGTTGAATAACCAATGGCCCGATGAGCCGGAACTGATTCAGGAGGTGGCTCATTTGAAACTGCCGGTGAAGGTGGCGCATGTGGCCCAGTTCCCTGCGCGGAATGGATTGGAATTTCCCGCAGAGTCGGGCGTCGTTGAACTTCCCGGCACTTTTACCTCCTGGCAACACAGCGATTTTGAAGACGAATATTTGTTGGTTCAATATTCGTTCTCACTGGAAAAGAGCGAGCCGGTCTTGGTGATGTTCAACTGCAACCAGTCTTGCCGCGTGTGGGTAAATGGCAGTTTTTTGTTTGAACGCGAGGCGGGAGTCATGGCACCTTCATTTCATCGGGTGCCGGAACGACAGCAAGCAGAAGTTCAATTGGAAGCCGGTGCGCATCAACTCATTGCAGCAATCAAACGTCCCGTGAATGGGCAAGCAGCGCAGTGGGTTGTGGGTATCGGTGAGTCCGTCAGTAAACAGTGGATTCCCGGCGCGTTCCAGGTGCCGGAGTTGGTCATGGCTTAAAGCAATTGGAGCTAATACCGATCCTGAAAAGTAACGTCCTACAGTCGAGTAATGGGAAACAGAATTCAGGAAACA